>JBDTTL010000020.1:0-27350 GCA_039930665.1 Acidobacteriota bacterium
TCCTCTTGATCCTGGGCAGCCTCCGAAACGCTGCCCAACAGAAACTTGTATTCCAAGCGACTCCGCCGCAGATCAAACAATGGTTCCAGCTGGTTTTCCCTACGACGCTTTTGTTGGCGCTGGCATTGGGTGCCGCCTTGGTCCTGCTCATGGTGCCGATGCGCAAGCTGAAATGGAGCCCGATTTCGATCCCGGCCCCGGTTGCCTGGACGTTAGCGGTGTGGCTGCTGGTGGCTCCAACGCTTTTCTTCCTGGTATCGCGATTCACCCCGAGCACGATGTTCGCCAGCCGTTATCTGTTGTTCACACTTCCGGCGAGTGTCCTGATCATCGCTTGGGCGGTCTGCGGGATCGCGAACCTGCAGGCAAGGACCATTTTCATGCTGGCGATTTTCGCCGGGAATGTGCTGCATCCAGCGATGCTTCTTTCCGCATTCCGCGAATCGCCTGGCAGTTGGCGCGAACCGTTGCGCTTGCTGGCCCAGAAGCCTCCGAGCGCCCCCGTGTTTCTCGCCAGTGGCTTTGCAGGGTTCGGCGATTGGAGGGCTAAGGAACCCAAGACTAGTCGGCTGTTTGCACCGTTGGCTGCCTATCCGATTGCAAATCCGGTAATTCCGCTGCCCTACGAGTTCTTCCCGGATGTCGAATGTTTCATCGAGGGGAAAATGGAAATACTGAGTGACCAACCCGTCATCTTTCTTCTGGCGGAGTCCGATTCTGGCCTCGGCCCCTGGATGACGAAACAAATGGAAATCCGTGGGTATCGGGCCCGCCAGGAAAACGTGAACGACTTTATCGTTATCGAGTATTCGCGCGACGTTCCCGGCGCGAGCGGAACGCCACCTAGCACTATCCGAGGCGCTTCAGCCAGGCCCCTGGCCAATAGGTAACGTTTTCAGCGAGTACGCCCTGCTGCGAGGGCCACGGCGGCTGTTGCTGGCGAAACTCGGGATGCCGTGCCGCAAACTCATTGGCGGCTTCAAATGGGTTGTCGCTCTTCCACTCGGGTAGAGCGCGCGGCACGTCGGCGAGGTCCTTCATGATACCGTCGGTGGCCACGATATACGATCCCTCGGTGACCAGCGGTGCGTAGCATTCGAGTTCGCGCGCTACATGTTCGCGGGTGTGGCCGGAATCGAGAATCACCAGAACCGGACTCGCCGATTCGATCAGGCTCTTCACTTGCTCGACAATCTTAGGATCAGTGGAGTCGCCTCCGAGCAGCGAAATGCGGCGCCCGAGAGGATGGCTGCCGAGCGCATCGCGCGTCTGTTTCGGGATCTCGCGGTCAATCCCGATGACCTTGCCTCCGCCGATTGCCTCGAGCAGGGACGCGTGGAATAGCAAGGAGCCGCCCTGGTACACTCCCGTCTCGACGATAACGGCGGGGCGCAACGCGTAGATCACTTCCTGCAGCCGCAGCAGATCTTCGGGGAACTGCAAAACCGGCAGGCCGAACCAGGTGAAGTTGTGATAATACTGCAGGCTCCAGCCGACACGTACCCAGGCCAGTGATAGCGTCTCGAAGGCCTCTTTACTAAACAACCCCACGGTGTTCTCCGCTGCGCCGTTGACTTCCGTCAAAGTCTGCGCGACGGTATCGATCACGATCTTCATTCTCTCAAGTATAGGCATTGCTCTAAAACAGCTCTGGACCAGTGCGCCCCGCGAAGGCACTTGCGCCCGCACCCTTTCTTCCCAAATACTGAATGAACTATGGATGTTGCTAAAGTCCTGTCGGACCTCATTGCATACAAGGCGCAACTCGACGAAGCGATTGCGATCTTAGACCGGCTGGCTCACCAGCGAGGCAAGCGGGGGCGTCCGGTTGGCGTGCCGTCCGCGCGCCGTACGGTAAGCCCGGAAGCGCGTCAGCGCATGGCCGCTGCGCAACGCAAACGCTGGGCCGCCGCTCGCAAACTGAAAGCGGTCAAGTCCAAGTCCTAATTGAATTGGCACCGCCGCTGTGCAGCGCGGACAGGGATCGAACATTCGCGGCTGGCCGTTCCCGACGCACCCGGCTTGTTATGATGCCTGAATGAAGCGCGCGCTCTTCCTTTCACTCTTTGCGGTGGCCGCGGCCGCTTGGATTCAGATCACGCCAGCTCAAGTTCCGCTTGCCGATACCACCGAGATTTCCGGCGAGCGTATACGCGCGCATGTGAAATTTCTGGCGAGTGATTTGCTCGAAGGACGCGGCGTAGGCACGCGTGGCGGAGAACTCGCCAGCGAATACATCGCCACCGAGTTTGCGCTAGACGGGCTGAAGCCGGCCGGCGATCACGGAACCTATTTCCAGAATTTCGCGCTGGTAGGCGCCGATCCGCAGCCCGACACTTCGCTGCGCGTGACCGCGTCGAGCGCCGCCATTCCCTTCCGCTGGCTGGATGATTTCGTAGGTGTCACATTCCAGCAGAAGCCCACCATCGAGATCGATGCCGATGCGATTTTCGTGGGTCACGGCATCGTCGCGCCGGAATACCAGTGGGACGACTACAAAGACATCGACGTGCACGGCAAAGTGGTGGTGCTCTTCACTGGCGAGCCGCCCTCCACCGACCCTAAGTTCTTCACCGGCGAGGCGCTGACCTACTACGGCCGCTGGTCGTATAAATACGAAGAGGCCGCGCGCCACGGCGCGATCGGCGCCATCATCATTCACACCACGCCTACGGCCAGCTATGGATGGAATGTGGTGCGCTCCTCCTGGTCGAAAGAAGATCTGGAGCCCAAACTTGCGCCCGGAGCTTACGCCTTGGCCTTCGCCGGCTGGGTGACGAAGGAAGGTGGTGAGCGCATCGCGGCGACCCAAAACACAGCCGCCGACCAATGGCTGAAGCTGGCGGATGCGCGAGGCTTCCGGGCGCAGCCCCTGCCGCTGCGTTTCCACATTCGCGCGTCGGCAAAAATCCGCGAGATCCACACGCGCAACGTCATCGGAAAAGTGGAGGGCAGCGACCCGCAGCTCAAAAACGAAGCCGTGATGTTCAGCGCGCACTGGGATCACCTGGGCGTGGGCGAACCGATTCGCGGCGATGCGATTTATAACGGCGCGCAGGATAACGCCACGGGCTGTGGCGTTTTGCTGGAATTGGCGCGCGCCTGGGCTGCGTTGCCTCAGAAACCGCGCCGCTCTGCGCTGTTCATCTCGGTGGCCGCGGAAGAAGCGGGGCTGTTGGGCTCGGAATACTATGGACAGCATCCCGTGATTCCCGCCGGCAAAACCGCTCTCGCGCTCAACTACGATTCCTTGCCTCCACGCGGCCGAACCCGCGACGTGCAGGTCAACGGCGCAGAACGCACCACAGTTTTCCCGGTGGTTGAAGAAGTCGCCCGGCGCTTCCATCTCACCGTCTCTCCCGATCCGCGCCCGCTGGCCGGCACGTATTATCGCTCCGACCATTTTTCGTTTGCGCGGGTCGGCATTCCCGCCTTTTCGATCGATTCGGGACATGATTTGATCGGCCAGCCCTCCGGTGCCGGAAACCGCCTCGCCGACGAGTACAACGAAGCCCATTACCACCAGCCGTCGGATGAGTACCACGATGACTGGGATTTCTCGGGCATGGTGCGCTACGCCCGCTTCGGACTAGCGATCAACCGCGAGGCGGCCAACCTTCCAAAGCTCCCCACCTGGCACGCCGGCGACGAATTTCTAGCCGCCCGAGTGGCGAGTGGAGTAAGGCGACCGTAGGCGAACAAAAAGCGTAACTTCAACCGCTGCAACAAAAACACTTGCTAAGTTCAAGAAGCTTGGTTTACACTGAGTGGGCTGAAGTGGTCAGTTCTGGTAAATAGTGGTAGAACCAGTGGTTGGAAATGGCGTCGGAGGGGCGGTTCCAGTGGAACCTCCGCACTCGATTGCCCAGGCGCGGGTCGACGATAAAGGCCGTCTCAAGCTGCCTTCCGAGTTCCTCGAATACCTGAAAAAGCTGGGCGTCGATAAAGTTTTCATCACCAGTCTGGACCGTGAGGTAGCTCGAATTTACCCCATTCCGGTATGGAAAGGCAACGAAAATTTTTTCGGCAACGCGGGCGATCTGGCGGAGCTGGCCGAAGACGTGGCTTACGTCGCCAAATATTTCGGCGGGGACTCGGAAATCGATGGGCAGGGGCGAGTACTGCTGCCGGCGGCTCTGCGGCGTGAACTGTCGCTGGAATCGCAGCCGGTGTTTCTCGATTGCTATAACGGCCGGATTAATGTGGCCGGGAAGAACGTTCACGAGGAGCGCCTGCACCGTGCTCTCGCGAACCTGGGCGAAAAGGTGAAGACGCTCGAGAAGAAGGGATTGAAGTAAGCGGCCATGTATGCACGTTCCGGTCATGTTGCGCGAGTGCCTGGAGTATCTGGCGATCCGGCCGGACGGAGTGTATCTGGACGCAACCGCGGGGATGGGAGGACACGCCGGGGCCATCGCGCGTCAGTTGAGTTCGGGCTTGGTATTGGCGTGCGACCGCGATGCGGAAAGTTTGGCGCGCGCGAAAGAGAATACAGCGGACTGCGCTTCGCGAATTCACTTTCACAACGTTTCGTTTTCTTTGGTGGGGCAAGCGCTGGCGGCCGAGGGGCTCACGCAAGTGAACGGCCTGCTGGCGGATTTGGGCGTATCGAGGTACCAGTTGACGGAGGGAGAAAGGGGTTTCTCCCTCATGGCCGATGGACCGCTGGACATGCGCATGGATCGCAGTCAGGGGCAGACGGCGGCCGATATCGTCAACTACGAATCGGAAAAGCAGCTCGCCGACTTGATCTTTCAGTTGGGCGAGGAAAGGAGGAGCCGGAGATTAGCCAGAGCAATCGTGCGGGCACGGCCGATCAGAAGTACCGGTCAGTTGGCCAAGCTGATCGAGAGTGCCGTGCCCCGTACGGGCAAACTGCATCCCGCCACGCAGACGTTTATGGCGCTGCGCATCGCGGTGAATCAGGAAAACGAGGAACTGGACGCGCTACTGACCGCGATTCCGACGCTGGTGAAGCCAGGCGGGCGAGCGGTGGTGCTCACCTTCATGTCGCTCGAGGACCGCAAGGTGAAACAAAGTTTTCAGGCGCTGGCAAAGGAGGGGCGAGTGAATATTCTCACGCGTCACGTGGTGCGGCCCAGCGAAGAAGAAGTCCGGGACAGCCCGCCGTCGCGTTCGGCGAAGCTGCGGGCGGTGGAAATTGCTTGAGTGTAAATCGCTCGAGTGTAAATCATTGGACAAGAAATTACCGGCAGCGTTCAGCCACAGGCACTCTCCACCCCCGGTGCCTGGGGCTGAGGGTTGACCCGCACGCAGAAAAGGAAACGGGAACATGGCAACTCTAGCAACTGTCTGCAGCAGATTCTTCATCAAGGAAACGGCACGATTTGCGGCCGTGTCCGGAGCAGCTCGCGCCGTTCGTGCGGTACCCGTGCGGGCTTTCGCCAATGACGATATCTATTTCTTCATAAAGCGCATCGATAACAGCCGCCTGGTGCGGCAGACCGATCCGCAGGCCGGCGGCGTGTGCTGGAAAATGATCGGATCGGTGGGGGCTGCCGCGTTGCTATTGATTTGCGTGCTGCTGCCGAGCGCCTACGGATTGCTGGCGGGTTATCAGATTCAGTCTCTGCGCAGCGAAGCCCAACGGCTGGCGGGGGAACAGGCATCGCTCGAGCTGCAGGAAGCAAGGCTGGTTTCGCCGGCGCGCATGGAAGAGCTGGCGCGTCAGCAGAAGTTCACCGATCCAGAACCGGAAAAAGTGGTTTACCTGGATTCCAAAGATGGCTCTTCGCTGGCGCTCAACCGGAAGCGGTAGGCGAGCGGGCTACCTTACGGACCAGAAGGGGAAGACATGCCGGAAACTCTATCTACCCGGCGGCTGCGTTGGCTGCTGCGGCTGTTGCTGCTGTGGGCCGGCGCCGTTTTCTGCAAACTGATCTGGTTGCAGGTGGTGCACCACGATGAGCTGGCGAAGCTCGCCGAGCAGCAGCAACAGAAGACCGTGGAGATCGAAGCCCCCCGTGGTACCATCTTCGACCGCACCGGCCAGCCGCTGGCCAAAACCCTGCCGGCCGAATCCATCTGCATCAACCCCATGAAGATTCCGGATGCGGGTGTGGCTGCGGATCTGCTCTCGCGCGTACTGGATCTCAAGCGGAAAGCGCTCTATGACCGCATCACGCTGGCTAAGGTCCGGAACAGCGGCTTCATGTGGGTGAAACGCAAAGTCTCCGTGGAAGAGGCCGACCGGGTGCGCAGCCTGCGGCTGGACTGGGTAGAGTTCCGCCCCGAGATGCGGCGCTTCTATCCGCACGGGGAACTGGCTTCGCATGTGCTGGGGTCGACCGGTATTGTCGATCCCGACGACGTGGTCGAGCACGGCAACGGCGGCGTCGAGATGACTTTCGACGATGAGCTCTCGGGACGCCCGGGTCTCGCCCGCGTATATAACGATGTGCGGCAGAACGCTTACGATTCCGTGGTTTCGAGAGTGCCTGAGCCGGGCACGAACCTGACGCTCACGCTGGACCCGAATCTCCAGTACGACGCCGAGAAAGCGCTGGCTGCAGCGGTCGCCAAGAGCAACGCGAAGACCGGCTCGGTCGTCGTGCTCAATCCTTATACCGGGGACATTCTGGCGATGGCCAACTATCCGGCTTACGACCCCAATGGCGCGCCTAAGGGCGTCCGGGAGACGCCGGGCGCGCGGAGCGATTTGGCGGTAACGACGCCCTTCGAACCGGGCAGCGTGTTCAAGGTGATAACGCTCGCGGCGGCGCTCGAAACCACCAATCTGACGCCGGACACGATGATCAACTGCGGCAACGGCACTATAAACTTATTCGGCCGCGTGATTCACGATCATAACCGCTACTCCTCGCTCAGTATGGCGGATGTGCTGGCGAACTCCAGTAACATTGGCGCGATCAATATCGGCTTGAAAGTCGGCGAGAAGAACCTTTACGACTACGTCCGCAGATTCGGCTTCGGCCGCAAGACCGGCATCGAGCTCCCGGGAGAATCGGCGGGCATGCTTCGCCGCCTAAGCCGCTGGGAGGCCACTTCGATTGGCTCGGTTGCAATGGGGCACGAAGTGGGCGCCACGTCGATTCAACTGGCGCTGGCCGGCGCGATTGTCGCCAATGGCGGCATGCGTGTGAAGCCGCGCCTGATTCTTGCCCGGCAAACGCCCGGCGGAGTGGAAGAGCGCACCGTTCCCGACAAGCCTGAGCGCGTGATCAAGCCGGAGACCGCCATCAAGATGCGTCAGATGATGGAAGGCGTGGTGCTCCACGGCACTGGCAAACAGGCTATTCTGCGCGGGTATACTTCGGGCGGCAAAACCGGTTCGGCGCAGATTTACGATTTCAAAGCAAAAGTCTACACGCATCACTACAACGCGAGCTTCCTCGGTTTCGCGCCGGTGTCCAATCCGCAGGTCGTAATCGCGGTGACGCTCATCGGCACCTCCGGCGGGGCGGCTGGATACGGTGGTCCAGTGGCCGCGCCGGTATTTCGCGCGGTGGCTTCGTCGGCGCTGCGCATGTTTGATGTCCCTAAGGATCTGCCCGACACCAGACCGCGCCTGGCAAAAAGCGACAAGCGGAATGAAAACGATTTAGCCATAGCGGGTTTGGGCTCGGCGCCAGAGGAACTCGCGGCCGCGCCGGCTATCGAGATTCCGCACAGTCTTGACATCGCGCACAACCCGCAGCGGGTAAACTCCGCTGCCGTGCGCTCTGGAGTTGTATCCTCCGTCACTGGGCCGCCGGCTTCGGGGGCTTCCTCTGCTTCGGCAGGTGAAGCGCCTCCGGGTACTTCCCTCGGGACGTCCTCGGACCGGCGGCCTTTTTTAAGCGCGCAAAAAGGGATCGGGCCGATAGTGCCGGATCTCCGCGGTCTTACGCTGCGTGCGGTGCTGGAGGAATCGGCGGCCACTGGGCTTCCTATCGAGGTGCAGGGAGACGGCATGTCGCGGGCACAGGATCCGCCGCCGGGATCTATTCTTGCGCCCGGCAGCCGCGTGCACGTGCAACTTACGCGGTGAAGGATTGACACGTCGTCATGGCCCCCACGCGAATGACTTTGGCTGGGGTTTTGGGGGGCGTAAGGTTGCGCGGAGTGCCGGCACGCGAGTGGGCGGAGATGAAGGTCGCTGGCCTGGAATACGATTCGCGCAAAGTGGAAAAGGACACCTTGTTTTTTGCGTTTGCAGGAGCGCGCGTCGACGGACGCCAGTTCGCACGGGATGCGGAGGCTAGAGGTGCGTGCGCCGTAGTCAGTGAGCTGCCGCGGAGCGAAGGCGTTGCCATTCCCGGTGCAATTCCCGCCATAGTTCCTCCTGTCGTTCCCCCCGCCGTCCCATGGATCGAAGTGGAGCACGGCCGCAAGGCGCTGGCTATCGCCGCGCGAAATTTCTATGCGCAGCCGGACGAACGGGTCCACTTCACGGGTATCACAGGCACTAACGGCAAGACCACTACCGCCTATCTGGTGGACGCGATCCTGCGCCAGGCGGTGGCGCCGACGGCCGCGCCACCGGCGCTTACGGCAATGATCGGGACCATCGAATATCGTATGGGCAACGAAATTCGCAAGGCGCCCAATACCACCCCCGAATCGCTGGATGTCATCCGCCTCGCCGCGGAGCTGGAGCAGCGCGGCGGTAGCTACCTCACCATGGAAGTTTCCTCCCACGGATTGGCCCTGGCGCGGGTTTACGGCATGCAGTTCCATACCGTGGTGTTTACCAACCTGACACGCGATCACCTGGACTTTCATCAGACGATGGAAGAATACGCCGCGGCCAAACGTTTGCTGTTCGTCCCGGACGAAGGACCTGTGCCCCGCTGGGCAATTCTGAACGCCGATGATCCGGCAAGCGAAAGCATGCGGCCGGCCGGCGACACTCGAGTGATCTGGTTCGGAATTTCGGAAGAGGCCGGTCTGCGGGCCGAAAATATTCGCTCAGGCTTCGACGGACTGCGCTTCGATGTCGTTTACGAGGGGCGGCGCCAGAGAATCGAATCTTCGCTGGTGGGCCGAATCAACGTATCGAACATTCTGGCCGCTGTGGGCGTTGGGCTCAGCTACGGCATCGATCTGTCGGCAATCGCCGAGGGTATACGGACCTGCCCGGCGGTTCCGGGACGCTTCGAGCGCGTTGCCAGCGGGCAGCCGTTCCTGGTGGTGGTGGATTACGCACACACCGATGACGCGCTGCGCAATGTGATTCGGTCGGCTCGCGAGCTGGCGGTGCAGGCCGGCAATGGCCGCGTTATCACGCTTTTCGGATGCGGCGGCGACCGGGATCGCACCAAGCGTCCGCTGATGGGCGAGGCCGCGGCGGAGGCAAGCGATTTCGTGGTGCTGACCTCGGACAATCCGCGCTCCGAAGATCCGCTGGACATTATGAACGACGTGATGGTCGGCTTGAGACGCTTCGATACGCCGCTGGCGGCCGAACCGGATCGCGCCAAGGCCATCGCGCGTGCGCTTGGGGAAGCCAAAGCCGGCGATGTGGTGTTGCTGGCCGGGAAGGGTCACGAGACGTATCAAGTTTTGAAAGACCGGACGATTGATTTTGACGACCGCGAAACGGCGCGGCAGGTTTTGCAATCTCTGGGTTATAAGAAAAATGCGGTATGAAAAAGAGAGATGAAGTTTTCCCTGCAAGCGGTGGCGCGCGCGCTGGGTCTGCGTGTGCCCGGCGGACCGGATCCGATCGGCACTGTCTGGGTCACCGGCTGGTCGGTCGATTCGCGCACCATCGTACCCGGCGATCTCTTCTTCGCGCTACGAGGTCCGCTCAATGACGGACACAAATATGTGGCCGAGGTCCTGGCAAAAGGCGCAGTGGCCGCGGTGGTGCAGGAAGGCGCGGAGCAACTCGTCGGCGATGGGCCGCAGACGTTGCGCGTGGAGGACACGCTTCGCGCGTTGCAGGCCCTGGCGGGGTGGGCGCGCCGGGAATGGCGGGGCGACGTGGTAGCGGTAACCGGCAGCGCCGGCAAAACCAGCACGAAGGACGCGATCGCGGAAATGCTGGCAACTGAAATGACGACGGCGAAGACGCAAGGCAACCTGAACAATCACGTCGGGCTGCCGCTGTCGCTGCTGCGTCTGGAGGAAACGGCGCGGGTGGCGGTGTTGGAGCTGGGAATGAATCACGCGGGTGAGATTCGCGAGCTAGCGGCGATCGCGAGCCCCGACGTCGGCGTGGTGACCAATGTGGGTTACGCGCATATCGAAAATTTTGATTCCATCGAGGGAATCGCGGCGGCTAAGCGGGAGCTGGTGGAAGCGCTGGGCGATCGCGGCACGGCGGTGCTGAATGCCGACGATGAACGCGTTGCGGCGTTTGCGGATTCTCATCACGGCCGTACGATTCTCTACGGACAATCGCCGGCTGCGCAGGTGCGCGCCGAAGATGTCGAGTCGACGCGCGGCGACGGATCTCCGGGAGTGCGCTTCCGGGTGGGCGCGACGCGTTTTGAAAGCACGCTGACCGGCCGCCACAGCGTTTCGAATCTGCTGGCGGGAATCGCCGTCGCGGGCGTTTATGGAATCGCGCCGGAGCGGCTCCGCGAAAAAGTTCAAGAATTGATGCCCGGAAAGATGCGCGGCGAGCGCCTGGAGCATCACGGCGTTTTGATTTTTGACGATTGCTACAACTCCAACCCAGATGCGGTGCAGGCAATGCTGGAGGTCGTGCGCGACACTCCGGCGCGCCGGCGCATCGCGGTTCTGGGGGAGATGCTCGAACTCGGCCGCTGGGCCGAGCCCTTGCACCGCGACGTGGGCAACTACGCCGCGGTGTGCGGTTTTGATGTGCTCGTTGGAATTCGCGGCGCGGCCTGCTTCATGGTGGACGCGGTCAAGCGTGCCGGCCTAACGGCCGACGCCGCGTTTTTTTTCGACGACCCCGCGGAAGCGGGCCGGCTGGTGCGCACCCTCGCGCAGCCGGGCGACGTCATCCTCTTTAAGGGCTCCCGCGGCGTACATGTGGAACGCGCTTTAGAAGAGTTCCTGTCCAAGGCCGGGAATTGAGGGATGTTCTACTGGCTATTCTACGAAAAACTATTCCATTCCTATTCGCCGTTCCGCGTGTTTCAATACTCGACGTTTCGTACGGGCATGGCGGCGCTGACGGCGATGCTGCTGTCGATCGCGCTCGGCCCGTGGCTGATCGCTCGCCTGCGCAAATTTCAGATCGGCCAGCATATCCGCGAAGACGGCCCGCAGTCGCACCAAAAGAAGGCGGGCACACCGACCATGGGCGGCCTGTTGATCTGCGTATCGATCGTCGTGCCCACGTTGTTGTGGTCCAACCTGCGCGATCCCGCTGTGTGGGTGGCCCTGGCGGGCTTGGTAAGTTTCGGCGCCGTGGGATTCCTGGACGACTATACCAAGATGCGCAACAAGCGGAACCTGGGTTTGACGGCGCGCTGGAAACTGGCGCTGGAAGTTTTGGCGGCCCTGTTGATCGGCGTGCTGCTGCTGGGGATGAACGCGCGCGGCGTGTACTCCACCAGCATGAACGTGCCGTTCATCAAGACCTTCAAGCCGGACCTGCTGATAGCGGGCTGGCTGCACAATCCTTGGACCTATCCCCTGGCCTTCACCGCGTTCTTCGGGTTTTTGATGCTGGTACTGGTGGGCGCATCGAACGCCGTGAACCTGACCGACGGCCTGGACGGCCTCGCCATAGGCTTGATGGTGATTGCAGCCGGCGCCATGACGGCGCTTTGCTACCTGAGCGGCCATGCCGAATTCGCGCGCTATCTGGAACTGTCGCGCACGCCGGGTGCGAGCGAGCTGACCATTTTTTGTGGAGCAATGACGGGCGCCTCGCTCGGGTTCCTCTGGTACAACGCGCATCCGGCGGAAGTGTTTATGGGCGACGTCGGCTCGCTGGCATTGGGCGGTGGTTTGGGTGTGGTGGCCGTACTGCTGAAGCAGGAAATCCTGCTGCTGTTCATTGGCGGCGTCTTTGTGATCGAGGCGCTGTCGGTAATTCTGCAAGTAGGCAGTTTCAAGCTGCGCGGCAAGCGAATTTTCAAAATGGCGCCGTTGCATCATCACTTCGAGCAACTTGGGTGGCAGGAATCGAAAGTGATTGCGCGTTTTTGGATCGTCGGTCTGATTTTGGCGCTGTTCGCGCTGACCACGCTGAAATTGCGATGAAACTGGAAGGAGCAAAGGTCGTGGTGGTCGGGATGGCGCGCAGCGGCGTGGCGGCGATCGAGCTGTTGCGCGAAAAAGGCGCGAGCATACGTGCCGTGGACCAGAACCCCGCGACGGCCGGAGTGATTGCGGGAGTGAGCGTTGAGCCTCAAACCGAAGCCGCATTTTTGGAGGCGGACTTGATTGTGCTGTCCCCCGGCGTGCCCGCCAACCTGGCGATTTTCGAAGACGCCCGGCGTCGCGGCGTGCGCGTGATCGGCGATCTGGAATTGGCGAGCTGGTATCTTCAGGGCGAAATCATCGGCATCACGGGCGCCAATGGAAAGACCACTACGACGGCGCTCACGGGCCATATCCTGAAACACAGCGGCATTCCGGTGCAGGTGGGCGGGAACATCGGAACTCCGCCGGCATCGATGGTGAAAACATCTCGCGCCGGGCAGTGGAACGTGCTGGAGCTTTCGAGTTTTCAACTGGAAACTACCGACACCTTTCGCGCGCACATTGGCGCGGCGTTGAATGTAACGCCCGATCATCTGGATCGCCACGGTACTCTCGAACGCTACGCGGACGCGAAGGGCCGCCTGTTCGTCGAGCAGACGCGGGAGGATTTCAAAGTGCTGAATGCCGACGATCCGATCTGCGAGGGTTTCGCGCGTCGCGGCCATGCGGCGGTGGTCTGGTTTAGTTCCACGCGCGCGGTTTCGCCGGGAGCTTTCGTCACAACCGGCGAAATTGTGCTTAACGGAGAACCCGTGATGAAGACGTCCGAGGTTCCCCTGCGCGGCCTCCACAATCTGGAGAACACGATGGCCGCGGCGGCGATGAGCAGCCTGGCGGGCGCCACGCATCCAGAGATCCGGGCGGCGGTGATGACGTTTCCGGGGGTCGAACATCGGCTGGAATTTGTACGGCGGCTGAACGGAATCGACTGGTATAACGATTCGAAAGCCACCAACGTGGATGCGACGCTCAAGGCCATCGCGGCGTTTAGCGGCGGTTTGTGGGTGATCCTCGGCGGCAAGGACAAAGGCAGTGATTATTCGGTACTCGCCGGCCCGCTGAGCGTGAAGGCTCATGCCGCACTGCTAATCGGCGCGGCTGCGGATAAGATCAAGGCGCAATTGCACGGTGCGGTTCCGCTGCTTCGCTCGGGCACTATCGAGGTCGCGGTTGCGGACGCGCACGCGCGGGCGAAATCCGGCGATACCGTGTTGCTTGCTCCCGCCTGTGCCAGTTTCGATCAGTTCGAAAATTTTGAGCACCGAGGCCGCGAATTCAAGCGGCTGGTCCACGGATTGACCGGAGACCACAGAGAGGCGAAGCATGGCTAGATTGCGAACCGACTGGGTCTTGTTCCTGACCATTGTTGCGATGGTGTTTTTTGGGCTGGTGATGCTCTACAGTGCATCGAGCGCCGTGGCGGAGCTGCGCTATCACGTCGCGCCGTATTATTTCGTGGTGCACCAGACCTTCTGGGCTTTGGTTTCATTTCTGGCGCTGATGTATTTCAAGCGCATGGATTACCGGCAATTGAATACGCCGGCCTGGGCATTCTCGGGGTTGGGTATCGTGCTGGGCCTGCTGGTGCTGGTGTATTTTGTCGATGCGAACACGCACCGCTGGTTCAAGCTGCCAGGCGTCGGGTCGTTTCAGCCGTCCGAGTTTGCCAAGCCGGCGCTGATATTATTTCTGGCCTATTTCATCGCGCGCCGCGCCCACATCATCAATGACCGGCGGACGCTGAAACAGGCGCTGGTCGCGGTACTGATGCTGGGCTTCATGGTTGTGGTGGCGGATCTCGGCACTGCGCTGGTTCCAGTGATCACCGCCGTCATCGTCTTCTGGATCGCGGGGCTGGAGCTGAGGTACATGCTGCGAGTGGGGTTGATCGCGTTCGCGCTAGTTGTGGTGGCAATAGCATCGCGCGGCTATCGGCTGGGCCGCATCATCGCTTACGTCGATCCGGACTACAGCAAAATCGAAATGATCGATCCCGGCGGCCGCCTCAAAGCTTACATGCAGCGCTCCACCAGCGTGCGCGACGCGAGCTATCAGCCGCGGCAATCGCGGATCGCGGTGGGCACCGGCGGCGTGTTCGGGATGGGATTGATGCAGGGCAAACAGAAGCTGATGTTCCTGCCGGACGCGCACACCGATTTTATTTACGCGACCGTGGGCGAAGAACTGGGCTTGTGGGGATCCACGGCCGTAATCATCGGGTTCCTGGTAATCCTATGGCGCGGAGCGCGGCTTTTCATGCTGGCGCGCGACGATTTTGGTAAATATCTGGCGCTGGGCGTGACGGTGTCGATAGTGGTGCAGGCGTTGATCAACATGAGCGTAGTCGTGGGGATCGCGCCCACCAAAGGCTTTCCGCTGCCCATGATCAGCTTCGGCGGAAGTTCGCTGCTGAGTACGCTGGCTTCGCTGGGAATGCTGTTGAGCGTGAGCGAAAATGAGGGTTGAGATTGCCGCAGACATTCGTCATGGCCGGCGGGGGCAGCGGAGGCCACGTGCTTCCCGCGCTCGCGGTGGCTCGCGAACTGCGGGCGCGGGGACATCGCGTGCTCTTTGTGGGAGTGGAGCGCGGCATGGAAGCGAAGCTGGTTCCCGCCGAGAATTTTCCCATCGAGTGGATCGAGATCGGCGGCTTGAATCGCGTCGGATTCCGGCAAACACTGGCGACGCTGGGCGAGTTGCCCTTCAGCATCTGGCAGGCTGCACGCATCCTGGATCGGGCCGGGCCGGCGGCAGTGTTTTCCATGGGAGGCTATGTGGCGGGACCGGTGCTCGCGGCCGCGGCATGGAAGCGAATTCCCACCGTGATCATGGAGCCCAACGCGATTCCTGGCTTTACGCACCGCCGTGCCGCGCGCTTCGTTACTCGCGCGCTGGTGAGTTTTCGGGAAGCCAAGCGCTGGTTCCCCGTAGGCCGCACCGAAGTGACGGGCCTTCCCATTCGCGAAGAATTTTTCGCAGTGCCCGTGAAGCCGCGGAGTTCGACAATCACGATATTGATTACGGGCGGCAGCCAGGGCTCGCGAACTTTGAATCGCGCGGCCGAAGAAAGCTGGCCGCTGTGGGACCGGGCGCGGATACGCTTGATTCACCAGACGGGGTCGCGTATGTATGCCGAACTTGCGCCGAAATTTCACGAATCCGGCATGCCGGGCGAAATCACGGAATTCCTGACGGACATGCCACGGGCTTTTTCGGAAGCAGACCTGGTTGTGAGCAGGGCCGGAATGGGCGCCGTCAGCGAACTGGCGGCAGCGGGCAAGCCGTCGATTCTGGTGCCGCTGCCCGGAGCGAGCGATCAGCATCAATTGAAAAACGCGGAGGCCTTCGAACGAGGCGGGGCAGCACGGTTGGTGCTGGATCGAGAGATGACGGGCGCCCGGTTGGTGGAGGAAGTGTTACGCCTGATCGAGAGTCCAGGGCTGTTAGACGAGATGGGCGCGGCGGCCAGGGCTTTTGCGAAGCCGAGAGCGGCACAGCGGGCGGCGGATGTGCTCGAGTCCATTGCATTGTCCAACATTATTCCGCGCGAGGCCATTGACACGCGCTAAGGAAAGCCGAAACAATACATTAGTAAAATGTTTTTTAAACCCCAGCCCGTTCACTTCATCGGCATCGGAGGCATAGGCATGAGCAGCCTGGCCGAAGTGCTGATCGATATGGGCTATCCGGTGACCGGTTCGGATCAGAAATACTCGCCGACCACGGAGCGTCTGGCGGCGCGCGGAGCCGTCATTTACGAAGGCCACGCGGCGGAAAATCTGGCCGACGCCAAAATGGTGGTGTACAGTTCCGCGGTGCGGCCGGAGAATCCAGAGATTGTCGAAGCACGACGCCGCAAGCTTCCAGTGATCCCCCGCGGCGAACTGCTGGCCGAGATGATGCGCCAAAAGTTCGGCATCGCGATCGCAGGCAGCCACGGCAAGACCACCACGACCGCGATGGTGGCGGCGATTCTAGTCCACGCCAATCTGGATCCCACAATTCTGGTGGGCGGGCGCATGGGGATCAACGGCTCCAACGCCCGCTTGGGCAAGAGCGAATATCTGGTGGTCGAAAGCGATGAGAGCGACGGATCGTTTCTAAAGCTGGCGCCGATCATCGCCGTCGTGACCAATATCGATCGCGAACACCTGGACCACTACTCAGGCATCGAAGAGATCCGCGCGGCGTTCGCCACCTTCATCGCCAAGGTTCCGTTTTACGGAGCGGCCATTCTGTGCCTCGACGACGAAAACATTCAGCAACTTCTGCCGGGCGTGAATCGCCGTGTGGTCACCTACGGTACCAGCGCGCAGGCGGGCTTGCGCATCACCGGAGCGTCGGCCGGCCATATGGCCAGCGAATTTCATCTGATTCTGGGCGATCGCGATCTGGGATGCTTTCGCCTGCAGGTGCCCGGCGCGCACAATACGCTGAACGCCACGGCCGCGGTGGCAGTAGCGCTGGAACTCGACGTTCCCGTCGAGGAGATTCGCCAGGCGCTCGCAGAGTTTCGCGGCGTCGACCGGCGCTTTCAGGTCCGCGGCTCCGAGCGCGGCGTTACCGTTATCGACGATTACGGGCATCATCCCACTGAGATCCGAGCCACGCTTGCGGCCGCGCGCGCCTGCCGCTTTCAAAACGTGCACGTGCTGTTTCAGCCGCACCGCTATACGCGCACGCAGGCGCTGCTCGATGAGTTTGCACGCTCCTTTCATCAAGCCGATAGCGTGCACGTCACCGATATCTACGCGGCCTCCGAGGCGCCTATTGCTGGCGTCACATCGCAAACGCTGGTCGAAAAACTAAATGCCTTCGGACATCGGGGAGCGAGTTACGCCGGCTCGGTCGAGCAAGGTATCGGCGCCGTAATTGCTGCCGCCGCGCCCGGCGATGCCATCGTCACGTTAGGCGCGGGCAGCGTCTCACAAGCCGCCGGCGAAATCTTGACGCGTCTGAGGAGCAAGTCGTGAACCCGCCCCAGTTGCAGCCGCCGCGCCCCCGCACCCGCGTATCGAACCCGCGGGACACAACAGTGCCGCGCCTCAAGATCGCGGTGTGGGTAGCAGCGCTAACAGTCGCGCTGGTGATTTCGTTATTTGGCTGGCATCAACTGGAGCAGTTCCTGATTCACGACCCGCGTTTCGCCGTCAATGGGCCGGACGGTACCGATGATGCCTCGGTGATTCAGATTCGGGGCGCGCAGCATGCTTCGCGGCGAGCGATCGAGGGCGCATTCGCGGACGACATGGGCCGCAGTATTTACATGCTGCCGCTGGATGCTCGCCGCGCTACACTGCGCACCGTGGACTGGGTTAAGGACGCGACCGTGATGCGGCTGTGGCCGAACCGCGTGGTGGTGCGGGTGGCCGAGCGCAAGCCGGTGGCCTTCGTGAAGCTCTCCGGCTCGCGTTACGGGCTGATCGATGAAGACGGCGTAATCCTCCCTCCTGCCACGGATCGCTTTCATTTGCCGGTACTCCGTGGCGTCTCAACGCGCGATCCGCTGGCCGATCGCCGCGACCGGGTGCAGCGTATGCAGAGACTCTTGCGGGCACTGGGAGCAAATGCCGATAAGATCGCCGAAGTAGACGCGACGGATCGCGAGGATCTTCGCGTGACGCAGTCCTATGACGGTCGCCTAGTCACCTTGCTGCTGGGCGATCAGAACTTCGCGGTGCGGTATCAGAATTTCTTAAATCACTATGCGGAGATTCGCGAGAAAATGCCGGATGCAAGCTCGCTGGATCTGCGCCTGGAAGACCGGATTACAGTAGTGGAACAGAAAGACGGCGGATGAGTACAAAAGTCCAGTTGGCGGTGGGCCTGGACGCAGGCAGCGCCCGCACGCGCTGCGTCATCGGCGTGATTGAGAACGGCGGAATTCGGTACGTGGCGCACGGCCTCGCGCCTTCGGCCGGCTGGTCGAAAGGCCGCTTGACCGACCCCGTTGCCGTGGCCGAATCGATTCGCGCCGCTGTTACGGACGCCGAGCGCGGAGCCCAGGTTCCGGTGGACGCCGTCACCGTCGGCATCGGAGGCATGGAGGTGCGGGGCGCCCAGAGCCGCGGCCTCTACGAATTCGGCCGGCCCCACGAGCTGGATGCGGGCGATCTGGAATACGCCGTGGAAATGGCCGCCGACGTTCGTCTGGAACGCGACCGCACGCTGTTGCACGTTCTGCCGCAGCATTTTACGTTGGACGGACGCGGGGGATTTCGCCGCCCGCAAAAAAGTGTTTGCTCGCGTCTGGAGGCTCACGTCCACGTCGTCACCGGGGCGGCGCACGAGCATCAGGCGCTGATTACAGCAGCCCACCTGGCACACCTGGCAGTGGAAGAAACCGTGTACGAGCCGATGGCCGCGGCCTATGCCTGCGTGCATCCGGAAGCGCGCACGCGCGGGGCGGCGGTGCTCGATATGGGTGTCCAGTCGACCGACCTTGTGATTTACGACGGCGACGCGATGCTGCTCGCCGCCAGCGTTCCCGTGTGGGGCGATCATCTGACGCGCGACATCGCGATGGTCCTCAAAGTCACCTACGAGGACGCCGAATGCTTGAAACGAGAGTATGGCTGCGCGCTGCTCGGCCTGACCGCGGATTCGAGCCTGATCGAGGTGCCTTCACCCGAGGGCCGTCCCTTGCGGGAGGCCCACCGCAGCGAACTGAACGAAATTCTGGAAGCCCGCGCCGAGGAATTGTTTCTCTATGTGCGCGCCGAGCTGCAGCGCGTGGGGATGGAGCGGCACCTCTATGAAGGCATCATTCTCACGGGCGGTGGCGCCCTGCTGACCGGCATGTGCGACATGGCCGAGCGTGTGCTGAATTGCCAGGCTGCCAACGGTATCGTTTCAGAAGACGATATCGGCGGCTGGCCGGAAGAATTAAAGAGCCCGCTATGGACCACCGCCGCCGGGCTGGCGCTCTATTCGGCGAAGTTGAAGCTGCACCAGCCGCCTTCGCGGCACGTCAGCGGACTTATGGGTTTAGTTTTGAAATAACAGGAGGAACCAACGATGGCACTCGACGGATTGAAATTCATGATTGAAGAAGATCCCGCGCCGCGAACCAAAATCCGCGTGTTCGGTGTCGGCGGAGGCGGCTGCAATGCCGTCGCTCGCATGCTGGAGTTGACCGGCGTCGAGTTCTGCGTCTTGAACACTGACGCGCAGGCGCTCGAGTCGTCCCAGGTAGCGAAGAAGCTGACGATCGGTTCCAAGATCACCAACGGACTCGGAGCGGGATCGGACCCAGCCTTGGGGCGCCAGGCAGCGCTCGAAGATACCGAGCGCATCATCGATCTGCTGGAGGGTTCCGACATGGTGTTCGTCACCGCCGGAATGGGCGGCGGCACCGGGACAGGCGCGGCGCCGGTGGTGGCATCGCTCGCGAAAGAACTAGGTGCGCTGACGGTGGCTATCGTCACGACGCCCTTCGGCTTCGAGGGGCCGAAGCGACGCAAGCAGGCCGAGGCGGGCTTAGCGGAACTGGCGAGCGTGGCGGATACGGTGATCACGATTCCCAATGATCAGCTGCTGGAGCTGGCGCCTAAGGGCACCAGTTTCATGGATGCGTTTCGCATCGCGGACGACGTTCTGCGGCAGGCGGTGCAGGGAATCAGCGACATCATCAACACTCCGGGCCTGGTGAACCGCGACTTCTCCGACGTGCGCAGCATCATGACCGGCATGGGCTACGCCATGATGGGGACGGCCACCGCGCGCGGGGAGAATGGCTGCGTGGCGGCGGCGCAGAAGGCACTGAACTCACCTTTGATGGTATCGGGCGGACTGCGCGGTGCGCGCGGCGTTCTGCTCAACATCACAGGTTCGAGCAGGCTGGGGCTGCATGAGGTCAACGAAGCCTGCACGCTGGTGCGCGAAGCCGCCGGCAATGAAGACCTGCAGATCAACTTCGGCGTGGTGCTCGACGAAGAAATGGGCGAAGAGGTGAAGATCACGGTGATCGCGACAGGCTTCGCCCGTGAGGGTCTGCCGAAGTTCGAGCGGCCCGCCGCGACGACAGTTGCCGCGACGCCACCTCTACAACCGGTATTTGCGGTGACCGCCGCCGAGACGGAAGTGGTAGAGGAAGCTGAGCCCGTGCTAGCCGAGTCGACGGATGTCGAGCCGGTTCACGAGGAGGCCGCGCCGATGGCCATGGCCGCAGCCGCGATGGCTCCCTCGAATGCTCCCGAAAACGACGATTTGTTTGACGATCTGGAAGTGCCTGCGATCCTGCGATCACGAAAGCGGATGGTGCAGTAGCGTTATCCCATCTTTGCCGTAGTACTGTCATCGAACTGGTGAATCGCCTGTGCCCGTGCGCCATCGGATAGAGTTTTGTTGGTAAACTCCCAACAGCCCAAAGTCTATGCCCCTTGGCTTCATGGCAGGCGGCTCTTGACGAATCTCGGCGTCCCATTGCGGACCAACTAGGATCGCGGGATTTCCAGAATGCCCTTGAGATCGCGCATGCCGTGCAGGACACGGATGACTTCAAGCGGACGCGTATCGGGGCGATAAACGATGAGATAGTTCGGAAACTGCTGGACGGTCCAGAACCTCACGGGACGGCCGGTGAATTCCCGGCGCACTTGGCCGCTTTGAGGTGCTTGTGCGAGGAACGCGCAAGCGTGATAGACCGCCGCTTCGACCCGCTCAGCGGCGTCCTGATTGTCGGAAGCGATGAAGCTCCAGATCTCAAAGAGATCGCCTGCCGCTTCCGGCGTGAACCGAAAACCGGTCATTACTTATTGTTTTGCTCGCGCCAGGCTTGCTTGCGCTGGTTCAGCGTGGCGCGGACCTGTTCGGCATCCAAGAGGTCACGCCGTTCGGCGGAAGCATAGCCTGATTCGATCTTGGCGGCGATTTCGTCCCGATTCTCGGCAAGCCATTGTTCTTGGTCATGCAGCATCTGGACAGCCCGTTCGACGAATTCATCGGCGGACTGGTAAGGGCCGCGCTGGAGGTCCTGCTGAATCAGGGCTTCCAGCTCAGGCTTCAGATGAATCGTCATACCCGTAAATTACGCCCATCGGGGCGAACAGTCAACTCATGGCAGCGTCGCCGGCGATATCGGGTCTCGCGCCTGCTGGATCGTGCCGCATCCTGCACTGGAGTTCGAGCAGCTCTAGGGGCGCGAACATTCTACCGGTGGTGGTGAAGTAGTCTCTCAGCCCAGCAACTGCAATACCACGCTGCGGTGGTAGGATGCCAAGCGGTGCTCGAACAGGTAAATACCCTGCCACGTTCCTAACGCCATCCGTCCGCCGATTACAGGAATCGAGAGCGAGGTCTGCGTCAGCGCGGAACGGATGTGCGCCGGCATATCGTCGGGGCCTTCGGTGGTGTGGCGATATTGCGGATCGTTTTCCGGGGCGAGGCGCTCGAAGAAATCGGCCAGATCCAGGACCACATCGGGATCGGCGTTCTCTTGTATGACTAACGACGCCGACGTGTGCTGCACGAACAGCGTCAGTAATCCGCTCTCGACGCTCGTCGAAGCCACCCATTTTGCGACGTCGCGCGTGAACGGATAGAGCCCCTTGCCGCGCGTCGCTAACTGCAGAGTGTGATGGTGAGAGTTCACTCCACGATTGTTATTCGACGGTGACGCTCTTGGCCAAATTGCGCGGCTGATCCACGTCGCATCCACGTCGCACCGCGATGTGATACGCCAGCATCTGCAACGGCACCACTTCGAGAATGGGCAGCAGCAGCTCATTGGTCACGCCGATTGGAATCACGTAATCGGCGACCTTCGAAACTTCTTCCACGTCGGGCTCGCAGGCCACCGCAACAACCAGGCCTTCGCGCGCCTTCACCTCTTGCAGGTTTGAAAGTGTCTTCTCATAAAGTGCCCGGCTGGACTCGTCGTCGGGGTCCCGCGTCGCCAGAACCACCACCGGAAGGTTCTCGTCAATCAGCGCGTTGGGGCCGTGCTTCATCTCCGCGGCGGGATAGCCTTCCGCATGGATGTAGGAAATCTCTTTCAACTTGAGTGCGCCTTCGAGCGCGATGGGGAAGTGGATGCCGCGCCCCAGGTACAGAAAATCGGTGGAGCGGAAGAGCACCTTGGTCAAATCTTCATAAATCGCGTCGCGGCGCAGCACATCCTCAATCACCGCCGGTAGCTTGAGTAGCTGCTCCACCAGCATGAGCGACCTGGACGGCTCCAGCTTCTCGCGCACCTGGCCCAGGTGCATGGCGATCAGAAACAGCGCCGTCAACTGGCAGGTGAATGCTTTGGTAGAGGCCACGCCAATTTCGGGTCCGGCGTGCGTGATCAGCGTGCCGGATGCCTCGCGCGTGATGGCCGATCCCACCACGTTGCAGATGGCCAGCGTCTTGGAACGCTTGCGCATGGCTTCGTGCAGCGCCGCACGCGTGTCGGCGGTTTCACCCGACTGCGAAATCACGATAGTCAGCGTTTCCGGCCCCACCAGCGGATCGCGGTAGCGGAACTCGCTGCCGTAATCCACTTCTACATTGATGCGCGCCAGCCGCTCGATCATGAACTTGCCGGCCAGCGCCGCGTGCCAACTGGTGCCGCAGGCTACAATGCGCACTTGGCTGAACGCCTTGAAATCTTTTTCGGAAATTTCCATCTCGTCCAGGAAGATGCGCCCGGATTCCTGGCCCACGCGGCCGAGAGTGGTGTCGCGCACGGCGCGCGGCTGCTCAAAGATTTCCTTGAGCATGAAGTGCTTGTAGCCTCCCTTTTCGGCCATGATCGGGTCCCAAAGAATGTGCGAGGGCGGGCGCTTCACGGGGCGTCCGTTGAAGTCGGTGAGATGGACGCCGTCTTTGGTGAGCACCGCCATGTCGCCGTCCGCGAGGAAGATCATGTCACGGGTGTGGCTAAGGATCGCGGGAACGTCGGAGGCCACAAAGTATTCGCTATCGCCCAGGCCGATCACCACCGGGGGCCCGGAGCGCGCCGCGACAATTTTGTTGGGGTCCTTGCGCGAGATCACGCTGATCGCGAACACCCCGGTCAACTGGCGTACCGCGTCGCGCACTGCGTTCTCCAGATTCCCGTCGTAGTATTTCTCCACCAGGTGCGCGATCACCTCGGTGTCGGTTTCGGTGACGAAAGTGTGGCCCTCTTTGACCAACTGGGCCTTGAGCGCCAGATAATTTTCAACGATGCCGTTGTGCACCACCACAATATCGCCGTGGCAATCTCGATGCGGATGCGCGTTCTCTTCGGTGGGGCGGCCGTGCGTGGCCCAGCGAGTGTGACCAATGCCAAAATGGCCCTCTACTGGATTCAGCTTTAGCACTTCCTCCAGATTGCGCAGCTTGCCGGAGGCGCGCCGCACGGCCAGGCAACCGTCTTCGAGCACTGCCAGGCCAGCGGAATCGTAGCCGCGATACTCCAGCCGCCTCAACCCATCAATGATGATGGGAACCGCTTCCCGCGGGCCGATGTAGCCGACAATTCCGCACATATACTAGGAATCGGCTCCGTCCAGGAATTCTACACGGTAATCCTCGATCACCGGATTGGCAAGCACGTCGCGGGCAATCTGGTCCATCTCCCGTTGCGCTTGCTCGCGATCAGCGCCCGGAGCGATCTCGATGTCGAAGTATTTCCCTTGCCGCACGGCGGCGATGGTGGAGTGTCCCAAGCTGTTGAGCGCGCCGCGAATGGTTTGACCTTGCGGATCGAGCACGGTGGGCTTGAAGGAAACATAGACGCGAGCCTTCATAGTATTACTCTACAGGATCGGCGTCGACGGACGGGCAACGCCGCGCGCCGCCGTCGATTAAATATTAATTGCCGGGCTTCCGGCCGAATAACAAATTGACATTTAATGGCTGACGGAGTAAAAATAAACTTGAACCGGATTTAAATAATTGTGATACCGTGCATCTATTGTGAGGCTGATGCCGAGCTGGAGCTCGACGGCGTAAGGATCTGTGTGAAGTGCTCCAGTGAGCCTCCGGCCATGACAGAACGGCCGCAAACAGGGCGGCAGATTCAAGCAGCGTTGCGGCGGGACGTCCTGGCTTCCACGGCGCGAGCCGACGCGGCGTCTAAGGCATTAATCACGATCATGGACGATATCCCCAGTGGAATGCCGCATCCGGACGGGAGCCAGCGAATTCAAAATGCCGCACTTGCGCTGGCGGCTGCGCGGGGAGAAGTAATGCAAGCGCATTCCCGGCTCGACGAGTTTCTTGCGCGCGGCATCGACCCCAACGGCTTGAAGCCGGATCGCCCCGCCTAGCATCGAACACTCGGACTTAGGCGCGCGGCCGCTCGGCGGTTTGCGGGGAGTGCTCGGGTGCGGTATATCTAAACGGGTATGCCTTCTCTCACAGATCGCCGTTTGTTTTTATCTGCCGCCTTGGGAAGCGTGGCTCTTATCCCGGCCGCTGCGCGTGCGCAGTCGGCAACGCCAGTATCTCCGGTTCCCTCGACGCGCAACTATTCGGGTAATCCGCCGGTCCAATATCCCGACCCCGACGTCATCGCCCTGGATGAGCGTTTCCGCCGGTACGTGATAGGGAACACCGTAATCAAGCGGCACTACACCGGAACGTTTTGGTCCGAAGGCCCGGCCTGGAATGGCGTGGGCCGATACTTGGTGTGGAGCGACATTCCGAATAACGTGCAAATGCGCTGGCTCGAAGAGGACAACCGCGTCAGCGTGTTCCGCAATCCTTCGGGATATAGCAACGGCAACACTTTCGACTATGAGGGCCGTCAGCTCTCCTGCGAGCATGGCGGGCGTCGCGTCGCGCGCTACGAATATTCGGGCGCGGTGACCGTCATCGCCGATAAATTTCAGGGCAAGCGCCTGAATTCGCCTAATGACATCGTGGTCCATCCCGATGGCAGTATCTGGTTCACGGATCCCACGTACGGGATTCTCGGAAACTATGAAGCCTTCAAGGCGCAATCGGAGCTCAAGCCCGCGGTGTATCGCGTGGATACAAAATCCGGGCAGATGGATAAAGTAGCGGATCAGCCGGACATGCCGAACGGGATCTGCTTCTCGCCGGATTATAAGAAATTGTATGTCGCTGACACCGGATCGGCCCGCCAGGTCTGGGTCTATGATCTGGACGGCAAGACATTACGTAACGTAAGGCGCTTCGCGCAGTTGAACGTTCCGGTCACGGGAGCGCCCGCCGCGGCCGATGGTATGCGTTGCGATACTGATGGCAACCTGTGGTGCGGCGCGCTTCCGGGCGTGCAGGTACTCACGCCGAACGCCGAGCTCATCGGCATGATCCGCCTTCCGGAGAACTGCGCGAACGTCTGTTTCGGCGGCACTAAGCGCAACCGGCTATTTATGGTGGCTAGCCAGTCGCTTTATAGCGTGTATGTGAACACGCAGGGCGCGCACATTACTTAACTCATGTTCAGCCGGGCGCTACCCGGCAATCGATTTCCAATTCTTGACCAAGTGATCCGCGGTGCGCCACGCCAGCGCTTGCGCCGTCAGAGTAGGGTTGCGCGCGCCGCTGGTTCCCATTACGGACGCGCCCAGGATGCCCAGATTCGGCACTTCATGCGAGAAACCCCAGCGGTCGACTACGTTGGTCTCCGGGTTATCGCCCATGCGCGTTCCGCCATAGGCGTGCGTACTCAGGGCCGGCACTCCGATCTCCGCGGGATCGACCGCAATCGCGCCCGCCTCGCGGAACCACTGTTCCATATTTTGTTGGGCGTAACGAATGGCTCGATCTTCGTTCTGCTTCACGCCTCCCGTGGTGATGCGGCAGACCGGATCGCCTAGCGGATCTGTCACCGCCGGATCGAGGTCGAGGTAACAGGTCTCATACGGGAACGTCGAAGTCTGAAGATAGGTGGCAGCCACGCGCGCCGCGTTTTCGTGAACGAACTTCTTCCAGGCTGCGCCCCAAGTGGGAGCCTTGCCGAAAGTGCCCATCGACGCCCCTTCAATCGGGTGGCGCTCAGTGCGCACATGCAAGCTGGTCCCGCCGACGAAACCGAGGCCGGCGTGATCGAACGCGTCATCGGCGAAATCGTCCACTGTGATGCCTTGGGCCGGCAATCCGTACCAAATGTTCACATCGAAGGGGAGCAGGGCTGCCACACCGGCCTGGTAGTGCGCGAAGAAATGTTTGCCCACCTGACCGTGATTGTTCGCCAGTCCGTTGCCATAAGCCGCCGACTTTGAAAGTAGCAACAGGCGCGTGTTTTCGTAAGTGTAGCCCGCGAGCAGGACCACCTTGGCGGGCTGGAAAAACTCTTCGCGGTTGCGCACATAACTGACGCCCGCCATGCGGCCGTTCGCATCGGCGACGATGCGCGTTACGTGAGCGAGGTCGAAAATCGTCAGGTTCTTGGTGGCGAGCGCCGCCGGTATCGTGGTAACCGCGGTGGAGCTTTTCGCGCTGACGTGGCACCCGCCTGCGTTGCAATATCCGTGATAGGCGCAACCCGGACGATGATCGCGCAGTTGAGTATTGATCGCGGCGGGAGGATGAAACGGATGCCAACCCAAACGCCGGGCGGCTTCCGCCATGTGATCGATGAACTCAGTGCTGCGCAGCGCAGGCATCGGGTATTCGCGGCGGCGCGGACCCTCGAAGATGTTGCCGCGCGGATCGATCTTCCCTTGGATGTTGCCGGCCTTACCGGAGACGCCCACTTCCCACTCGATGGTGTCGTAGAAAGGTTCGAGGTCGTCATAGGCGAGGGGCCAGTCTTCGAGTGTCGAGCCCGCCGGCACGGCACCCGCTCCATAGCGGCGGATGATCTCGGGTTTGATGCCTTGACCTTCCAGACGCTTGCCTTGCCAAGTCACGTACGCTCCAACTGGAAGAATCAACTCTTCCTTCTTGTATCCCTTCTTCGCGCGAGCCCTGCTCAGGCTGTACCCAATCGGCAGTTTCTCGGGCGTCAGGTAGCTCATGAGCCGCAGACCACCGATCCCGCCACCCGAATTGCCGCGCAGGTCAACAATCAACCGGTCACAGTCTCGAAATGACGCGATAGCACGATCGATGTCGCGAGCTACGTCGACGCCCACGATCCCTGGAAACATGTTGATCTTCAGATAGCCAATGTTGGGCTGCAGCGTGGAACCGATTACCGCCTGCGGCGTACTGAACGGTCGTTTCGACTTTAGCAAAGGGATTTCTCCGCGTCGACTCGTACCAAGAGGTCACCCTGCCTAAGGCCGGCTCCGTACGCCGGCCCGCCCTCCTGA
>JBDTTL010000021.1:0-27043 GCA_039930665.1 Acidobacteriota bacterium
TCACTTCCGCGCTTTTAATGTTTATCTTGGCTGCGTCGCAACTCGGCGCTCAGTGGGTGAAGATTCCCACCCCTGGAATTCCACGCACAGCCGACGGCAAGCCCGATCTCCGTGCCCCAGCGCCTCGGACCTCCGATGGCAAGCCGGATCTTTCCGGCATGTGGCTCTCTAATCTAAAGTTCAACAACAATTTGGCGGCGGACCTGAAGCCGGACGCGGTGCCGATGACGGCGTGGGGCAAAGCCTTGTTCGATGAGCGAACGTCCAACCATAGCAAGGAAGATCCGGATGGCTACTGCCTTCCCTCCGGAGTGCCGCGCACCACTGCTGCGGGCGGTCTTCCCAGCAAGATCATACAAAGCGCCAATGAAGTGGTCATCCTTCATGAAAGCAAGACCGTGTTCCGCGAGATTTATCTCGACGGTCGCACGGTGCAAAAGGATCCGCAGCCAACATGGATGGGCTATTCAACCGGCGCGTGGGAAGGCGATGCCCTGGTTGTTCGAACCATCGGATTCAACGATCGAACTTGGCTGGATGACGTGGGGCACCCGCACTCGGAATCTCTTCGGGTCACCGAACGGTACCGGCGTCCGGACTACGGGCACCTGTTCATCGACATCACAATTGAGGATCCCAAAGCTTATTCGCGGCCGTGGACCGTCACTGAAGATTTACGCCTGGACGCCGAGGGCAATCTCATCGAGTTCGTCTGCAACGAAAACGAGCAGGATGTGAAGCATTTGGTGGGCAAGTAGCACCCCTTCCTTGCTGGAAGTTTTAGCGGATCAATCGAAGCGCGCAGCCCATCGGCGAGCGTATGTGAAATCGTCTCCAATCTTTCTGGCACGAAAATAGGGATTTCATCTTAGCCGTAAGAAGTACTTTAGGCCCACTCCGGATGAATCAAATTGGCTATCGACGTCGGCACTCTCTGGATGAGTTACTAGATCATGGTTCTAGCGCCGCCGCAGAGTGTGCCCTTGGCGACTCTGATCTACTGGTCACTCGCCGTTCTTGTGACCGCGGCGGCAGCGAGTCTGCGATTTTACTCATGCCGTGCAAAGAGTTACCAGAAACTCGATGAAATGCGGCGGGCGGAGGATGCTAAGATTGCAGGCGATCTCAAGCGTGCGCGCTTTGAACTTGCCGCCGAGGGGACCGAAAACGGCCTCTGGTACTGGGATCTAAAGTCCGAAACCTTTGAGTACTCCTCGTCCTGGGCAAGTCTGATCGGCTACGGGGAAGGCGAGCTTGATGCCAACGTCGATGCTTGGTTGAGTCGCGTCCATCCCGGGTATTTGTCGAAAATTAGCGATCAGCTTTCGGATCTTCTTGAAGGTCAATCCAGCCAGTTTCGGAATGAGCACCGTCTCCTCCATGCCGACGGCACGTACATCTGGGTCCTCGCTCGCGGCAGGGCAGTGCGTAACGAAGCGGGCAAAGTCGTGGCCGTGGCCGGTTCGCACGCTGATATTTCAGCGGTGATTGAT
The DNA here is from genome assembly GCA_039930665.1 of Acidobacteriota bacterium. Lineage (GTDB taxonomy): Bacteria > Acidobacteriota > Terriglobia > Bryobacterales > Bryobacteraceae > Palsa-187. The sequence continues at coordinate 1,494 of JBDTTL010000021.1, forward strand.
GTGGAGAGACGCGTATTGAAGGACTCTTTCCTGGACAAACTTACCAACTTGCCCAACCGGGACTTTCTGATGGGTCGTCTCAAGAAGAAGACTGAGGATCAAAAGAGCGATCGCAATCGTTCGGGACGCTTCGCGCTTCTGTTCCTGGATTTAGATCGGTTCAAAGTCATCAATGACAGCCTGGGACACCCGGTTGGAGATCAACTATTGGTGACGGTGGGAACCAGATTGCGAAATTGCGTCGGCCCAGACGACGTCGTGGCCAGGTTTGGGGGCGACGAGTTCGTAATCCTGCTGGACCGGATTCGGGACGTTGAAGATGCGATGAAAACCGCAGACCGAATGCAGAAAGCGATTTCGTCGCCTTTCCAGATTGGCGGCCGTGAGGTGGTGAGCGGCGCGAGCATCGGCATGGTTCTGAGCAGCCCCGAGATCACCGATACCGACGACCTGCTGCGTTACGCCGATATTGCCATGTACGAGGCGAAGAACAATGGGAAAGGCCAAGTGCAGCTATTCAGCGAGGGCATGCGCTCGTACGCGACAAAGCTGTGCGATCTGCAAAATGACTTGCGCCAGGCATTGGCGCGCGATCAGTTTGTGCTCCATTATCAGCCCACCTTCTCCATCGATTCCGGTAAGATTGTCGGCGTCGAAGCATTGGTCCGCTGGCATAGATCCAAGAATGAGCTCATCCCCCCGAACGATTTCATTCCCATAGCTGAAGAGACGGGCCTGATCGGAGAAATTGGTGAATGGGTTTTAAGATCCGCATGTGCGCAGAATGCGGCTTGGCAGCGGGCGGGCATTCCACCGGTAAGAATGGCAGTCAACCTTTCCCCTCGTCAACTCGGGCAGAAAGATTTCCCGCAGACCGTTCTCAATATTCTGGATGAGACGAAACTTCATTCGAAGTGGCTGGAGTTGGAGTTGACCGAAAGCGCCCTGATGGACAACCTGGATCACGCGCCGGCAGCTCTCGAGCGTTTGGGCGCCAGCGGCGTACGGATTGCAATTGACGACTTCGGCACCGGCTACTCGTCCTTGAATTATTTGCGGCAGTTCAACTTCCATACCTTGAAGATGGATCGTTGCTTCATGTCGGATTTGGCCACCAACGGGAAGGCGGCAGCCGTCGCGAAAGGAATGATCACTCTCGCTCACAATCTGGATCTTTCGGTGATTGCCGAAGGCGTGGAACACAACAATCAGCTTGCCTTCCTTGCGGCCCACGGTTGCGATCAGGCCCAGGGATTCCTCGCCGGCAGACCCGTACTTGCCGAGCAGTTGGTTGAATTGCTCCGCTTGGGCGATGTCAGGGAAAGATGCAATTACGACAGCTTTCAACCTGCCAACGGGCTTCAGCGATTGGCGCGCCACGTTAGTGACGGCCCAATGGATCTGGGTCTGCCTCTTCCCGAAGCTCCGCTCTCCGTCGCTGGTCCGCGCAGTAATTGACGTGCACCATCCGTGGCTTCCATCGCCGCTCTCCGCCGCCCGCCTGCGGGAAAACCTGGCGAGGTTTTCTTAGCTTATTATTGCGCCCCATTCTTCGGGACGAACATTAGCGAACATGTTTCGAGAAAACCAGCTGTGGCTTTCGAGGTCCTCAACTCCGTACTGCCGCTCTTCTTCCACGATTTGGGCGCCGCTCGCCTTAGTCCGCTCGAAGTGCGTATCCACATCGTCGACAAATACCGTTAGAGACTGTGTTTCAAGACTGGCTTCGATCGGGCTCGACCGGCGCGGCCGCGCGCTCGCCAGCACGATCCACGCGCCACCGAGGTGCATCTGAACGCCCTGGACCGTACCAGCAGGCCCGCCATAGCTAAAATGCTCGCCTCGCGCCAGTTAGGCTGCGCCGACTACAATAGTCTTTGGAAAGAGGAGAAACCGAAACATGAAGCGCTATATTTTACTTGTTGTACTCGGGTCGATTGCCGCTGCGCAGCTTTTTGCCGAAGCACCGAAAGGGTGGAAGATGCGCGTCGATCGCAGCACGTCCGCGGCCGATCCTGATACTGTCGGAGCGATCAGGTTCGACACTTCAGGAGCTGGCTTCCATGCCGTAAATCCGCAAGCGGCAGTCTATTGGAATCCGGCAAATGTCGCGGGCGGCGCCTACACGATCAAGGCTGCCTTTACTTTGCTGAAGCCGAGCAGCCACCCCAACTACTATGGTCTGATCTTCGGCGGGAGCGATCTAGAAGGCGCGCAACAGACATATCTGTACTTTGTGATCGCGCAGGATGGCACTTGGCTGCTAAAACACCGCACTGGCGATGGCAAAACTGAGAATCTATCGCCCGACACGCCGAACGACGCAGTGAAGAAGCCAGACTCCAATGGGAAATCCACCAACCTCCTCGAAGTGCGGGTGGGTGCCGACAAGGTCGACTACTTGGTCAACGGAACGATGGTGCACACAACGCCCAAGGCTGGATTGAAAACCGACGGCATCTACGGCATCCGCATCAACCATGTCCTCGACGTTCAAATCGACGGGTTCGCGATGTCGAAGTAGCCGCGGACCTTACGATGTTTTCGCGAGCCGGTCGGAGATAGGCTCGCGCCGTCCCGACAACCAGAGCGAGGGCCTGTACGGCCTCGTTCTGATGAAGAGTTCCTAAGGAGGACGCGGATTATGAGTTCGACCAGACGCAAAATGCTGGTGACGGGCGCCGCGGCGATGGCGGTAGCGCCGCGAATTTTTGCTCAACAGACTGGACAAGGAGGCGCTGCTATGCCCATTTACGAAAAAGGTGCTGTTCGCATCCACTTTGAGGAGGCCGGCTCCGGATTCCCGTTGTTGCTCATCGCCGGCGGTGGATTAAACGCGACCATCTCCTTCTTCACGCAGGGCGTGCCCTTCAACGCGATGGACGAGTTCAAAGGAGAGTACCGCTGCATCGCGCCGGACCTGCGTAACGCGAATGGCGGCCAGTCCTCCGGCCCACTCGAGATCGACCGGCCATGGGACGCATACGCCGATGACCAGCTCGGCCTGATGGATCACTTGGGAATCGATAAGTTCATGGTGATGGGTTTCTGCATTGGCGGCCCCTTCATCTGGAATCTTCTGCGGCGGGCGCCCGATCGTATTGTTGCGGCCGTCCTCGCGCAGCCCAGCGGGTCGCGTCCGGAGATGCGCGATCTTTTCTACGAAAACAACATGAAGACTTGGGGGCCGGCGCTGACCGCCAGCCGGCCCGACATCACGATGGCGATGGTCGACAAATTTCTCACTAAGATGTACCGCACCGACCCGGACTTCGTTTTTACTGTGACGCGTGATTTTGTGCGCAATTGCCAAACCCCGATATTGGTCCTGCCGGACGACATTCCGGCCCACCCATACGCCGTCGCCATGGAGTCCGCGATGCTCGCGCCGAAAGCCGAAGTGAGCATATTTCCCTGGAAAGAGCCCAAGGAACGAATCCCTCTCGCGGTCCGCCAAATACATTCCTTCCTGCGAGCGCATCGGCCTGCGTAGTCGGAGTGATCCTTCTGCGGGAGGCAGGTTGTAGGCGCGAGTCGCCTTAACGCAAATCACAGCGCTCGCGGGGCGCGGCAAATTGGCTGGCCGATAGCACCGGATATCGCGCGGTGCCCAATCTTCCCGGCGCCGCTGCGTTTTGGAATATGCCGAGATCTCCGTTATTTCGCTGGCTGCATCAACTTAAGGCGCGCCGCCTGAGCACATTCCTCCGTCGCTTTGAAATACCGCGCCACCGCGTCTTTCCCGAGGTCAAAAGGATTGTTCTCGTCAGGCTTACGCGAGACAAGCATCTTGGTCTTGGAAACCGCATTATCGAATTCCGAGTGGTTTGACAGCAAAATGGTGGCGTTCGCCGAGGCTGCAGCCGCTGCCATTTTGTTCTGGGATTGGATATACCTATCGAAGTTGGGCACGGTGCTAGGAAAGTTGAAGGCAGTGCCTCCCGAATACGCGACCATAAGCGGCTTGCCATGGTCCTTCACAGGGAACAGCAGTGACAACGTTCCTGGCGTGTGACCCGGAGTGGTGACGATGGTCACTGTCGTGTCCCCGAGCGTGATCTTCTGGCCGTCGTCGGCGACGATATCGCGCTTCGGTTTCCCTGCTGGATATCCATTGACGGATTTTTCGATGGAATCCCAATCGGGCCCGCCCATAACGATATGAGAGCCGAAACGGTCCTGCATCATCTTGGCTCCTCCCACATGATCGCCGTGCGCGTGGCTGATGATGACGTACTTGACCGTTGCCGGATCGAGTCCCAGCTTCTTTAGTCCGCCAACGATTTCCTCATCGGAATTGTAGGTGTACAAGGTGTCGATGAGTATGATCCCCGCGCTAGTCGTCAACGCCCAGGAAGAATGGATCTTTGAGCCGACGAAGTAGAGATTATCAAAGACCTTGGCTGGTTCCGCGAACCAGGTATTGCGAGCGGGCGCTGGTCCCGGCGCTGCATCCCGAACACCCGAGACCATTGGTGGCGCGACACACAAACGGGCCAAGGTGCCCGTGAAGTCAAATCCAGCAGCGTTTCTGGCCGCGACGAGGTGGGCGTCGACCGCATCTACACTAGTCTGCGCAAATCCGCGTGACCCGTGCACGCTCAAAAAACTGACAAGTAACGCGGGGACCGCCCTAGCGCGAATCTTCATGTCTTGACCTCTTTCAGAGCTTCCTAGATCTTATAGCAATCGATGGCTCGGATAATACTGCAACTCGGGCGCGAGCTTCCCATCTGAACATGCGGTTCGGCACGGGCCCATAACGCGCGGTGGCGCATCCGGCAGTTTCCAAACCACCATCTATCCGGCGGGCGCAGCCGAACAGCGGAGGCTTGTTATATTGCGGATCATGCACCTTCGAACCGCCGCCCTCGAAGATCTGGACACCATCCTTCAGCATCGTCTTGAGATGTACCGGGAAATGGGCCGCGACAACCCGCACGAATTGGCGATCGCGGAGCGGGTTTCCCGCGGCTATTTCCAGAACGCGCTGGCCGACGACACGTATCACAGTATTCTTGCGGAGGTGGAAGGCGCCTGCCGTTGGAGGTGCGGGCGTTGTCGTTGTGCCGTGGCCCGGGTCCGGGAAACGCTCGCAGCCCCGCCGCGCCTGGATTCTGAATGTCTACGTCCACCAGCGATATCGTCGCCAGGGAATTGCCAAAGCCATGATGGAAGCGCTTATTAGCTGGTGCCGCTTGCAAGAGTTTGATTGCATTTGCCTGCACGCCAGCACCGACGGCCGCCCGCTTTACGAACTGCTGGGATTCGAGGTGACCAACGAAATGCGCTTCAATCTCACGCCGGTCGGGAACAATTGATTCGGACGTTACACGAACTTTCTGGAGCTATCTTACCGGCACACGCCAGACCAGCAGCCAATACGAAAACCCGATCGAACTGAGCATGAACAAAACTGACAACCATTGCAGCGTCGGCCCAGCGTGCTGGCTGGGCGCTTCCCGGAAGGAATTGCCTCCACAACCATCGCAATATCCTGCGTCGTGACTCAGGACCGACCGGCATTCGCAGCACTGTTTTCGCATCAATGGGATTATGCCGGAAGGCGGCGTGGCGGAACCACTGCCAAACCTGTGAAATAGTTTTAGTACGAACTCGGTCTCGGGTCAGAGAGGCCCGTCTCCGGTCTAGAATGCCGCAACGCCTGCTTGACCCGAATCTTCATGGCTTGCGCGTCTATCCTAGCCGCTTCGGCATAGTTTTGCTTGGATCGGAGAACCGCCGAGTAGTCTTCGAGCGGCGCCAGGAGCAACGGATTTTCTGGACCCCAGCCCTGCTCCAGAATCCGCAGCGCCCGGCGGTACAAAGTCTCGGATTCGGCGAGCTTCGCTTCCCGATGGTAGACTTGCGCCAGCCGGGCAAGCACTTTCCCGGTTTCCGGGTGCCCGGGCAACCGCTTTTCGAGAATCGCTCTCGCCTCCTGCAACAGATCCTCCGCTTCCGCGTAACGTTTGCGATCCAGAGCGAGAACCGCCAGGTTGTCAAGGTCATTCGCGACTCTAGGATGGTTCGCCGCGAAGCTTTCTCGGTCGATATCCCGGGCGCGGCGCAATATGGGTTCCGCCTCACTGAATTTTCTTCGGGAGCAAAGCACAAGCCCCAGGCTGGTCAGACCGGCCGCCACACTGGGATGCGTGGGGCCGAGTTGCTGTTCCCAAAGGGCGATGGCTTTGCGAAATAGCCTCTCCGCCTCTTTGGGGCGTTGTTGCTCCGTCCGTATCCGGCCGAGATTGTTGAGTGCGACCGGAAGGTTCTTGGATCCATGTTGTGCCTGATAAACTGCGATGGCGCTGAGATTCAAATTCGCCGCTTCCGCCAACCGGCTCTCTCGCCGATATACCAGAGCCAAGCCAACTCTCGTGTCCGCTACGACAGGGTCATTCTTTCCGAATAGCCGCTCCCGAATGTCCAAAGCGCGATGGAACCACTTCTCCGCTTCGCGCACGTCCCCTTGCGCCTCGAGCATCTTCCCTAGGGCGGCGAAGGTAGTTGCCGCATCTGCGGTCTCTTCCGCATGGCGCAATTCAATAACAGAAACGGCTCGCTGCAAAGACTGCCCGGAACGCGTGTAATCCGCAGTGTCACCGTACAGCAGCGCCACGCCATTGAGCAGGGGCAGAATCGACAAGTCCGTTGTCCCCGCTAGGTCCTCCTGCACAACGAGAGCCCGTTCATAGAAAGGCAATGCATCGCTATAGCGAGCCTGATACTGGTAGACATTGGCTAACGTGTACAGCGCGTTGACTAGATCCGCGGATGGCTTGGAGTTGCTGGACCAGTACGCGAGTGCACGAACCAACGTGGGTTCCGCCTCCCGGAATCGACCAGTGTGAAAATAGACAGCTCCCAGGTTGCTGAGAATAGCAGGCCACGCGGCGCAAGGGCTCCGCTCATCCGGGGACTCGCAGGCCTGAAGCGCAGCGCGATAAGCAGTTTCTGCCTCGGCGTATCGCCTCTGCCGCATGAGCGCGGATCCGTCCGTGTTCAAGTTGCGAGCGCGATTTGCGATGGCTGGGTCGACTACTTCGGCGCGAAATTGAGTTTGGGCGAGGGCCAGAAATAGGACCAGCCCTTTACCGTACATAACGAGAGTTTGCGCGATGAAGCGTCGGAAGATCGCGTGACTAAGGTAATAGGACTGGCCAAAAAGTACCAATCCGCCACTTGCCGGATCTATGCAGGAACCGCGGCCTGCTGTAATTCAAACGCCGGATTTTATCGCTTGATTTTGTCGGCTGTCGCCGCATCCGGTAAGTGGACATCCAAAGTGGAACCCTGGACCACTTCAAAAGTGGCTGAAGCAAGCCGGATTTGATTGCCGGATTTGTCGATCTCTTCCAGAATTCGCGTAAACAGATGATCTTTCATCCAACGCCTCTTTCGGTAGTCGACCACGTAGCGGACCGTAAACTCGATCCAGTTGTCCGTCGCCCGCAGGGTGATCATGGGCTCGACATTTGCTTCTTCGAGCCTATACCGCTGGACCATAGTGAGCCAGTCGGTCCTCACCTGAGTGGAGTAATCGACCAGTACCTCGTTAACCAGACCACGCAACATATTCCTGGCGAGTTTCCAATCCGACCCGTATTTGACCGGCAGTACGATCTCGTCCCACAGGAAAGGGAAGCCTCCCGAGTAGTTGAAGACCGGTTCCTTGAACACAGAACTGTTAGCGACGCGGACAATTCGGCCAGTATATAGATCGGCGTCAACCCACTCCCCTATTTCCATCAAGGTCGTGCGCAGGATGGAAATATCGATAACGTCGCCGCGAACGCCACCGAGTTGGATGCGGTCTCCCGGCGAATAGTAGTTCCCTACAGAAATCGCGACCCAGCCGGCCACGCTGGCAATCACCTCTTGCAGCGCGAATGCAACCCCAGCGCCCGCGACGCCGAAAGCAACTGTGAGTCCCCCCAAGCGGTCGCTGAATACGGTTGCAAGAATAACAACCGCCACAAGATAGCCGAGGAAGGTGACCAGTTTCCGGGCGCGATACCGCGCGTCTACATCCTTGACGTATTTGCTGAGCGACCTCTGCATCACTCTTACCAGCGCGAACGTGACTATCAGTGCGATCGCGGCCGCCACTAATTTGCCCACCAATGGATCCAGCAGCCAACGTTTTACGGTTTCGTTTAGCATAATCTCTGAACAACTCCCTTGCGCGTGGTTTCCAACTCACCTCCCGGCAGAGTTCATATGGGATCGCTACATGATCAAACGCACACCGCCTAAATCCGAGATGCTGTGGGGAAAGCGGTCGCCGGGCGTTCCAATGAACATGTAGTTTTTCGGAACCTTCAACCTCCGTGACAAGCGCTCGATTAGTTCGGGGCAGAATATCCCCTGTACCAGCACCAGGTCGATGCGAATTCGAGGATAGATATGATCGATGGTCCTCAAGTTTTCAGCCAGGGCGGCCGGGATGTCATTGCGATCCTGGTAGCAATGAACTACCTTCATGCGCGTGGTCAGCTCATTCTTCAGCACATAAACCGCAGCTCGGTTCAACGCAGCCAAGTCGTCGCCGCGGCTGAAGTAGATTACATCCAGGCTATTGATTTGCTGGATTTTTGCCCTGATTCGCAGATTTATCCACCGGCTGCCTGTTCGTACTCTGGCAACCGCTGCGCGCGACCCGGAAAGAATACTGCGGAGAATCTGCACGCGAAGAAACATGACCGCTACGGCGCCGGTGCAGACCGCCAGGTACGTCAGGAACACCCGAAGATACGAGGGATGCAGCAGCAGATTCCCCAGAAGGCCCGCCAGGACGGCCAGCAGGGCAGCGATCACCGACAGCCAACCGGCGCGAACGGATCGAGGCAGCCGGGACCGCTTCATCTTGAGCAACATGTTGCCGATAGCGAAGAGCGCCATCACGCACAAGAACGACAGCGTGTACACGCCCGCCAGCACTTGAATATCGCCGGCGCTGACGATTAGGATCGAGGAACACAATACGAAGAACGCAAGCACAATCCAATGATTAGTCTGCCGCCAGCGATTCTGCGCGAGCAGGAACTGCGGCAGGCAACGGTCCAGGCTCATCCTTCGCACCAGGCCGGTCATCCCCACATAGCTGGTAAGCACCGCGCCGGACAAGACCAGCGTGGCGTCCAGGCTCACCCAATTTGCCAATGCGGGGCCCGAAGCCACTGAGCCAAGCTGGGCCAGCAGATCCTCTTTATGGGCGGTGATTTCGCTCAACGGTAGAACACCCATAGCCAATAGACTGATCAGGGGATTGAAGACCGCTACTGCGATCCACATATTGCGTAGCGTCTTGGGGAATACCGATTCCTCCTGCTCTTCGATAAAGTTCGCGGAACTCTCAAAACCGCTAATGCCAAGCAACGCCACGGAAAAGCCAAAGAAAAGCGCACGACCAATCCCTTCCGGCACCGGCTGGCCCCAGTTTTCCAAAAGCATCACCGGTTTTTGAATCACAACCTGGCCGGATACCAGAACCAGGACTACTAGCGTGAGGATATGCGTCGCAAATAAGATCAGGGCGACGTTCGCGGACTCAGAAATACCGATGATATTCAGCGCCGCGAAAAACGCCAGAAGAGCGACGGTCGCCGTCAGCACCGGGATTCCCGTCCAAAGATTGTGCGCGTACCGCATCGCTTCATATGCGCTTAAGACGGCAGTAGCCATGTAAGAGAGCAGCGTCAGACATGCCGCAGTCGCTGCCTTGCCCTTGCTGGTGGTGTTCAGTAGGACGTTGTAAGCGCCGCCGTTTAGCGGCAGCGCGGAGCCGACCTCCGCGTAAACGTTTCTGTACAGATAAAGCACCAAAGCTACCAGCGCGAGCGCCAGCGGCGCATACGGCCCGGCGTAAATTGCGCATAGCGCGGCTACGTAGAGGCAACTCGAGGTAATGTCATTCCCGCAAATAGCCGTGGCTTTCCACACACCAAGCCGGTGAGCGGGGGCGGCGTCTAACGGATGAATCTGGACGGGTCCCTCGTTCAGATTCTCAATGTGTTCAGCCGTGCCCCAGCCGGGAAAGTCCCAGAGCGAGGCTCCACTCGTCTTCTTGGATTCAGACTGATCGGAGTCGACTTGTTCCATGCTGTGACCGTCTACTCCGCTGTCTTGCTTTTATCGCGATTCGCTTCGAATCGAAATGCCGGCGACGCGTAATCCTTCGGCAGATATTGTCTCGGGATAGCCATGGTATTCCCGTCGCGCAGCGACCCATAGTGCGGCGACATGATTTCGACGCCGGACTCGTTGAAGCAATCCTGAATGTTCTTGTGCAATTCGTTATAGATCACCGCCATAAGCGACGGTTCGGAAGTGTGGGCGTTGATCTCATAGGTCACGTAGAAGTCGTCGAGGCTGGTTTGCAAAACAAAAGGCGCAGGCTCTTTTAGGATATGCGGAGTCCGCAACGCGGCGGCGATCAGCAGATCGTGAACCGTGCGCCAGGGGGCGTCATAACCGATGCTCACCGGAGTATGCAGGATGAGAGAAGCGCCCGCGCCGGGCGAACTGAAGTTGACGATGTGACTCCCCAGAACCATGGAGTTCGGCACCGTGACGAATTCGTTCTTGATCGTACGGATGCGCGTGGCGAGCAGCGTCTTCTCTATAACGTCGCCGACGGTATCCGCGATCTTGACCCGATCGCCGATTTGAAAGGCCCGGGTATACGTCAAAATCACGCCCCCAATGATATTAGCGACCGCCGAAGTCGAGCCCAGTGAAAAAAGGACACCGAGAAAAATAGAAATCCCGCGGAAGGCCGGAGAACTGGAGCCGGGCAAGTAGGGAAACACCACGACCAGGGTGATCGCGAGAATCAGGAACCTGACGATCTTGTGCGTGGGGCCGGCCCATTCGCGGTAAAAGCCAGGCCAGGCAATGGTCCCGTTACCCAGCTCACGAAAGAAAAAATGGGAGATCCGGACCAATAAATAAGCACCGAAGCCGGTGATGATCACCACGAAAAGATTCGGCAGGTAGGCAATGACCACTTGAGCCGCGGATCGGAGCGGCGACACGATGTAGTCCACCAGTCGCGGCGCATATTCCCTGGTCCATGGGAACAGGCTCAGGACCAGCGGTAAATACACGTAAAAGGCCGCCAACACCAGAAGCGCGTAGACTACTTTGGCACCCTGGATCAGCCCATCTTTGATCTGTTGATCGGAGACCAGCTCGACTCGCTGAATGCGGATGGGGCGGAGCTTCATGCGCTGCAGCCTTGCCACGCCGGCCGACTTCAGCTTTCGCAACACTCTCAGCAGGAGCATGAGGAGCGCGGTGATCAACAAACCATAGAACGCTCCCCATAGCAAATTGCGGGAGCTGTATTCTGCCCGGACCGCACCGATAACCGACCGAATACTTGCGATATCGGCCGCGACCAATTCGTTCCTGCTCTTACCCGCGGCCCGCGCGTCGGCGTCCGTCACGCTCAGCAGAACCCGATCGCCTAACGTGATGTCCGTGCTCGAATCCGAATTGACCGCAGCGATCAAGTCCAAAGACGCCGTCAAGTCCCGAGCTATCCGGGTCAGCCTTTGGCTCGTTGCCGCCGCTCGATCGCGAGCAGAAAACGGGCCGAGACTCGTCTGCACCACGAAGACAGTTCGACCGGATACCAGTACTGGCGCGGCGGTCGGCGCTTCGGCCGGCGGCTGCGCCCAAGCGACCACACAAACGCCGACGAGGACGCTTATCTTGAGTCGGCTGCCGGTTCGCGACATAACGGATCTCCTTCGAGTCACTTTGCCTCGGGCGATTCGGCGGCCGCGCTCCCCGCTGCCGCTGCTTGATCTAGTTCAGGGATCGCTTTTATGTAGACATCGCGCTGCGGGAATGGGATTTGGATAGCATGCGCGGCGAACTGCCGCACCACTTCAAAGTAAAGGTCGCTCTTCAAGCGCGACGGTGTTTGAATTTGCGCGATGGTCCAGACGCGTAGATCGAAATTGATGGAGCTGTCGCCAAAGCTCGAAATCAGGACCTCCGGCGCCGGATCGTTCAGCACGTCGGGATGTTGCCGGGCGATTGCCAGCAGCACGCTCCGGACGGCCTCGGGATCCGAGCCGTAAGCCACGCCCACCGGAAAGGAGAATCGCGCCCGACGGTCGTTTGCCGTCCAGTTGGTCACCTGGCCATTGGTGAACTCGGAGTTCGGGACAATGATGATCAGGTTGTCGTTGGTCCGGACCCAAGTGCTTCTTCCGCCAATCCGCACTACGTCGCCATTCAGTTTGCCGACCTCAATCCGGTCGCCCACCTTGATCGGGCGCTCCAGGAGCAGGATGAGACCAGAGGCAAAATTGCTCGCGATATTCTGCAGCCCAAACCCGACCCCGATTCCCACCGCGCCGCCCAAAAAGGCCAGACTGCTCACATTCAGACCGACGATCTGCATCCCGACGAACAGCCCCAGCGCAAATACCACATAGCCGAACGTGCGCTCAATGGCGTAACGCTGCCCTTGGTCCATCTCCGTTCGGCTGAGTATCTCGGATCGCAGGAATCGTCGTGATAACCGGGTGAGCGCGGTCAATAGGACCAGGAACAACAGAGCTTCGACCAGCAACTCGGGGCTGACCGCGACGTTGCCTAGGTGGAAATAAGGCGTCTCCCAAATCGCGCGCGGGTCCAGCTTCGAAGGAATGCCCCGAATGAGGCGCGGTGCCACGATGACGGCCGCAAGCAGTGCTGCTAGCGATACCATCAGGGACCAGAACTTCAAACTCTTCTTGCTTGGGCTTTCCATTCCACTCCTTCCTGGAATCGGACCGATTCGCCTATAGGTTCGCGGAAGCCCGGTTCAATTCCACGTGTCTATAAGTCCAGGAGATCTCCCGGGCGCCTTCCGTCGGAAGCAGAAGAATGTGCCCGCCTGAGTCGGCTCCGGCGCGGCTCACTAGATAGCGAATCGTCCAAGTTCGATCATCAACGATGAAATCTTCAACTTCTCCCAGCGCTTCACCGCCGGCCGTGACGTGATAGCCCACTAGTTCCAGGCAACTTCTCAGGTGAGGGTCGCCCGTCATGAGACTCTCTCTCGGCTCAGCGGGTATCTCCCAATACGACGGCCAACCGTAATACTGCTCTAGCGCCATTTCTTGCTGGCGGGATACTGGCTGATCTGTGTCGATATCCGGGCTGCTCTTGACCTGTTCCTGCGTAAGGGACACGGGAAGGATCTTCCGGGTCCAGTCGGGTTGACCAACAGCCATTGGGGACAGCAAAACCTTGTGCCGGCTGAACCAAGCACCTGTCTCGGCGACTAGATAGGCGATCCGCCAAGAGAGATCCTCGAATAGGAAGTTGTGGACACTTCCGATTTCCCCATCGGTAGCAACGATGGTGGAACCCAAAATCTTGTTGAGGCTGCGAAGCATTCTATACCTTGGAATCTATTGTCGCCGAAGAGCGGCCCTCCTTATGGGAAGGAACTAGCCGGCCCGCGGCGTGGAGATGGCATTCCGGCCACGACGCTGCTCGGCGGTAACATTGAGACGGGATCTCACAGGCCGACCCTCGCAAGTTTCGGCGTGTCCATTCGCCGCCAGGACAAGTGAAAGACAATGTTTAGTGGGGCTAAAGCCCACCAGCATTTCATGGGTCACTGGAGCCATTGCTAACCCCGGCGCTCCTAAGTCTTGCGGAAGTTCCGGACTCCGGAACAGTGCTGGACATCGGCTCAGGCACCGGTGCTTTGGCCTTTGCTATTGCGAGAAACAAGCCTCAATCACTGGGCGTGGGAATCGATCGCTCCATTGAGTGTCTAGCGCACGCTAAAACCAACAACCCATTTCCTGAGCGAGTAAGCTTCGCGGTCGCGGACGCTCAGCAAATGAACTTTCGAAACGGAACTTTCACTCCGCTCTCTCCTTGCTGGCGTGGAATTTCGTTCCCGATCCGGGGAAGGCACTCCCCGAGGCCCGCCGCGTAACCCGGCCGGGCGGGCACATCTCGGCCGCCATCTGGGACTACGGTGCTGGCATGCGGATGCTTCGAATATTTTGGGATGCCGCCGCGAGTGTAAACGCCAACGCTGAAGGGAAAGACGAGAAACACATGCCGCTATGTCGCCCGGGCGAGCTGGCGCAACTCTGGAAGGAAAGCGGTCTGCGCAACATTCGCGAAGAGGCCGTCGACATCACAATGCCGTTTGAATCCTTTCCCTTTCTACTCGGGCAAGGTCCGGCTGGAGGGCACCTCCGGGTACTAAGCGCCGGTCATGTGAATGCGCTGCGGGCCGAGGTATTGCGCCGTCTGTCCGTCGTCGGCGGGATGTGCCGTTCAGTCTCCCGGCTCGATCATGGAGCGTTCGCGGGACGGTACCAGCCGCGCCTGACAGTCGAGTGTGGAGAGAGCGCCCAGCCCTTACTTGCGCTCAGGCACGATCCAGAGGAGGAGACGGCTGCTGCCGAAATAGTAGTCGTCGTTAGCGTCTTCCTTGACGACGATTTCGCGCGCCGGCTTCCAGTCGCCAATCTCAAATGTGTTGGAGACGATGCGCGTTCCCGGCTTCAAGGCTTGCAGTTGCGGAAGCAATCGCCGGTTGATGGAGGGTAGCAGGAACAACGTAACTACGGTGGCTTCACGAAAGTTCGCCTGGAACAGATCCTGTTCGCGAAACTCCACTTGGCTTTCCACTCCGGCCCGCTCAGCGTTTTTCTTGGCTTCGCGAATGCGCACCGGGTCGATATCGATGCCCACGCCGCGTGCGCCATAACTCCTGGCAGCCGCAATTACGATTCGGCCGTCGCCACAACCCAGATCGTAAACTACGTCGGAACTCTTCACCTGTGCCAGTTCCAGCATGGCCTTCACGGCGGTGTCCGTGGTCGGCACGTAAGGAACATCGGGTTTACGGGATAGTCCGCTTGGCTGAGCAAGAGCCAGAGACGCGCCCAGAAACGTAGTGAGGAGAAAACCAAAAAACCGTCGCATAGTTATGTACTCGTCGTTCTTCAGCGTATCGTGGCTCAAGACGGGTCTAGATTCACAGTTGTTTACTATCGGACGCAACGATGCCGGACTCGCTCAGGTCCAACTCGCGTTCGATACGGCGCAAGACCTCATCATTGATGCGGCCTTCATCGCGCAGACGAATTGCAGTCTCGCGCTCGACGCGGAGCGCCTCTAAAGATAGCTCGAGGTGGCGATCGTGATTTGCGATTTCCTCCTGGTTACTGTCGCCAAGTTGAACGCTTGCCAGACGCTGATGGTAATGCTGGGCTAGGTCGTCGTAAAGGGGTCCGACTTCTTTCGTGTCCCTGTCCTTCGCATCGCTCAGATGGGACACGGCGGCTTGGATTACGATGCGCCGCGCTTCCCGTTCCTCGCAGTTTGGCCCGGCGGCTCCAGCCAGGCCGAGGGCGCGGATCAGAGGCGGAAGGGTGATGCCTTGCAAGACGAGCGTGACAAAAATAACGCAGAACGTGAGAAAAACAATCAGATTCCGTCGAGGAAACGGGCTGCCGTCGGCCAATACCGCCGGAAGAGCAAGAGCGGCAGCGAGAGAAACCACTCCCCGCATACCGGTCCAGCCGAGAACGAAGATGCGGCGGTTGCGAGGCCACTTCTCGTCCTGGTGTAAAATCCGGGTTCGTACCAGCCAGGCGATGCCCGTACCCGGGTACACCCATACCAACCGCAGCAGGATGAGGAGCCCGCTGAAAACCGCACCGTCTATCACCAGCGTCGAAAGACTGTATCCGCGGATCGAGGCCTGTATCCCCGGAAGCTGAAGACCAATGAGCACGAAGACCAGCCCATTCAGGACGAAAGTCAGGGACTCCCAGACGGACCAGATCTGTAGGCGAACCGCGGGCGAGAAAAAGCCGGCGCTGCGCCGGGAGAGAAACAAGCCACAAGTGACAACCGCCAGGACGCCCGAAGCGTGAACCGCATCCGCTGCCAAATAAACGGCGTACGGGATCAAAATACTGAGCGTAATCTCGATAGGTCCGTCTTCGATCCGTCGTTCGATGTAATCGACCACCCAGCCGACAAGCAGGCCCAGCACAACGCCGCCGCCTATGAGCCATGCGAAAGTCAGAATCGCGCTGGAGACGCTCGGAATTCGATTCTCTACCAAAATGGCTGTGGCAAATTGCAGGGCGAGCAAGCCGGTCGCATCGTTGATGAGACTTTCTCCTTCGAGGAGATCGACAATACGTGCCGGCAACCCGACGCGGCGGGCGATGGAGGTCGCCGCAATGGCGTCTGTGGGAGCGACCACTGCGCCAAGCGCCAGGCCCAGCCGCCAGTCAAATCCCTCGAAAACCCTGGGCGCAATGAGCGCAACCGCCACCACGGTAAATCCGACCAAGCCGAAAGCCAGCAAAAAGATGCTGACCAGGTTGTAGCGGAAGTCGCGCCAGGACGTGGTCCAGGCCGCCGCATAGAGTAAGGGCGGAAGGACCACCAGGAAGACGAGGTCGGGATTGAGAGTGAATTTGGGTAGCCCAGGAATAAGGCCGAGCAGCAATCCGCCGATGACCATGACGATCGGGTATGGCGTCCCGAGGCTTCGGGCGAGAAGGCCAAAAACCACGATAAATAGCAGCAGAAGAAGAAAGACGATTTCGATTTCGCCGATTCCGTTCATTCAGAGCGATCCCATCCTTTAAAGATAACTGGGAGCATCGGTTTTGAGTATTCGCGAAGTCGCAGAAGCGAAGCGCCACCGGGGGTGATACGGAGTTGTTTCCGCCATACCGAGGACTGACAGGGACAGACAGGTGTATACTTTTCGAGGGTTAGGTTGGAAAATTGGAGTTCCAGGATAAGTAAGTCGAGGACTGCCCTAGCCAGGGCGAGTCGTGTTGGCAGGTGGCCCGGCCGAGCGAAAGGAAATTTACCGTGCAAAATTTGTCTCGCATATTCACCATTGCTCTACTCGTGACGATCGCTGTTAGTCGAGCGTCGGCGCAGGTGGCCAGTGGCACGATCGTAGGAGTTGCGGCGGATCCGACGGGAGCCGTCGTTCCCAGCGTCAGCATCACCATTGTTCACGTGGCGACCAAGGACACCCGCAAGACCCAAACCAACGAGCGCGGCGAGTTCAATGTCCCATTCGTGCGCACCGGCGAGTATTCCATTACCGCTGAGAAGCAGGGATTTCGACCACAGACTCAAACCGGGATCGTCGTCCAGGTTGACCAAACCGTAAGGGTCGAACTCGCTCTGCAGATTGGAGCCCTCACCGAGCAAGTCGAGGTTACCGCAGCCGCGCCGTTGATGGACACGTCCACGTCGTCGTTGGGCCAGGTGATCGGGAACAAGCAGATTCTCGACCTGCCGCTGAATGGCCGCAACGCGTTCGCGCTCGGACTGCTGGCCGGGAACACCATCCCAGTGCAGGGCATGGGCACCAACCTTCCCTTCGTCACGGGCGGAGGCAGGTTCGGGATGAACGACGTGCTGCTCGACGGAGTGGATAACAACACCAGCGTCACCAGCGGAAGCATCGGGCGTGCGGGAATCGCCTACACCCCGTCGGTCGACGCGGTCGAGGAATTCAAGGTCAAGACCAGCAACTTCAGCGCCGAGTTCGGCAGGTCGGCCGGCGGAATCATCAGCGCCACCATCAAGTCCGGGACCAACACCCTGCATGGCAGCGGCTGGGAGTTTCTGCGAAACGACAAACTCGACGCGAACAACTTCTTTTCGAACGCCAGCGGCACCGAGCGCCAGGCCTTCAAGCAGAATCAGTTCGGATTCACTCTGGGCGGACCGGTCGAGCTCCCCAAAATCTACCACGGCAGGAATAAAACGTTTTTCTTTGGCGACTATGAAGGCACGCGGCGCCGCACCACGGCCTCGTCGAGCGTGCTCGACATCCCCCCACTCGCTTTTCGCACCGGCGATTTTTCGGCCTACAAGCCCACCATTTTCGACCCTCGCGCGCGGCGCATCGGTCCCTCCGGCTCGGTCATTAGCATGCCCTTGCCGGGGAATCGGATTCCGCAGGCTTTGATCAACCCCGGTTCGGCGGCGACGCTCGCTCTGCTGCCGACTCCCAATTTCGGCGGTCCTGACGCTCTGTCGCGCAATTATCTGCGCATCGCGCCGCGTCCCTACGACAACGACCAGTTCGATGTGAAGATCGATCATCGGCTGGGCGATTCCGACACGCTCTCCGGCCGTTTTTCGCTCGCCAACTCGACCAACCCCAATCCCGGCAGCTTTGACGGTTTCATCGGCGCGGGGAGCCGGGAGATCCGCAACACCCGCAGCGCGGCGTTGAGCGAGACCCATATCTTCAGTCCCGCCGTGGTCAATGAATTTCGCGCCGGCTATGCCCGCCACAATGGGAGCAGCGTACCCAACGACACCGCCACCGGAGTCGATTTCGCGCTCAACAACAAGATCTCGATGTTCCCCTTCCCGCTGCAGGCCTTCCCGGCAATACAATTTGCGTTCTCCGGAATCAACAGCAGCGCCGCTCAGTTCTCCTCCATCGGCGGAGGGAATCCGAACCTGGCGATCGAAAACACCTTCGAGTACGCCGACAACCTGAGCATCAACCGCGGGAATCACACCTTCAAAATTGGAGGGGATTTCCGCCGCTATCGCTTCGACAACATCAGCGGCGGCGGCACCCTGATCTTTGGATCGATCTTCAGCTCCTCGAGCGACACTCCCGGCTCGGGAGCTCCGCTGGCCGATTTTCTCTTCGGCTATCCCTCCAATACCGATGGCAAGCAGTTGCTCGATTGGAGCCGCCAGCGCGACCTCTACGCCGGGTTCTTTTTCCAGGACGACTGGAAGATCTCACCGCATTTGACCCTCAACATGGGAATCCGCTACGACCTGTTCACCCAGCCGGTTGACGACCGCGACCGCGGCGGACTCTTCGATCTGACCACCGGCAAGAACGCCATCCCCGGCAAAGGCGGCTTTTCGCGCGCCATCGTGGATCCGGACCATAACAACTTCGCGCCGCGGCTCGGTTTCGCCTACAACGCCACCTCCAAGTTCACGATTCGCTCCGGCGCCGGCATCTTCTTCGCGAGAAAAGAACAGAACCAGGGCGTGACGCAGATCGGCGCGAACATTCCCAATACGCCGACAGTCCTGTTCCCGGTGATAAGCGCCAGTGGAACCGTGACGCCGCCGGTGACGATCAGCTCCCCGATCGAACTGGGTGCGAGCGACCCCGATTTCACCGGCGTAACCGCGGCGAATCCGGTCAGCTTCAACACCCGTGCGCCGGATTTCCACAACGTCCCGGCCCCCTACGTGGCGCAGTGGAATCTGAGCCTGCAATACGCCGTCCAGCAGGATCTAATGGTAGAGGCTTCTTACTCCGGCACGAAAGGCACCAAGCTGATCGCCCGTGCGAACTTGAATCAGATCCGCCTCGAGGACGCGCTGGCGGGACACACCACGCAGGCCGACCGGCCGTACCCTCAGATCAACAATACTGTCGGCATCGACGCGGCCATCGCCAACAGTTTTTACAATGCGCTGAACCTGCGCGTGGAGAAACGCTATCGGGCCGGATTCGCCTTCATGGCCAACTATACCTGGTCGAAGAACCTCGAATCGAACGGCAATGGTGACAGCTCGTTCAATCAGAACGGCGGCACCACGCTTCCGATCGACTCCTATAATCTGTTTCGGGAGAGAAGCTACGCGCCCCTCGACGTCCCGCACGTGTTCAATTTCAACTATGCGTATGAGCTTCCGTTCGGCACCGGCAAGCGCTGGATGAACCACAAGGGTCCGGCGAACTGGGTCCTAGGCGGATGGCAGTTCAACGGAATCCTGTCGATACGCAGCGGCTTCCCGACCGATATCCGGAGCGCGCGCATCGCCTCGGGCAACCAGATGTACGCGACCCTGAACGTGCCAGATCGCGTCACCGGCGTTTCCATGTATCTGCCGAACAAGTCGGTCGACGGCTATTTCAATCCGGCCGCGTTCGTCAATCCGCAACAGGTTCGAAACACCAAGGGAACCCTCATCACTCTGTTCGGCAACTCGGCCCGGCGTGTGGCCCGTGGCCCCGGTTCGTCGAACCTGGACTTTTCGATGTTCAAGAACTTTCGGCCTACCGAACGGCTCAACGTGCAGTTCCGCGCCGAGGCTTTCAATCTGTCGAATACGCCGACGTTCACCCTTCCCAGCGCCAGCAATTCGGCGCTGACCATCGGCAACCCGGGCTTCGGTCGGCTGGCGAGCTCCTCGGCGACCGGACGCCAGCTTCAATTCGGGCTGAAACTGAGCTTCTGACTAACCTCATGATGGATTCTTTGAATCGTAGAGATTTCTTCCGCACAACTGGGATCGCCGGTTCGGCGCTCGCCCTGTCGGCGCAAGCCCCCAAGCCCGAAGGCTGGTTCGGCAAGCCATGCGGTGGGCGCAGTTGACACTGCTCGAAGACGATCCCGGCAAGTACGATCTGCCCTTCTGGCTACGATAGACAGCAGAAGAAGACGACAGACGATTTCGATTTCGCCGATTCCGTTCATTCAGAGCGATCCCGTCCTTTGAAAGATAGCTGGGAGCATCGGTCTAGAGTATCCGCGAAGTCGCAGAAGCGGGTCATGGACGGATGAGTTGCTCAATCGCGATACTAAAGACATGAGCACTCCCGGAATGCCCTTTTACGGACGCGCAAGCTCCGCCCGGCCGAGCAGGATCTAACCATGAGTTTCCTCGATAATCTGGAGAACAACCTCAAGGCGCTCGAAAGCCAGGAGGAAAGGGATCCCGAGAAAGTGAAGCGCGAGCGGGAGCGGCGGGAGGCGGACAGGACAGCCGCTCTGCTGCGGGCGCCGCACGTGGAAGCGTTGAAGACTTCGCCCTTCACCCAGGACCTGCTGACGCACTGCCGGGCAATCGGGCACAAGCAGCGTGTCTTAGTGCAATTCACCTGGCTCGGCGAGACCTTGCGCCTGGACGCCAAGGAGAAGCGCCTGTTATTGGCGCCGACGGCGGAAGGTATCTCCGCGATCTTCTCCGTCAGCGGCGACGAGACTGGTCGGGCAACCGTCGATCCGCAAGTGGATGACGCGTCCGCTCTTGCGAACCGCTGGTTGATGGAACCGGGGCATTAGACTTCTTCCCTTCCTCAGGTTCCCCAGCCATGCCGGCGCTGTGCCCCGCGACGATTGGACCGGTAGATCCTTCAGCGTCACCTGTTCGCACTAGTCGCAACGCGGTGCCACCATCGGATCGAGTTCTGTCGCGAAGCGAAATGCATATGAATCGTACAAGTAGGAAAGTTCGGATTACGAGCTAAACTTTTTCGCCAACGGCTGGAACACCGCAGTACCCAGCCATCCTCCAATTACAGACACGACGAAGATGCTGAAGGGATTCAGTACGGCCGCCCGTGGCAGGCCCGCGCGTCCCAGATAAAGCACGGACCACAGCAATACGATCCCTGTCAGCGCCCCTGCTGGAATTCTCCACATCTTGGTACGTGGATAGCGGAGTACGAAGACCCACCCACCGGCAAGCCCGCCCGCGATCGAAAGCACCAGCAGCATCCAAGGCACGCCGACTTCGACGGTCAGGGTTCTCGTGAGAAGATTCGGAGTGCTGGCCGCGATCACGGCCGTTCCCCACCACAGCGGGGTAAATTCCGCACGCGCGTCCGAGGTATGGGAAGCGATCGTTACCTGCGGCTGCGACAGATTGCCGGAGCCCGCCGTGAGCGCTAGCGAAACCGTACGCGCCTCATCCGTGGCGATGGGCTGCTGGGCGTCGCCAACGGTAGTGATCACGACATCGGTGGAATCGACAAAGGAGATCCATGCATTGCCCTTGACGTCGATGCCAGTGATCGGCGGATCGAAATGAATGTCGAGTTGGCGGTCCCCGTCGATTTGCACCGATGGATTCGCCGCAATGTACTCCACTCTAATGGTGCCCACGTGATCGTAAGTTAGCGTGGCGGTACCCTCCTCCGCACCCGGCGGAATAACCAGCGGCCTGGGTATCAGCGTATTGCTTCCATCGAAAAGGCTCACCCGAAATCCCGGCAGTTCGGCGCCTTCGGCCTTCGGCAGGACGAACGCATGGACGGTAACCGCGTCCTTTCCATTCGCGAGGAAGGTTCGCTGCGGGCTATAGCGAAGAGCAAGATTGTAGCGAGTGCCGGGAGCCGCAGTAGGAGGCGGCGGAGCTGGAATAGGTATCGCGGCGGGCGCGGGAGTAGGTACGCCCCCCGCTGGTACATGCGGCCGGATGATTCCGGAGGGCAGCGCTGCCACCGGCCCGATCGGGATTCGCGTCAAACGCGTACTTTCGGGTCTCGTTGCCGCGACCACCGCAGGAGGAACCGGCTGCGCCGAAGCCGTCGACGGGCGCGGTGTCATGGTCGGCGCCTCGACTCGTTGCGCGACTCGCGCGGGGGTACGTAGTCCGCGCACCCGCAAGTAAGCGCCTCCCGGAAGCAGCTCGGGTTGCTTCGCCCAGATATAAAGAAATCCCTCGGTGGTTATTGCCGGAAGCGGCACGGTGACCGAGTTCTGGCCCGCTCTGAGTGTCGTTCTAACGAGCGTCTGAACCTCGTTCGAAGGCAGCCGTACGTCGATCTCGATCGGCAGATTCTTGGGCGCCTGCGCGATGTGGTTCTCAGCATCGAGCAGCCGGACCGTCACCGTGGTCCGCTCACCGACCTGGATCGAGCCTTTCGACCTTTGCACCTCCAGCTTTACCGGGCGAGCCGCCTGTGCGGAAAGGTCCGGTACAAGCACGCAATATGCGCATAGCGCAAGTCCCGCTAAGATCCCACGTCCGTGAAACCACCTTGAGCGTCCGGCGGTTGACGACATCTGACGTCCAAAATGAAACACCGTTTTAAATAAAGACGGTAGGTCTGAGTAGCTTATAGTCGGTGCGATGAGGAGACAATATGTCAATAAATTACCCCTTTCTTTCGTACACCACCGGGCTTGAAGAGAGCCTTTTATTTTCCCCGACTTCCATGTCGCCCTCGTAACGGCGATGCCGTCGAGCGCGGCCGCGGGTTACGGGAAGATGCTGGAATTCCTCCTTTTGGGGCAGCCTTCCACAGCCATAAGCACCTCGTCCAATTCCTAGTGAATGAAAAGTGACGCCCGTTTCGCTCAATCGGGATTTTCCCCTGTCCGCTATGACATGCTCGCCAAGATTGCCCTGCCACCTTCAGCGAACATGATAACTCCCGAGGCAACATGAGTCCAGGCATTGTCGAGCACCCGCGTCTTCAGGTTCTCGCAGTGTGCGAGCTTTTCAGGAACGCGGGATGACAAGAACGCACGCGAGCTTTCCAGCGAGACGCAATGAGACAGCTCCGTCACGCACACTGCAAGCGAGGCCAGGAGGTTGTTGTCGACGATTGGTCCGCATCATTCGCGACGCTCAAAAAATGCCAGGACTGTCGGTAAAAGGTAAGATGGAGTGCCCAGTTGGCCAATTTTGGAGCGTTATGACTCGACTCTTTGTCCTGTTATGCTGCGTGCCTGTCGCCACGGCTCAAACGATTCAGTTTTCCGCCGTCTCAAAAGAGATCGTCGAAAAGCGGCTCAGCGCCTACGTCAAGAAGAATGATAAGCGCGAACCTGCCATGCGTCAGATGTTTGAGGATGCCAGATGTACCGGCGACAAGCTCGCGGAACAACCTGTGAGAGGGCTAAAGGCCCCCAACCTCATCTGCAATCTCTCGGGAGGCACCGAATTAGCAATTGTAGTGGGTGCTCATTTTGATCTTGAGGAGGCAGGCGATGGAGTTGTAGATAACTGGAGCGGCGCAAGCTTGCTGCCGAGCCTTTATGAGGGTCTCGCAAGCGTGCCGCGACGCCACACGTTCCGCTTCATCGCGTTTAGCGGCGAGGAAAAAGGACTGGTGGGATCAAAGGCGTATGTTCGGCAACTAGGTAAGACTCATGAACAGGTCGTTGCAATGGTGAACATGGACACTCTAGGTTTAGGCGAAACTGAAGTCTGGGTGTCCCATGCCGATCCCAAGCTGGCGCACCTCATAGAAGTAGCGGCGGTAACCATGGAACTGCCGGTCCTGGGTATGAATGTTGAACGTGTAGGTACAACCGATTCTGAGTCCTTCAGGGAAAAGAAAATCCCCGCCATCACGATCCACTCGCTAACTGCGGCAACCATGCCGATTCTGCATAGCGCCAAAGATCGGATCGAGGCGATTCACAAAGACGAATACTATCGTACCTACCGGCTTGTTCTCGCCTATTTGGCGCTGCTCGATCAGAGTCTCGACTGAAGCGAGCCCGATAACCATCATTAACGGTAGCGTGGACTCGTCGGAGGCTACCATGGATCATGGACTCGTCAACCCTCCAACAACTAGCCCATCAATTCATGGTCAACGCCGTCCGGGTCCAACCGGGCGATAACATCTGGCTGGAATATAGAGGCTCTAAGGCTAGGGTGCTAGCCGACGCCTGCGCAGCGAAGGTGAACGAGATCGGTGGACACCCATTCTTGATTGACACGGGATCCGGGTCGATTAACAGCACCGTCGGGCCCTTATCCGCCGCCGGCGTCGCGGCCCTGGGCGAGCAGAGGTTGGCGAAAATGAAAACCATGCAAGGGTATATCCGCGTCGATGA
This sequence comes from Acidobacteriota bacterium, assembly GCA_039930665.1. Lineage (GTDB taxonomy): Bacteria > Acidobacteriota > Terriglobia > Bryobacterales > Bryobacteraceae > Palsa-187. The sequence continues at coordinate 26,090 of JBDTTL010000021.1, forward strand.
CGACGCCGATCAAGCCAAGATCACTTTGCCACCCGAGCAGATGGCGCTATACAAGAAGGCCCTGCAGCCTGTGAACGACTACCGCGTCAACCACACACGCTGGCTGGTGACTGCCGCCCCAACCGAGGAATTTGCAGCAGCCTGTGGCATGAGTTTCGCCGACTTCGAGGTTTTCTACCGCGACGTCTGCCTGGTCGATTACAGCAAAATGACCGAGGCTGTAAAGCCGCTCGAAAAACTCATGGCTGAAGGAAAAAAAGTGCGCATCTATAGCCCCGCCCAGGAAACCGACCTCAGCTTCAGCATAGAGGGCATCCCCGCCATCCCGTGCACTGGCACTCTGAACATTCCAGACGGTGAGTGTTTTACCGCGCCGGTCAGGGATTCCATCAGCGGGACAATCCGCTTCGGGCCTTCGTCCTATGACGGTCAGAAATTCTCCTTCATTCGCTTGACCTTCAAGAACGGCCACATCGATCAAGCCGAGGCCGAAAATGCCGAGCGTACAAAAGTGTTGAACCAGATGCTCGATACTGACCCCGGCGCGCGCTATACCGGCGAATTCTCAATCAACTTCAATCCTTTCATCCGCCACCCAACAGGGAGTATCTTGTTCGACGAAAAGATCGACGGTGGTATTCACATGGCCATGGGCAATTGCTACGACGAAGCCCCGAATGGCAATAAGTCCTCCGTCCATTGGGACATGGTCCACATCCAGCGTCTCGACTACGGCGGTGGCGAACTCTATATCGATGATCGCTTGATCCGTAAAGACGGAATCTTCGTCGTCCCGGAGTTGCAGGCGTTGAATCCCGAAAATCTGAAAGCGGTGAGAGGATAAACACCGACGGGCGGTCACCTGGTCAAGTTTTTGCGGCTGCCTGAAGTGGTCGGCTATATCGTTGTCGGTGTTGTCGTGGGACCCTCGGTGATGGGCTGGGTGAGTCAGGA
>JBDTTL010000022.1:0-26516 GCA_039930665.1 Acidobacteriota bacterium
TATGTTCAACTCAGTGCCCGCGCGGATGATTCAATTCATGCGGCGCAGTCCGCGGTTTCGTGAGCTTATGCAGGATTTGTTCGCCGGCACGCAACCCTACGTCGAACTGCGGGGGCGCCTGGTGCGGAACCTGAGCGGCACGCTGCGGGAAGTGATGATGAACCTGCTGTTGAATCGTGTGGTCCCGGAGAGCTCGCGCGCCGGGTTATGAAAACATCGCGATCGGAAGCGCTGTTTGCGCGAGCGCAGGCGCGCATCCCCGGCGGCGTGAATTCACCAGTACGGGCGTTTCGCAGCGTGGGGGGAAATCCGCGGTTCATCGACCGCGGTGAAGGCTCGCGCATTTTCGACGCCGACGGCAATTCCTATATCGACTACGTAGGCTCGTGGGGGCCATTGCTGCTGGGGCATCGTCCGCGGCCGGTTATAGACGCGCTGCAAGAAGCCCTGGAGCGCGGCACCAGTTTTGGCGCGCCCACAGAAGGCGAAGTCGAGCTGGCTGAACTGATTTCGCAAGTGGTGCCGTCGATGGAGATGCTGCGCCTTGTGAATTCCGGCACCGAGGCGACCATGAGCGCGTTGCGCCTCGCCCGCGGATTCACGGGCCGCGACCTGACCATCAAGTTCGAAGGCTGCTATCACGGTCACGTCGATTCGCTGCTGGTGAAGGCCGGTTCCGGCATGGCGACGCTGGGGATTGCCGATACCGCGGGCGTTCCGAAGGGGTTTGCCGAAACCACGTTGGCGCTGCCGTACAGTTCGATCTCCGCGGTGGAGAAGGCGTTCTCGGAGCGCGGCGGGCAAATCGCCGCCGTGATCGTCGAGCCGGTAGTTGGGAACATGGGTTGCGTTCCTCCAGCGCCTGGGTTTCTGGAAGGGTTGCGGGAGATCACCACGCGCCACGGCGCGCTACTCATTTTCGACGAAGTGATGACGGGCTTCCGCGTGGCTTTGGGCGGGGCACAGCAGCGCTTCGGCATTCAGCCCGATTTAACGACGCTTGGCAAAATCATCGGTGGCGGCCTGCCGATCGCGGCCTATGGTGGGCGCACCGATATCATGCGCAAGATCGCTCCATTGGGTCCCGTCTATCAAGCGGGAACGCTATCGGGCAATCCGCTCTCGGTAGCCGCGGGGCTGGCGATGCTGCGCTATCTGGTTGCTCATCCGGAACTATACGAACAATTAGAAGCGCGCGCGGCTCAACTCACGGCCTGGGTTCCGCCGGGGGTTACCATCAATCGCGTCGGCGCCATGTTTACGTTTTTCTTTTCGCCGGATCCGGTCATTGATTGGGATTCGGCCAAGAAGTGCGACACCGCTCGCTTCGGCCAATTCTTCCACTTCATGCTGGAGCGCGGCATTTACCTGGCTCCTTCGCAGTTCGAAGCGGCATTTCTGTCGACCGCTCACAGCGAGGAAGATATTCGCTACACGGTCGCCGCCGCGCGCGAGTTCTTCGGAGCCTAGTAGAGATCGAATTCCACCGATGCTCCGGCGCCGCAGCCAAGCAGGCTTGCGGCCGAGGCTTGGTTGGCTGCGATTTCAAGATACCCTGAGCTGCCGACGATGACGAACAATTCGCCCACCGGGACATCAGAGTAAGCCAATGCCAGACGCTGAATGCGCTGGGCTCCGGCGCGCAATTCAAACGGGCGAGCATTTATGCCATCGAACTCGCGAGCTTTGAAATTCGTAATCAGATTGCCGAAGCGATCGACCTTAAGAATAGTGCCGCGCCAAGCGTCGCTGCCTTTTGGAGACGGCCGGGAAATCCAGCTACGAACATAGTCCTGGATCACATTCCCGAACGCTGATGGCTTCGCCTCCTTCGCCAGATGCGCTGCCGCAGGAGCGAAGACGTCGCGTCCATGAAAGGTCCGGCTGATCGCACGGCGCATGAATTTCGGATTCGAGATTACGCGGACCTTATGCGCAGCGGACTCGTAGACCATCGAGAGCACACCGTTGTCTGGTGCGATAAAGAAGTGCCCGCCGGCTTCGGCCAGAATGGCGCGCCGCGTGCTGCCGACGCCGGGATCCACCACTACGACGTGGATCGTTCGTTTGGGAAAATACTGCCAGGATTCGGCGATGATAAACGCCGCTTCCGTCACGTTGTAAGGCGCGACTTCATGACTGATGTCGATGATCCGCGCCGTGGGTGCGATCCCGGCAACAACGCCCTTCATGGTTCCCACAAAGTGGTCGGAAAGCCCGAAATCCGTGGTGAAAGTGATCAGCCGGTTCGCCATGTGCTGATAAGATTGTAATGAACCCCGTGACCCGTTATTATTTCGATCACAACGCGACCACGCCCGTATCGCCCGAAGTGTTTCAGGTGATGGCTCCGTTAATGACCACGGTGTTTGGCAATGCTTCGAGCATCCACCAGTTCGGGCAGGAAGCACGCAGCGAACTGGATCGCGCGCGGCGCTCGGTGGCGGCCATGTTGGGCGCCAAAGCGGAAGAAATTGTTTTCACTAGCGGCGGTACCGAAGCCGACAATATGGCGATTTTCGGCGCCGGCGGCCATGTCATCACGACTACGGTCGAGCATCCTGCGGTATTGCAGGCTGCAACGGAGTTGCCTGAAGTTACTTTCGTACGCGCGGACAGCTGCGGCATCATCGACCCGCAGGCAGTGCGAGAAGCGCTTCGCCCCGACACGAAATTAATCAGCGTCATGCACGTGAACAACGAATTGGGAGTGATTCAGCCGGTGCGTGAGGTCGCGCGGATTGCCCGCGAAGCCGGAGTCCAGTTCCATTCCGATGGCGTGCAAGCTATGGGAAAGATTCCAGTCGACGTTGGCGACTTGGGCGTCGATCTGTATTCGATCAGCGCACACAAAATTTATGGGCCCAAGGGAATGGGCGCGCTTTACATTCGCAAGGGCGCAGCACTGCGGCCGCTGCTCTATGGCGGTCCGCATGAGCGCAAGATGCGCGCCGGCACGGAGAACGTCGCGGGCGCGGCAGGCTTTGGACGTGCCGCCGAGTGGGCTATCGAAGAGAGCGCGACCGAAGCTGCGCGTCAGACGGTTCTGCGCGATCGTATGGAGCAGGGCATTCTCGAGCGCGTAGCGGGCGCGCATGTAAATGGCACGGGCGCGTTGCGCGTCGGCAACACGTCCAACATTCGTTTCGACGGAATCGATAGCGAGCCGCTCCTGATTGCGCTGGACCTCAAGGGGTTTGCGGTATCGAGCGGTTCGGCTTGTTCCAGTGGTGCTACCGAACCGTCGCACGTGCTGGCGGCGATTGGCCTTACGCGTGAACAAGCGCGCTCAAGCGTACGCTTTTCACTGGGCCGCTCAAATACTGAAGAGCAGATCGACGCGCTCATCGAGGCTGTGGTCCAAGTCGTGAGTCGTCTTAGGAAGCTGGCGCCAGCTTATGCCTGAGCATACGGTCGCGGTCGCCATGTCGGGGGGCGTGGATAGCTCTGTCGTCGCGGGCATGCTCAATCGCGCAGGCGAGCGCGTCATCGGCATGACCATGCAGCTCTGGAACCAGAAGCGCCTGCCGGAGATCGCTACGGATAAGCCGACGGGACGCTGCTGTTCGCTCGACGACGTCTACGATGCGCGCCATGTCGCTCAGCGCTTGGGGATCCCCTACTACGTGGTAAATTTCGAGGAGCGGTTCGAGGCGCAGGTGGTGAAGCCATTCATCGACGAATACCTGGCCGGTCGCACGCCGATTCCTTGCACGTTGTGCAACAACTTCATCAAGTTCGACCAGTTTCTCGAAATGGCGGAGGGCATCGGCGCGCGCGAGATTGCTACCGGACACTATGCGAGGAGCGACTGGAACGACGCGAGCGGCCGCTGGGAAATGCGCCGCAGCGTAGATCGCGCCAAGGACCAGACCTATTTCCTGTGCGGTCTCAAGCAGGATCAATTGGCCCGCACGCGGTTCCCGCTGGGCGGCATGGAGAAGTCGCAGGTGCGGGAACTGGCTCGCGAGCTGGGAATTCCTACGGCCTCGAAGCCCGACAGCCAGGAAATTTGTTTCGTCCCCAACGGCGATTATGCCGGGTTCATCGATAGCTACTTTAAGGAGCAGGGAATTGCGCCCGCGGAAACCCGGGGTGAGATTGTAATGGCCGACGGCCGGGTGGTGGGGGGCCACGCAGGGGTACATCATTTCACCGTGGGCCAGCGGCGTGGGCTGGGCGTGGCGGCAAGCGAGCCGCTTTATGTTATTGCGACGGAGCCGGCCACGAAGCGCGTGGTGATCGGCCGCAATGACGATTTGCTGCGCGCGTCGATGCACGTGAAGAACCTGAATTGGATTTCGATTGCAGCGCCAGCCGCTCCACTACGAGCAGAAGTGAAGATTCGCAATAAGCACGCCGCCGCGCCGGCAACACTGCACCCGGCGGCGGGTGAAGAAGGGCGCATTGAGGTCCACTTCGATGAGCCGCAGCGTGCGGTTACTCCCGGCCAGGGAGCAGTGTTCTATTCCGGCGATCTGGTGCTTGGCGGTGGCTGGATCGAATGAGCCCGCTAGCGTGAGATCGAGTGAGTGAGTCCGAGTGAAGACCGTCGAATACTGGCTCGCGCGCTTCGTGCTGGCGACGCTTTCCTTAACTCCTCTTTCGACGGCCAACCGGCTCGCCCGTTTCTACGTCCGGCTGCTTGATCTGACTTTGCCGCGACTGCGCCGCACCGCGCTTAAGAACTTGGAGATGGCTGGATTCGCCGGTCGCGAGCGCATCACCACCGGCGTGTTCGACTCCATTGCGCGGCTGGTGGTGTCCTTCGCCCGCTTCCCGCAAATTACTCGCGAGAACGTTGCGGAATGGATTCGCTACGAGGGTCTGGAAAACTTTGAGGAGGCACGTGGCCGCGGCAGAGGTGTGCTGGTGGCAACGGGACACTTCGGCAATTGGGAGCTGAGCGCTTTCGCACACGCTTACCTGGTGGCGCCTATGCGCATTGTGGTGCGACCCATTGATAATCCCCGTATTGATGCGCTGGTGGAGTCGCGGCGCGAGCTTTCGGGCAACCATGCAATCGCGAAGAAGGACGCGGCGCGCGGCATCCTTCGTGCGCTGGCTGCCGGCGACGCCGTGGGCGTCCTAATCGATCAGAACACCACCCCGGACCAAGGCGCCTTTATCGACTTCTTTGGCGTCAAGGCTTGTGCCGGGAGTGCGTTTGTGAAGTTGGCGCACCATAGCGGCGCGGCCGTAGTTCCGGGTTATGCAGTGTGGTCGGAGAAAGAGCGGCGCTATGTGTTGCACTTCGAGCCGGCGATGGAAATGACCGGCGATGTGCAGCAGGATACACAGCAGGTGCACGCGCGACTGGAAGCCGCCGTTCGCAAACATCCCGACCAGTGGCTGTGGATCCACCGCCGCTGGAAGACACGCCCGCCCGGAGAGAAGCCGATTTATGGTTAAACGAGTCTGCGTATTTTGTGGCTCGAGTCCCGGCGCCCGTCCTGCTTACGCTCGGGCTGCCGAAGCGCTGGCCCGGTGCCTGGCGGCTCGCGGGCTCACGATTGTCTACGGCGGCGGAAACGTGGGATTGATGGGAGTGCTGGCGGATACGGCTCGGGCGGCGGGAGGCGAAGTCATTGGCGTGATCCCGCGAATGCTGGTCGCCAAAGAAGTGGCGCACACGGAGTTGCCCGATCTGCGAATCGTTGAGTCCATGCATGAGCGCAAGGCCCTGATGGCGGATCTGGCCGACGCGTTTATCGCCATGCCCGGCGGCTACGGCACTTTCGAGGAGTTCTGCGAGATCCTGACCTGGACTCAACTTGGCCTGCAACGCAAGGCCTGCGGAATTCTCAATGTCGACGGCTACTACGATCACCTGCTGCAGATGATCGACCACGCGGTAGAGGAGCAGTTTGTCAACCGGGTGCATCGCGAAATGTTCATTGCGGACCCAGATCCGGAATGCTTGGTGAATCGACTGCTCGCACACCGTGTGCCAGCGGTCGACAAATGGCTCGGCCGCGAGCAGACGTGAAACATGGTGGCTAATCTTTCGGCGACGACGAGATCGTTTCAAGAAAGAGAGCGAAAATTAAAAATCCTGCGATGGCGGCTGAGACTATCATGACCCTATGAGTTCATCATGAACCAAATAGGCTTCTTGGATGTGAAGTCGCCGTGAAATATTCATGAAGTTTCTGTAGGTGGCGCTCGACAGGATAATGGTCCCAGGAGATTGAGTGAAAGCATTAGTGAAAGCAAACGCCGCGACCGGACTGTCCATTGAAGACATTCCCGTGCCTGCCATCGGTATTAACGACGTTCTGATCCGGGTCCACCGCACCGGGATTTGCGGTACCGACGTTCACATTTACGATTGGGACGAGTGGGCACGCCAGACCATCCCTGTCCCGATGGCGATTGGTCACGAATTTGTGGGCGAAATTGTGGAAGTCGGCTCGAACGTGATCGATTTTAATCCGGGCGAGCTGGTGTCAGGCGAAGGGCACGTGGTCTGCGGCCGCTGCCGCAATTGCATGGCGGGGCACAGGCATCTCTGTGCGCATACTTCGGGCGTGGGAGTGAACCGGCCCGGTTGCTTCGCTGAGTTTATTGCCTTGCCGATGACCAACGTCTGGCGTCACGATCCGCGCGTCGACCGCGACGCCGCGGCCATCTTCGATCCCCTGGGAAATGCGGTACATACCGCTCTCATGTTCGATGTGCTGGGCGAGGATGTGCTGATCACCGGAGCCGGTCCCATCGGCATCATGGCGGCAGCGGTGGTGCGCCATGCCGGTGCGCGCTACGTGGTGATCACCGACGTCAACGAATATCGGCTGGATCTGGCTCGCAAGGTGGGCGTCGACTTGGCGCTCAACGTGAAAGAGACATCCATCGCGGACGCGCAGAAGACACTGGGCATGCAGGAAGGATTCGACGTAGGCCTGGAAATGTCCGGCAACGTCAGTGCCTTCCGCGACATGATTCATAACTTATGCCATGGCGGAAAGATCGCCATGCTGGGCATCCCGGCAGGAGAGATGGCGATCAATTGGCGTGAAGTGATCTTCAACATGCTTACGATCAAAGGCATCTACGGGCGTGAGATGTACGAGACGTGGTACAAGATGACGGTGCTGCTGCAATCCGGCCTGAATATTCAGCCTGTGATCACGCATCGCTTCAGCTATCGCGATTTCGAGGAAGGCTTCAAGGTGATGCGATCCGGTCAGAGTGGCAAAGTGATCCTCAACTGGGAGGAACTTATCTAGCGATGCTCGGCACTTATCAGGCATTTGTCGAATCGCAGCTCGAAGAAATTCGCGGGGCGGGCTTGTGGAAGCCGGAACGTGTGCTCCAATCGGCCCAGCGCCCCGACGCTCAACTGCAGGGTGGCGATCCCGTTCTGGTCCTGTGCGCGAACAATTACCTGGGCTTGGCCGATGACCCGCGTATCATCGCCGCCGCGCGCAATGCGCTCGACCGCTGGGGCTACGGAATGGCCTCCGTCCGATTCATTTGCGGCACGCAGGAGCAGCATAAGCAATTGGAGCAAGAGATCGCCCGCTTTTTGGGCACCGAAGACACCATTCTGTATTCGTCGTGCTTCGACGCCAACGGCGGCCTATTCGAAACGCTGCTCGGCGCGGAAGACGCCGTCATCTCGGACGAACTGAATCATGCATCGATCATCGACGGAATTCGACTGTGCAAAGCCCAGCGTTTCCGTTACAAGAATCGCGACATGGCGGATCTGGAGCAGCAGCTCCAGGCCGCGCAGGGCGCACGTTTCCGCATGATCGCGACGGACGGCGTGTTTTCAATGGACGGCTACATCGCGCCTTTGCGTGACATCTGCGATCTGGCGGACAAATATCACGCGATGGTGATGGTGGACGATTCGCACGCCGTGGGCTTTGTCGGAGAGACTGGCCGCGGTTCGCACGAGCATGCGGGAGTGATGGGCCGCGTGGACATCTTTACCGGAACACTGGGCAAGGCGCTCGGTGGCGCGAGCGGCGGGTATATCAGCGGAGCGAAATCGCTCACCGCGCTGCTGCGCCAGCGTTCGCGGCCGTACTTGTTCTCCAACTCTCTCGCGCCGTCGATCGTGGCCGCATCGCTCGAAGCTTTGAAGATCCTGACCGCATCGAACGAATTGCCGGAGCGACTCCGGAAGAACACTTTGTTTTTCCGCAAGCGCGCGACGGAACTGGGTCTGCAGATTCTGCACGGCGAACATTGCATCGTCCCGGTGATGATTGGCGACGCCGCCGAAGCCGCGCGCATGGCGGAGTACCTGCTGCGGAAGGGCATATACGTGATCGGCTTCTCGTATCCGGTGGTGCCGATGGGCAAAGCGCGTATTCGTACGCAGGTCTCCGCCGCGCACACGACCGACCAGCTAGGCTGGGCCGCGGAAATGTTCTCCGAGGCGGCCGCGAAAGTGCAGTAGCTATTTTTTAAAGCCCACGAATCCGAAGGTTAGCTTTTTCTCGACGCCGTCGACGCGATCCAGGCGCACGATAACCTGATCGCCAATCGAGAATTGCCGGCGGTAACGCAAGCCCATGATCTTGCGGACGTTCTCTTTGTACTCGAAACGATCGCCGGGCAGAGTATCGAGCGGCACCAGTCCTTCGATGAACATGTCCTGTAGTTCCACGAAGAATCCGAAGCGGGTGGTGGAAATGATCAGCGCGTCGAACTCGTCGCCGACGCGGTCGATCATGAACTTGACCTTTTTCCATTCCACCAGTTCGCGCTCGGCTTCGGCCGCGCGGCGCTCGGCATCCGACGACTGATCGGCGATCGCATGCAGGTCCCCCTGGTAGCGCTTGCCGTCGAGATGCGCGCCCAGAATGCGATGGACGATCAGGTCCGGGTACCGCCGGATAGGCGACGTGAAGTGCGTGTAGCTAGTGGCGGCCAGCGCGAAATGTCCAACGTTCATGTCGCTGTAGCGCGCCTGCTTAAGCGAGCGCAGCATCAGGTAGCTTAGGATGCGTTCCTCGGGCTTTCCTTCGATTTTTGCCACCAGCTTCTGATAGTTGCGTGAGGTCAGCAGCGGATTGTCGAGCGCCACTACCTCGGTCTTGAACTTCTTCACGGGCGCGGCGCCGGGTGTGAGCGAATAGCCGAATTGCGTCGCGATTTCCTCGAATTCGATCACGCGCTTGGGGTCGGGGCGATCGTGGATGCGGAAGATCATGGGCTCGCCAGCGGCCTCGATGTGTGTCGCGACGGCTTCGTTGGCGGCCAGCATGAACTCCTCAATCAAGCGGTGCGCAATGTTGCGGGGAGCGCGGGTGACGGCGGTCATCGCGCCGAATTCGTCGAACTCGAGCAGCGGCTCGGGCAGATCGAAATCGATGGAGCCGCGGCGCTGGCGCTTCTTGTTCAGCAACAATGCCAGATCCCGCATCATCTGGAAACGCGGCACCAGTGTTGCGTACCGAACGTTGAATTCCGGGTCCCCTTCGAGAACCTTGTAGACCGCCGTATACGTCATGCGCTCGGCGCTGCGGATCACACCCCGCGTAAAATCCTGCGCGACCACGTCGCCATGATTGTCGATTTCGAGCAATGCGCTCATCACCAGGCGATCCTCGTGCGGTCGCAACGAACACTGGTCGGTGGATAGCTCCAGCGGAAGCATCGGCACTGCTCGGTCGGGGAAGTAGACGCTGGTACCGCGCAGCAACGCTTCGCGATCGATAGGGCTGCCCGGGCGCACGTAGTAGCTTACGTCGGCGATATGCACTTGCAGCGCCCAGTGGCCATTGGGGAGCCGCTCCACCCACACGGCGTCGTCGAAGTCGCGCGCCGTTTCGCCGTCGATGGTGACGATGTCGTATTCGCGAAAATCACGCCGCTTGGCGATCTCGGCCTCCGGGATCGGTCCAGGGATCGCCCGCGCCTGCTCTAATACATCCTCGGGAAACTGATGCGGGATGTGGTGCGCGCGAATCAGAATCTCGACGTCGATCCCGAAGTCGTCGGGACGCCCCAATATCTCGATCACGCGGCCGGCGGGCCGATCGCCGTCGTCGCCATAATCGACGATCTCGGCGGTGACGATCATGCCGTCCAGATCTGCTTCTGAATGTACCTGCACGGGTTGCGCGCCCACGCGGTTCACGGAGCCACCACCGGGGGGGATCGCCATCCCTTCCGGAATCTCGATCCATTGCCGGATGCGGTCGTCGTGCGGAATCACATAATTGCCGCGCCTGCGTATGCGAAACTCGCCCACAACGCTGGTGTGCGCGCGCTTTACCACCTCGACGATTTCACCGTGCGCGCGTCCGTCGCGCTCCAGACGCTTGATGCGCAGAGCAACACGATCGCCATGCATGGCGCGATCGGCTTCTTCTTTACCCAGGTAGATGTCGCCCTTCAATCCCGGCACCGGCTCTTCGGGCGTGACGAAACCGTAGCCGTCGCGATGCACGCTCAATCGCCCATGGACCAGGCGCGGCGATTTCTCCTTCTGCGAGTGTCCCCTTTGCAGATGACCCTTCGGATGTGGCGGCACGATTCATTTTATAGTGAGAAGGCATATGGACCTGAAGACCGTGCGCCTCGTGATTCCCGAAAACGGCAACATTATTGTCGGCCACAGCCACTTCATCAAGACTGTCGAGGATCTCTTTGAGGCCATCGTCAACACCGTTCCGCAGATGAAGTTCGGCATCGCCTTCAACGAGGCTTCGGGCGACTGTCTCATTCGCGTCGACGGCAATGATACCGAGCTCGAAGGCATCGCCACCGAAAACGCCCAGGCCATCGCCGCGGGTCACACTTTCGTCATCGCCATCCGCAACGGTTACCCGATCAATATCCTGGGCCGCATTCGTGAGATCCCTGAAGTATGCAATATTTTCTGCGCCACCGCCAATCCGGTCGAAGTGATCCTGGCGGAGAGCGAGCAGGGGCGGGGAATTCTCGGAGTGATTGACGGCAGTTCCCCCAAGGGGATCGAATCCGCCAATGACCGCGAATGGCGGCACGGCCTGCTCCGCAAGATCGGGTACAAGCGGTAAATCCCCGCGAAACCCAGCAAAAGGGCAGTTGTTGCTTCTACTTTCGGCCGTTTTTACCTTTGACTCCCTGAGTTTTTGGTGGCATACTACTGCCCTATTGGAGTGTCAGGTTGAGTCTCCGTCCGCTTTCGGTCCTACCGTTCCGTCCCCGCCCGGTTTCTCTCTGCTGCAAGTCTCCAGTTACAAGGAGGAGCGTAACGTGAAGAAGCTTTTTGTAGGAAATCTTCCTTATACGGCAAATGAAACGGACATCCAGAACTTCTTTGCCGATCACGGGGTTACCGTCGATTCCATCACCGTGATGAGGGACCGTTTCACAGGGCAGGCGCGCGGCTTCGGCTTCGCGGAGATCAACGATGACACAGCGGCGGCGCAGGCCGTCGAAACGTGCCACGGCAAGGATCTGATGGGCCGGACGCTGGTGGTCAACGAGGCCCGCCCCATGGCTCCCCGCGAAGGCGGTGCGGCTGCCAGCGGACGTCCCCAGCGGCGCGAGCGCTACTGACCCTGCATCCGCCGATTCTGAGAACAGCATCAGAGCTGACGGCGGCGTCCGCCTGTCTCCTGTCCCTGTCCCCTATCATGGTGGGAATGACCGACAAGGCACAGCGGCTGGCTGCCGCTCGAAGCACAATGCAAGTCGAGGCCGAAGCTGTGCTGGCCGCCTCCGAACGCTTGGGTGAGAACCTTAGGTGCGCGGTTGATTTGGTCCTTGGAGAGCCCGGTAAGGTTCCCGGAAAGGTAGTCGTCACCGGAATGGGGAAGTCCGGTCACGTGGCGCGCCAGATTGCCGCGACCCTGCAAAGCACCGGCGCTCCCGCCGTTTTTCTGCATCCCACGGAAGCCGGCCATGGCGATCTGGGCATATGCCAATCCGGTGATTGCGTGCTCATGATTTCAAAAAGCGGCTCCACCGCGGAGTTGCTGGATCTAGTTGCGCCGCTGCGTGGATTCGGCACGAGCTTTATCGGGATTCTGGGCAACCTGCACTCGCCGCTGGCTGCGGAAATGGACGCAGTGCTGGACGCCTCGGTGCAGCGCGAGGCCGACCCGGAAGGTTACACGCCCACCGCCAGCAGCATGGTGGCGCTTGCTCTAGGGCACGCATTAGCGGTCGCCTTGATGCAGGCGCGCGAGTTCACCGCGGAGCATTTTCGGCGCTACCATCCGGCGGGTCAATTGGGCCACAATCTGCGGCTGCGGGTGCGTGACGTCATGCACGCGGGCGACGAGGTCGCCTGGGTGAAGGCGGACGACTCGCTGAAACATGTAGTCATCGAAATGTCGCAGCGTGCGTTGGGCGCCGCCTGCGTGATCGCCGCCGACGGCGGCCTGCTGGGTCTCATTACCGATGGCGATGTCCGCCGCGCCCTGCGCAATCACGATGACATCCGTACGTTGCAAGCCTCTTCGATAATGACGGCTTCACCGGTGAATGTCGGCCCTGAGGCGCTGGTGCATGAGGCCTTGCGCTTGATGGAAGACCGCCCCTCGCAGATATACGTTCTGCCGGTGCTGGATGCCCATACCCGTGTCTGCCTCGGCCTGCTGCGGCTGCATGACATTTATCAAGCTCGCCCGGTCGATTGAGCGCCTAAAGTTGGCGATTCCTGGTGGGGTGACAGCGCCTGGAAAACCACTCGCAATAACAATTCCGTGAGGCCGGAGTCTCTGGGAACTTCGACCGGTAAGTAGTGTCTTGCGCACACGCGCGACCGCAGCCTGGCGCATCAATGCGAACGGGAACTACGTGGTTGTTATGTTATTCTGAAACCGGTTCTGCACGCCCATGCGTTTTCGTACTGCACTGGCTATCGTCTTAATGGGGTTGGCCGCCCTTGGCGTGCTGTGGGGCCAAAAGCCTTTCCGCGAATGGCCGGCCATCGAGTACGAAAGTTTTCCGCTCCCGGCGGACGCGAATCGTCCCGCTGAGTGGACCCGCGCTCGCCTCCGCTATCCCGACATCACCGGCTACAACTTGCACGGCAGCGGGCGCTACTTCGCCTTTCCAGGCTACTGGACCATGGACTATCCGCGCTCGGACCGGCACCTGCTGCAGGGCGTAAGGCGCCTGACGCGCATCGATTCGCGATCCACTGAGCAGGTAGTGGATCTCGATGGCACAGGCGAGGTGAACAACTGGCCTATCCTTTATGCCGCCGAAGTGGGGCATTGGATGCTGCCCGAAGACGAGGCCCAACATCTCCGCGACTACCTGTTGAAGGGCGGTTTTTTCATGTGCGACGATTTCCATGGCACGGTCGCCTATCGCGGCGTGCGCGAGTGGGATACGTTCGTCGATAGCATGAAGCGGGTGTTTCCCGATCGCCCGATCGAAGACATTCCCGCCAACGATCCCATCTTCCATACCATCTACGATCTGCAGGAGCGTTTCCAGGTCCCTGGCGCTCAGTTTCTCGAGACCGGTTTAACTTATGAAGACGGTGACACCGGCAAGGAGCCGCACTGGCGCTGCATCCGCGACGACAAGGGCCGGATCATGGTCGCGATCTGCCACAATATGGATTTGGGCGATGCCTGGGAGCACTCCGACAATCCGCTCTATCCCGAGAAATACGCTTCGCTCGCTTATCGGATCGCGATGAATTATTTCATCTACGATTTGACCCACTGATGTTCACCTCCAAAGAAAGAGATGCCGAAACGGGCCTCGATTTCTTCGGAGCGAGATACATGTCCAGCGCACAGGGGAGGTTTACGACCGTTGGTCCAGTTTTCGCCACTGCCTCGCTCTTCAACCCTCAGTCTTGGAATGGATATGCCTACACTCTCAACAACCCGTTGAAGTACGTCGACACGGATGGACACATGCCGTTTCTGGCAATTACGGCCGCTGTGGGTGCGGGTATTGGTGGGGTTGTAGGTGCCGCGAGAGAGTGGCGTAACCAAGTCAGGGAATCCGGCCATGTTACGAGCAGTGGTCGGATTTGGACCGCTGCTGGAGGTGGGGCCTTGGCGGGAGGGCTGGCCGGCCTAACTCTCGGCATCGGGACAGGCGCCGTGAGCTACGAAGTTCGCGATTTGATTTTATTGGTCTGGTTCTGGAACGTTTGCATATTCGCCTTGTGTGGAGGGATGGTCCTTTGGGGATGGCTGGTTGATCGGTACGGAGATCCACCCAAGGAGAATGGGGAGTAACTCGATTCCACCCCCTTCAGCGATAGGCGTGTTTGCGATCGCGGACGCGGTGGACGGTGATGGTGTTCTCGGTTTCGTCGAAGAGCACGCGGTGGTTGCCGGCGCGGAGGCGAAGCAATCCCTCGAACTCGCCGCTGAGCGGCTTGACTCTTCCTTCGCCGGTTTCTGCGTAGCGGTGCAGGGCTTTCAGAATCTGCAGGGCGGTCTGCTGCTCGATGGCGCGGACTTCATCCGGGACGTTGGGCTGAAAACGGATTTTCTTCACGCGGCTTCTTAGTCGCCCTTGTGTCCTCGGACCTGGTCCATGGTGAAGCCGAGATCGGCGACCACCTGTTCGAAGGGAATCCCCGCACCGCCCTTCTGGAAGTACTCGCGCGAGGCGGCGACGGCGCGGCGGTCTTCCTCGGTCAGTTCGTCGTCGGGATCGAGCATGGCTTCGAGCAGACCGGCAACAGCGGTAAGCTGCGTGGGCGGCAACTGATCGATCAACTCGTGGACGTGTCGGCGGGTGTCGCTCATCGCTGTTCTCCTTGGCGGGCGTGCTATGCCGCATTCCCAATTTCATTCTACTCCGCCGCCCTTCGGCAGTCGTCCCTTTGGAGTCGCTGTGTTATCCTGAAGCCGTTCTTAAAGAGTACGAATGCGTCTTCGCTCGCTGGGTTGGCTGTTTTTAGGTGCGATCGCCGGATGGGGTGTGCTGCAGGCGCAAAAACCTTTCAAGGCCTATACCGGCGTCGAGTATGAAGCCTTCGTACTTCCTGGCGACTGGCAGAAACCCGCCGAGTGGACTCGCGCCCGGTTGATCTATCCGTCCTTCTCCTCGGTTCACGGCATTCGCGACGGCTACCATCGCTGGACTATCGATTATCCCCGTTCGGATCGCCATCTGCTCCAAGGTATCCGCCGCCTCACGCGCATCGATACCCGCTCGGTCGAACAGGGCGTGGAATTGGATGGCGACGATGAAATCTACAACTGGCCCTCGTTATACGCCGTCGAAGTGGGGTATTGGAACCTCACGGACCGGCAAGCGGCCCAGTTACGCGAATATCTGTTGCGCGGCGGCTTCCTGATGGTGGACGATTTTCATGGCACCGTCGAGTGGAATAACTTCGCTGCCGGCATGGCTAAGATCTTTCCCGACAGGGAAATCGTAGATCTTGATAACAAAGATCCCATCTTCCACGTCATATATGATCTAGATGATCGTTTTCAAGTTCCCGGTTTGCAGTACCTTTACACGCGATCGATGTTCGAGTACGACGGGTTCCAGGCCAAGTGGCGGGGCGTCTACGACGACAAGGGTAGAGTGATGGTGGCCATCTGTCATAATATGGATCTCGGCGATGCCTGGGAACACTCGGACAACCCGGTTTACCCGGAAAGATTCGCAGCACTGGCGTATCGCATTGCCGTTAATTATTGGGTTTATGATTTGACGCACTAGGCATCCATGTTTGAGTTCCTCTTTAAGTATCCGGAGGCGGTTTTCTCGCGCGGCACCTTTGTGCTTCTCGGAGGTTGGCCGATATGGCTGCTCGGTCTGGCAATCCTCGCAGCCGCAGCCGGGTTGGGTTGGGTGGTGTGGCAGCGGGCGGGCTACGGGCGTGTGGCAGGCGCGAGATCGGCCGCCGTTTGGCTGCTGCAGACGCTGTTGGCGTCACTCTTGCTCCTGATGCTATGGCACCCTGCCTTGAGCGTTGCCACGTTACGTCCCCAGCAGAACATTGTCGCGGTGGTGGTGGACGATTCCGCCAGTATGGCGCAGGCGGATGAGGCCGGTGGAACAACTCGCCGGGCGGCCGCGGTCAATGTACTCAACTCCGGTCTGATCAACGCGTTAAAGGACAAATTTCAGGTTCGTCTTTATCGGATGGGAGATCATCTGGATCGCGTCGATAAGGTGGAACAGTTCACATCGTCCATCCCTGCGACCCACATCGGCGATGCCTTGAAGCAGGTCGTGGCCGATGCGGCTAGCCTGCCCATCGGCGCGGTGGTGCTGGTGAGCGACGGTGCCGACAATTCGGGCGGCGTGGATCTCGAAACGGTGTCCGAAATCCGCCGCCAGCGGATTCCGATACACACCATTGGTTTCGGCAAGGAACAGCCTTCGCGCGATATCGAAATCAGCGATGTGCAGGTGCCGGCTCGGGCTCTTCCCGATTCGCGGCTCTCGGCCATCGTTAGCTTTCATCAAAACGGCTACGCCGGACAAAAGGCCAAGCTAACAGTTAAGGAAGGCCCGAAGATCGTCGCGCAGCAAATCGTCACGTTGAAGAAAGATGGCCAGGAGCAGAGCGAGACTTTGCTGTTTAATGCTGGCACCGCGGGTGTAAAGTCTGTGGAGACTTCCATCGATCCGCTGCCGGGCGAAGAGAGCGCCAAGAACAACCTGGTTACGCGGCTGGTGAATGTCGACGCGCGCAAACCGCGCATCCTTTATCTGGAAGGCGAGCCGCGCTGGGAGTTCAAATTCCTCCGCCGTGCAGTGGAAGACGACCGCACCATCGATCTGGTCACGATTTTGCGGACCACAGAAAATAAAATTTACCGGCAGGGCATCGCGAACCCGGATGAACTGAAGGATGGCTTCCCCACCAAAGTCGAAGAATTGTTCGGCTTCGACGGGCTCATCATCGGCAGTGTCGACGCCCCCTACCTGACTCCCGCTCAGCAGACGCTGATCAAGGATTTTGTCGACCGCCGCGGTGGCGGCCTCCTGTTTCTGGGCGGTAAGGACGCTCTGGCGGACGGCGGGTGGAAGCAATCGGCCGACGTCGAACTCTTGCCGACGATTCTTCCCGATCGCAAGAACACTTTTGTCCGGGTGGGCGCCACGATGGAACTGACCGCGCCCGGCCGTGACAGCCTGATCACTCGCCTGGCCGAAGATCCAGCCAAGAATGTCGAGCGCTGGCAGAAGCTTCCTTACTTGATGAACTTTCAGGACGCGGGCCAGCCCAAACCCGGCGCCGTGGTGCTGGTGGACGCCAAGCCCACCACCGGGGGGCGCGTGCCGATGCTAGTCACGCAGAATTTTGGCCGCGGCCGTACCGCGATCTTCGCTACTGGCGGAAGCTGGCGCTGGCGAATGCTGCAGCCGCTGAGCGATAAGAGCCACGAGATGTTCTACCAACAATTGTTGCGCTGGCTGGTGTCCGATACGCCGCGCAAGGTTATTACATCGACGCCCAAGCCGTTGCTGTCCGACGATTCCCATGTCAGCCTGCGCGCCGAAGTGCGCGATCGCACCTATCTGCCGGCCTCCGACGCCAAGACCGAAGCGCACATTCTGGGCCCCGACGGCATCGCCGAAGCGGTCGAAATGCGTCCTGACCCGATCGAGGCCGGTGTCTACACCGCGGATTGGACTACGCCTAAGTCGGGATCGTATCTGGTGGAAGTAGTCGCATCGCGCGGAGGAGAAGAACTGGGCCGCGACACCATGACGTTCCGCCGCGAAGACGGCGTGGCTGAGAATTTCCACATCCAGCAGAATCGCGAATTGCTGGAGAAGCTATCGTCGGAAACCGGCGGCCGATACTATACTCCGCAGGATGCGCAAAAATTGGGTAAGGACATCAGCTACTCAGAAGCCGGTATCACTGTGCGAGAGACCCGCGATTTGTGGGACATGCCCATCGTCTTTCTGTTGTTGCTGAGTCTGCGCGCGGGAGAGTGGTTACTGCGCAGAAAGTGGGGTGTGATTTGAAGAGTCTGTTTTATGTGGCCCTGCTCTTCGCCGCGGCGAGCGTGGTGCGGGCTGAGACCTTCTATCTGACCATCGCCGGCCTTGGTGGCGAGCAGGAATACGAACAGCGCTTTACCGGCTGGGCCGCGGACCTCGACAAGACCCTTAAGGGTGAACCCTCCGCGCAGGTGATCACCCTTTCCGGCGCCCAAGCCACGCGCGCCAATATCGAAGCGAAGCTCGGCGATCTCGCCAAGCAGACCAAAGCCGACGATCGCCTGGTACTCATGCTGATCGGGCATGGCAGCTTCGACGAAGCGGATTACAAGTTCAATATTCCAGGCCCGGATATTACCGCGACGGAACTGGCTTCTTTGTTAGATAAAATCCCGGCACAACAGGCAGTCATCGACATGACCAGCGCCAGCGGCGGCGCCATCTCCACCCTGCAGAAGCCCAAGCGTATTGTGGTCACCGCGACCAAAGCCGGCACCGAGAAGAACGCCACCGTGTTCCCGCGCTACTTTATCGAGGCCCTGCACGACCCGGCCTCGGATGCCGACAAGAACGAAGTCATCACCGTGCTCGAAGCCTTCCGCTACGCCGAAGGAAAAACCGCGAAGTTCTACGACGAACTCAAGCGGCTCTCTACCGAGCACCCCTTGATCGAAGACGCGGGCAAGGGCGAAGGCGTTAAGACCCCGACGGCTGAGAACGGCGAAGGCCTGCTGGCGGGCAGATTCGCCCTGCTGCACACCGGCTCGGCAGTAACCATGGCCAAGGATCCGGAGAAACAAAAGCTGCTAAAGCAGAAAGAAGATATCGAGACGAAGATCGATGAGCTGAAATATCGCAAAGCGTCGCTGCCAGTAGCGGAATACCGCGGTCAGTTAGCGAAGCTTCTGCTGGAGCTGGCGCAGACGCAGGAGGCGCTGGACAAATGAAGCGCTGCCATTTTCCAAATCTGCTTCCGTGCCTGCTCCTGAGCAGTCTGCCGGTGCTGGCTCAGGCTCCCGCGACGCCCAAGGAAGCGCTGCAATGCGAAGCTCTGCGACATAAGGGCGACCCGACGTTCCGCGACTGCTACCAACGGCTGACGCGCGCCTCTGACCCGGCGGTCGCAGCCGAAGGCTTTTGGGGAGTTGGCGACTACCGCTCTGCCAATGACTCTTTTCGCGCCGCCCTCAAGCTGCGCGAGAAAGATCCGGCGCCTCGCGTCCGCTGGGGGCGCATGTACCTGGACCACTGGCAGCCCTCCGAAGCCCGTGAACTGTTTGCGGAAGCCCTGAAAATCAAGGAAGATTATGCGCCCGCGCTGCTGGGAGTGGCCTTGGTGGCGGGCGAGCAGTTTGAAGGTGCGGCGATCAAGAGCGCCGAAAAAGCGCTGGCCGCTGATCCCAAACTGTATGAAGCCGAGGAAGTAATCGCCCGTGTGAATCTCGAAGACAGCGATCCGAAGAAGGCCGCCGAAGCCGCCCACAAAGCCCTGGAGATCTATCCCGAAGCTCTGGATGCGATGTCCGTGCTGGGCACCATTGACTTGCTCGCCGACAAGGCCGATTCACCCTGGATGACGCGCATCTTCCAAATAAATCCTCGCTACGGAGAAGCGTACGCTATCGCCGGGCACTTCTTCATCATCAACCGGCGTTATGAGGAAGGGATTGCGCAATACCGCAAGGCTCTCGAATTGGACCCCACCCTCAATGAGACGCGCTCCGATCTGGGCGTGAACCTCATGCGCCTGGGTCAGGAGGAGGAGGCTCGCAAGGAACTGGAACAGGTCTATAACGCGGGTTTTCAGAGCCCTAAGACCGTCAATTCGCTGCGCTTGCTGGATAGCTACAAGAATTACGAGACCTTCCGCACTCCCACCACTATTCTGCGTCTGCACAAGAAGGAAGCGACGTTGCTGCGCCCGTATTTCCAGGAACAGTTCGACCGCGATCTCGCCGACTACGAAAAGAAGTACCAATACAAACTCAAACACCCGGTGCAGATCGAAGTGTATCCCGATCATGAAGACTTTGCCGTGCGCACTCTCGGCATGCCTGGACTCGGCGCCTTGGGTGTGACCTTCAACTACGTAGTCGCGATGGATTCTCCCAGCGCGCGCCCACCCGGCCAATGGCATTGGGCCGCCACCATGCGGCACGAGTTGAGTCACGTGTACGCTCTTGAAATGACCAACTATCTGGTTCCGCGGTGGCTCGCCGAAGGGCTCGCGGTGTACGAGGAAACGGCCGCCTCGCCCGACTGGGGCGATCCTCTAGATCCCGGCACGATCGAGGCTATCAAAGAGAAGAAGCTGCTGCCGATCGCGGACCTGGAACGCGGTTTCGTGCACCCCAGTTATCCCAATCAAGTGATCATTTCGTATTTTCAGGGCGGCAAGATCTGCAGCTACATCGCGGAACGATGGGGCTACGAGAAGTTGATTGCTATGCTTCACGACTTCGGCAACAAGATGACCACGCCTCAAGTAATCGAAAAAGAGCTGCAGATGAAGCCGGAGGAATTCGACAAGCAATTCATGGCGTGGTTTGAACCCCAGACGCAGAAAATCGTCGAAAACTTCGATGTCTGGCGTAAACGCGTCCGCGTACTAGGCAATTTGGTCAAAGAAAAAAAGTGGGATGACGCCATCAAGGAAGGCGACGCCATTCGCGATCTGTACCCCGAATACGTAGAAAAAGGCAGCGTCTATGAGGCGCTGGCGCAGGCCTGGCTGGCAAAAGGCGACAAAGGCCACGCCACCGCGGAACTGGAGCGTTACTCTAAAGTGGGTGGACGCGATCCCGAATCGCTCAAGCAACTGGCTAAATTTCTCCAGGAGCAGGGCCGCAAGCAGGAAGCCGCCGCCGTTCTGGAACGTCTGAATTTGATTTATCTCTCGGACGACGAAGCGCACAACCGCCTGGGCGCGCTGAGTCTCGATCTCAACCGTGCCAAGATCGCCCAGCGCGAGTATCAGGCGGTACTGGATTTGAAGCCGGCCGATCCGGCGTCCGCGCACCTGGGCCTGGCGTTGGCGTATAAGATGGAGAACCGGCCGGATCAGGCGCGTGAAGAAGTGATCTCGGCCCTGGAAGCGGCTCCCAACTTTAAGCCGGCGCAAAAACTCTTATTAGAACTGAGTGTGAAAGAATAAAAACTGAATGTCCACACCCGCAGAAAACATGACTGACGCCGCCGGTTTGCAGGAACGGATCACGCGTTTCCAGAGGGCCCAGGAGGCCATCATTTCCCAGGTTCGCAGGGTGATCGTGGGACAGGAAGAAGTAATCGATCAGGTGATGGTCGCCCTGTTTGTCGGCGGACATTGCTTGATTACTGGCTTGCCGGGTACCGCCAAGACACTGCTGGTGCGTACGCTGGCGAATGCGCTTGGCCTGGAATTCCGCCGCATTCAGTTTACGCCCGACCTGATGCCCTCCGATATCACCGGTACCGACATCATCGAAGAAGATCCCACCACCGGCCGCCGCACCTGGACGTTCGTGCCCGGCCCGATTTTTTCTAATGTGCTGCTCGCCGACGAGATCAACCGCACGCCGCCTAAGACGCAGTCGGCGCTGCTCGAAGCAATGCAGGAGCGCTCCTGTACGGTGCGCGGCAATCAGTACACCATTCGTCCGCCGTTCTTCGTGCTGGCCACGCAAAACCCCATTGAGCTCGAAGGCACCTACCCCTTACCCGAAGCCCAGCTCGACCGTTTCATCTTTAACGTGCTGTTGGATTACCTTTCGGCCGACCACGAAATCAAGGTGCTGGATCTCACGACGACCACTCACATCGCGCAGGCCGAAGCAGTCACCACTGCCGAAGAGATTCTCGACTTCCAACAAGTCGTCCGCATGGTGCCGATCGCCGATTCCATCGCGCGCTACGCCGTGAACCTGGTGCGCGCCACGCGCGCTACCGATCCTTCCGCGCCTGACTTCGTCAAGAAGTACGTCAACTTCGGAGCCAGCGTGCGCGCCGCCCAGTTCTTGGTACTGGCGTCCAAAGCCCGGGCGTTGATGAAGCGCCGCTACCACGTTACCTATGAAGACGTCACGGTCCTCATGAAGCCTATTCTGCGGCATCGCATTCTGCTGAACTTCCAGGCCGAATCCGACCATCTGACGCAGGATGACATCTTGAATAAACTGATGGAGGCCATGCCCGCGCCTCGAGAATAGGCGCGGCGTTCCGCCATGCTCCAGCGCTTCCTAGATCCAACGGTTCTGGCGGGCATCTCCGGCCTGGACCTGATAGCCCGCACCGTCGTCGATGGGTTTGTTGCCGGGTTGCATCGATCACCCGATTTCGGCTTCAGCCAGGAGTTTGCGGAATACCGCGCGTACAGCCCGGGTGACGATTTGCGCCATGTCGACTGGAACGTCTTTGCGCGAACCGAGCGCGCCTACCTCAAGCGCTATCGCGGCGAGACCAACTGCCAGTTGACGATTCTGCTGGACTGCAGCCGGTCCATGAAGTTCACTTCGCATACCATCGACAAGTTGGAATACGCTCGCTATCTCACGGCTTCGATGGCCTACCTCGCGAAGATGCAACGCGACGCCGCGGGCCTGATTGTTTTCGATGACGAAGTACGGAATTTCGTGCCCCCTTCAACCCGCCAGGGACAGCTCGCGCGCCTGCTGCACGCAGTAGAAAAGGCCGAAGTGGGCAATCGTACCGATTACGAGAAGCCCTTCTCCCACGTGCGTGAATTCCTCCATCGCCGCGGGCTGATTGCCGTGATCTCAGATTTTTGGGAAGCGCCCGAACAGGTGGTGAAGACCATCGCTCCTCTGCGCTTTCACGGAAATGAAGTGGTGTTGTTCCATGTGCTGGATCCGGAAGAAATCCGGCCTAAATTCCGCGACCCAGCGCTGCTCGAAGACCTGGAATCCGGCGCTACGCTCGAAGTCTCGCCGGAATACGTGGCCAAGGAATACCCGGCTAAGATGGACGCGCATCTGGCGGAGATCGAGTCGAGAGCCAAGGGCGCGGGCCTGGATTATTTCCTGATCGACACCAGCCGGCCTCTCGACGCGGCACTGCGGGAGTACCTGGCAATCCGTAAAGGTCGGATGTAAATGGGTTTTTTCACGCCTTGGTTTTTGGCCGGCGCTGTTGCGGTAGGGCTGCCTATCTGGCTACACCTTCTCAAGCGTCACAAGACTGACCCGAAGCTGTTTCCGTCGCTGATGTTTTTCGAGTTTCGCGAAACCAGTTCGGTCAAGCATCGCCGCCTGGATCATTTGCTGCTTTTTGCGTTGCGTGTGCTGATGCTTCTGTTGCTGGCTCTGCTGTTTGCCAGCCCGTTCATCCGCCGCTCCACCGCTGCTTCCAACGGC
The DNA here is from genome assembly GCA_039930665.1 of Acidobacteriota bacterium. Taxonomy (GTDB): domain Bacteria; phylum Acidobacteriota; class Terriglobia; order Bryobacterales; family Bryobacteraceae; genus Palsa-187. Next base: position 23,205 of record JBDTTL010000022.1, read on the forward strand.
AAGAAGCTGACGGTAGTTGCGATCGATCGCTCTTTCAGCATGCGCGACGGCGACCGGCTGGATCGCGCGAAGAATCAGGCGTTGCAAGTTCTCGGCAGTCTCAGGCCTGGCGACCAAGCCGAGGTGATTGCGCTCGCCGGACAAGTACAGGCGTTGACTCAAGTGACTAACGATTCTGCCGCGCTGCGTGCCGCGGTCGCATCCGTGCAGCCCGGCGACAGCCGCGCGTCCTTCGGCGAATTGGCCCGCTATCTGCGCACTCTCAGCGAAGCCCAGAAGATGCCGATCGAGGTTCATCTCGCGAGCGACTTGCAAAAATCCGCCATGCCTCCGGGATTCGCCGACCTCCGGCTGGCGCCCGCGACCACGCTGGTGTTGCATCCCGTCGGCGGCGCCGCGAAGAACTGGACCGTTGAAAGCGTAGTCGCGCCCCGCCGTGTCTTTGATCCCAAGCGCGTCAAGATACAGGCGACTATCGCAGGCTTCGGTACGCCCGCCGCGAAACGCACTGTGACGTTGTTGCTCAATGGCCGCGAGCTGCAGAGCAAGAGCGTGGACGTGCCCGAAAATGGCCGAGCGCCAGTCGAGTTCCTCGGCCTGGACGCCCCTTATGGTTTTAGTAAAGGCGAGGTGCGCATCGATTCGGCGGATTCGCTGGCCATCGACGACCGCTACTACTTCTCGACCGAGCGCGCCGATCCCCGCAAAGTTCTGTTTATCGACGACGGACGCCATGCGCGCGCCGAACTCTACTTCCGCGTCGCACTGGATGCCAGCGGCGATGGCGGATTCCACCTGGAAACGCTGCGCCCCGATGTGGCGGCGACCGCGACCCTTGCTAACTATGCTTTCGTGGTGTTGAACGACCTTTCGAGCGTTCCCCAGAATCTTGAAGGCTCACTGCAGCTTTACGTCAACGGCGGCGGTTCCGTGCTGGCGGTCCTGGGTCCCGGTTCCGCTGTTTTGCCGCGCGTTCCGGTGCTGGATGAAGCCATTCAAGCTTCGAGTTACGCCGGCCGCGAAGGCGATCGTTTCCTGACCGTGACCGATATCGACTCCGGTCATCCGGCCTTGCGCAGCGTCGATCGTTTCAACGGTGTCAAATTTTATCAAGCCATCCATGTCAGCTCCGGGAAATCGCGCGTGCTGGCGAAATTGAACGATCAGACTCCTCTGTTGCTGGAACGCGCCATCGGCGAAGGCAAAGTGCTGGCCTTCACGTCTACCTTCGACAATGTACTGAACGATTTGCCGATTCACGCTTCCTGGGTTCCGTTCGTGGCGCAGATCGCACTCTATCTGGGCGGCGGCGGAGCCGAGCAGTCGCTGAATCTTCCTGTCGATTCTTATGTAGAGCTACGCACCGGGAACAGCAAGGGCGCCGCGGCCGAAGTCCTGGGCCCCGACGGTAAGCGCATGTTGTCGCTCGAACAAGGCGTCACGGCCCGCAACATTGCGCTGGATCGCGAAGGCTTTTTCGAGGTCAAGAGCGCTTCCGGCCGACGGAGTCTGGTGGCAGTTCACTCGGATCGCAGGGAATCCGACCTGGCACCGATCCCGGCTGAGACGCTAGACCTTTGGAAGGGCACGGGGAGCGCCGATTCCACGCCCGCCGGGGGTGCCGCGGGTGCCACCGGCGCAGCCGATCAACCGTGGGGTCTCTGGCCGTATATTTTATTGTTATTGTTAGGAGTAGCGGTAGCCGAATCGGTGGTCGCGGATGGATTTCTGCGCCCCTCGGCCCCGCAGCGGGAAGAGTTGAAGAGGGAGGCGGCATGAACACGCGCGACCAACTGAATCAGTATCTCCAGGGTCTCGAGAAGCGCATGCGCTGGCTGGCTGTCTCTAAAGGCGCAGCCGTCGCCGCCGGCGTGGCTTTAGGCGCAACCCTCGCTCTGGTACTGATCACCAACGCACTGGCTTTCTCCTCCACCAGCATGACCGTCGCGCGCGTGGTGTTATTTGTCGCTCTGGCGGCCGCGGTAGGCTTCGCGCTGGTGATCCCACTGATGCAACTGAACCGCCGCAAGGCCGCTGGCCGCGCGGAAACTTCCTTCCCCGAATTCCAGGAACGCCTGCTCACGTTCGTGGAGCGCAGCGAAAAGCGCGATCCCATGCTGGACCTGCTGGCCATGGATACGATGTCGGTGGCGGAGCGCACACAACCCGAACGCGTTGCGCCGCGCAAGTCGATTTTCGCGTTGGCAACTTCCGCCGGCGCCGCCGGTGCGGTGCTGCTGTGGCTGATTTTGGCGGGTCCGGGATTCCTCGGCTACGGCGCATCCCTGCTGTGGGCCGGAGCGCCGAAAGCGGGGGTTGCCAGGTTCTACGATATCGCCGTGCAGCCAGGGAACAAACTGATCCGCCGCCGGTCGGATCAGGTGATCACCGCGCAACTCACGTTTGAAGCGCCGCAGGTCCGTCTGTTTGCAAAATACGCCAGTACCGCTAAATGGGAAGAAGCGCAGATGGTGCCGCGCAACGGCACCTCCTATGAATTTCTGTTCGCCGGCGTGCCCGAGCCGGTGGAATACTATGTGGAAGCTTCGGGCGTCAAGTCGCCCACCTACAAGCTCGATGTAGTCGATCTGCCCGGCATCAAGCACATCAAAGTCACGTACCATTTCCCCAGTTGGTTGGGGTCGAAAGCGGTCGTCGAGGATCCGGGCGGCGATTTGCGCGCGGTTGCGGGCACCATGGCCGAACTCACCGTCACCACCGACCGTCCGCTCAGCAACGGCTTGATCGAAGTCGACGACGGGTCGCATATCGCACTCGAATCGAACGGTGACGGCACTCTCACGGCGAAGGTCCCGATTCAGAAGGATGGCGTGTTTCATTTCGCCTCCAAGGAGCAAGGTGAAAGTGTTCGCTTAAGCGAAGATTATTTCATCGAAGCCCGCGTCGACGGCGCACCCACCGTGAAGATCGTGCATCCGGGCGCGGATGCCCGCGTGAACCCCATCGAAGAAGTGGGAGTCACTGTCGAAGCTAACGATGACTTCGCATTACAGGGCGTCGAGCTGCATTATTCGGTCAACGGCGGCGATGAAAAAGTAGTCCCAATTCCCAGCTCAAAAGGCGTACAGAGCGCATCCGGCAAGACTCTGATCGCTCTGGAAGATTATAAGATGCAGCCGGGAGACGTGATCGCGATGTACGCCGTGGCCAAGGACGCGCACGTCACTTCGCGGACCGACATGATGTTCGTACAGGCGGAGCCATTTGAACGCAACTATACGCAGTCCCAGCAGGGCGGCGGCATCGGCGGCGGAGGCGGGGGCGACGACGGCAGCGAGATTTCGCAGCGGC
>JBDTTL010000023.1:0-26120 GCA_039930665.1 Acidobacteriota bacterium
ACCTGGGGCTGGACATAGTCGACAGGTATGTCGACGCCACCCACGTTCAAGAAGAGAGTCTTCGCGGGCTTCAGATGGAGGTGGATATTGACGCCAAGTTACCCAAGCTAGAAAAGCACGGGAAGTTGCGCGCGCTTCGCACCATTTCCCGTTTGGGACAAATCACTTACAAGGCCCTGGGCTTTTCCGGAGATAGCACCGTCAAAAAAGAAGTGATCACGCGTTACCTGGCGGCGGAAAGTGCAGGCCGGGAAGATGGCACCATCGCCATCACTCCGGCGAACTATAAATTCCGTTATGCGGGGCGTCTGGTGCAGCGAGGCGTTACCATACAGATTCTGGAGATCACTCCGCGAAAGAAAGCTGTTGGCCTCTTCAAAGGGCAGCTTTGGATCGATGCCGCTAGTGGAATGCCGATTCGCGAGTCCGGGCAGTTCGTCAAGACTCCGTCGGTCTTCTTGAAGAAGATCGCCTTCGTCCGCGATTACGAGATACGGAACGGCGTGGCGTTCCCGCTTCATATCCAGAGCACTGTCGACACTCGCATTGTAGGCCGCGCCCAACTCGACATCAGTTTCAGCAATTTCAGCAAAGAGGAAATCGATGGTGAGGAGGTCGGTGCTGAGCTCCATTCCGGATCGAACGGCGCGGCGGAGGCACAGACCACAGCGTCTATCCCGGTCAGCGCGGTGGCAGCGAGCCAGATCGCACCGCCCATCGCGATTGTCCCTGCTGTTGCGCGCCCGGCTACACCAAGCCTATCGAGTAGCCCGGCGACATCCAGCCAGCGCGATCTCTCCTCCCCGGAACTGATTAAAACCACTGTACCCGGGACTGCCGTCAAGCCTGAATAACAAGGAGATTGTAAGCATTGCCCAAGAGAACGCTGTTTCTAAATCCACCGTCCTTTCAGGGTTTTGACGGAGGCGCCAGTTCGCGGTGGCCCTCTACGCGCGAGATCGAGTCTTACTGGTATCCCGTGTGGCTGTGCTATCCCGCTGGCATGCTTGAGAACAGCAAGGTGCTCGACGCTCCACCCCACGGAGTATCGATCGAGCAGACCGTCGCGATGGCGAAGGATTTCGAGCTGCTGGTCCTGTTCACTTCGTCTCCCGGCTTTCACGTCGACGTCAAAATCGCGGAAATGATGAAGGATTCGAACTCCCAACTGGAGGTAGCCTTCGTCGGACCGCCCGTCACCATGGAGCCGGACAAGGTTCTAGACTCGACCAAGGCCATCGACTTCATCGTCCGCCGCGAATTCGATTACCAGATTGCGAATTACGCCAAGGGGACTCCGCTGGCTGAGCTGCCCGGTGTCAGCTATCGCCGCAATGGCGAGAACATTCATAATCCCGAAGCTCCCTACATCGAGAACCTCGACGAGCTGCCGTGGGTCACCAAAACCTATCACAGGGATTTGGATTTCCGGAGATATAACGTCCCGTTCCTGCTGAACCCCTATTTGTCGTTCTACACCTCGCGCGGCTGTCCGGCGCAGTGTACTTTCTGCTTGTGGCCGCAGACCCACTCCGGCCATCGCTGGCGATTGCGCTCGGTCCAGGACATCGCCAACGAATGCCGCTATGTGCTGGAAAACTTCCCGGGCCTCAAGGAAATATTCTTTGACGACGATACCTTCAACTATCGCAAGGCTCGCACCATCGAGCTGTGCGCGGAATTGAAGAAGTTGAAGTTCACCTGGTCCTGTACCTCGCGCGTGACTACCGATTACGACACGCTTAAGGCCATGAAGGAAGCCGGCTGCCGGCTGCTGATCGTGGGCTATGAGAGCGGCGATGAGCAGATCCTGCGCAACATTAAGAAGGGCGCCACTATCGACATGGCGCGGCGCTTCACCGAGAATTGCCACAAGCTGGGCCTCATTATTCACGCCGATTTTATCGTGGGTCTGCCCGGCGAAACCCGCGAGACGCTGCGCAATACCATCGATTTCGCCAAGCGCCTCGATACCGAAACCATCCAGGTTTCGATCGCCCATGCCTACCCCGGCACGGAATTCTACGGCTTCGCCAAGGAAAATGCGCTGATCAATATTGGCATGTCGGATGAGCAGGGCCACCAGCTGCCTAACGTAATCTACCCCGGCATCCTTGATGAAGGCGAAATGATGGAGTGGGTGGAGCGCTTCTACGACGAATATTACTTCCGCCCGAAGGCTGCCTGGCGCATCGTGCGTAAAGCTATTTTCGACGGGCCCGAACGCAAGCGCCTGTACAAAGAAGCCCGGGAGTATATGAGCCTGCGCTCGAAGCGCAAGCAATATGTGGTCGATCATAAGGCCAACGTGCTAAGCAAGGCCGCCGCCGCCCAAGCTACGCAAGATCGGGTCTGAGGCGTCTCTCTGCCGGTGGCCGCCCTCCGGCCGGAACGCGCCTCGCAGCCGTGATTTAATCGCAAGAGATGTTTCTCGCGCTAGCTGCGATTGCCGCCGCCTACCAAGTCCTCGCAATCCTGGCGTGTGCATTTCGCGGACGCGTCAAAGCGCCGGCGAAGTCCCCGGGGCCAGTGTCGGTGTTGAAGCCAGTGCGCGGCATGGACCCCGGTCTTCGCGAGGCGATTCGTTCGCATACCATACTGCGCGGAGATTACGAATTTCTGTGCGGTGTGAGCCAGCCCAATGACCCTGCGCTTCCGCTCCTGCGCGAATTTTTTCGGGTTCATGTGGTGGATAGCGACACGCACGCCGCGAACGCGAAAGTAGGCGTGCTGATCGACTTGATGGCGGCCGCGCGCTATTCGATCCTGGTGGTCAACGACGCCGATATTCGGGTTGAGCCGGATTACCTGGTGCGGGTTACGGCGCCGCTGGCCGATCCGCGCGTGGGCTTGGTTACCTGTCTCTACCGGCCGGTGGGGGACACCTTCGCCGCGCGCTTCGAAGCGCTGGGTGTGGCAACCGATTTTGCGCCGTCGGCGCTGGTTGCACGATTGTTGGGTGTAGACGAATTCGCGATGGGGTCCACGCTGGCATTCCGCCGAGAAGAACTCGAGCGCATCGGTGGATTCGCCGCCGTCGCCGATTTCCTCGCCGATGACTACCAGGTGGGCCATCGCATTCACGCCCTCGGTTTGAAATGCGTATTGAGCGACGTGGTGGTTGAGACTCATCTCGGCGGCGGATGGCGACAGGTATGGGAGCATCAGGTGCGCTGGGCCCGGACTATACGCGTGTCGCGTTTCGGCGGCTACCTGGGCCTACCGGTTACCAATGCGACGCTATGGGCAGCGGTCGCCGTCGCAGGAGGACGCCTGGATCTGGCCGCCGCGCTGCTCTCTCTGCGTCTTGTGATGGCGTTTGTCTCGGGATGGGCAGTGCTGCGCAGCAGTGACGTGCTGTATCTGTGGTGGCTGGTTCCAGCCCGCGACCTCTTCGGATTCGCGGTTTGGCTCGCTGGGCTGTTCGGAAATTCGGTGGTGTGGCGAGGCCAACGCCTGCGGCTAGGGCGCGATGGCAAAATTCAGCCAGCTTAGATTTGAGATGGTGTGCGGTTGGAAAATTGTCGCCGATCAAACGCGATCTGTTGGGATCATGCTAAAATCACTGTGTCTCACCGCAAAAGCGCCCGTAGCTCAGTTGGATAGAGCGTCTGGCTACGAACCAGAAGGTCGCACGTTCGAGTCGTGCCGGGCGCACCAATAACTTCAAATTAGTTAGCTACTTACAGTCAAATTTGAGTTTGGGTGTTGTGCGCTCAAAATCGGACTGTGCCCAGAACTGTGCCCACTCAGCGCCACTCGAGGTACGTGCACGCGCAGGAATACAGCACCCGAGCCGCGAGAAAGCCGACGCTCGACCTCGGCGCCACTCATTTCCGACAAGAGATTCTCACCGCTCTCGTCAATGAAGGTGACGTCACGAAGGTCCATGACCGTGCGCCCATTTCCTGGGACTTGGCGGCCGTATTCCGAACACGCGCACAGTTCCCCCACCCAGGGGCCTGTCAAATGTCCACATAACGTCAATCGTTGTTCTGCGTCTGTTTGAGCGTGTGTGATCCGCAACATTGGCGACCCTGTCCTCCGCTCCGGAAAGTGCATGCCGTACGCCTATCGATGCAGCTAGCTGCCGAGGCTGAGGCCGCCCACGATGCCCCCGCGCCCTATCAGCGGCACGTGCGCCAGCGACTGGATTTCCATGTGGGGTAACGCCGACTCCCGTTCGATGTCGTCCTGGGAGAGAATGACGCGCTCGCCCGATATTAATACCGAAGCGCGCTGGCTTTTCGTCGGCGGGAGGCTCGAAGCCTTCTTCTATGATTCCTGGATTATCCGTAAAATCGAGCGCGTAAAGGTGCAGCTTGACTTGGCAGATCTCCTGGTGACTCCAAAAGCATGACGGCTCAGCTCTTGCCGCACAGTACACCGCTGTCTCGACTGCCTAGTCGACCCCTTTAGAGCAGCCCGACGCTGGCCTGGGCGCGTAATTCCGTCAGTTCCCGCTTAAGAGCCAGTTTGTTCCGCCTCGCGTTTCAGATCGCTGGCGTAACGCTCAAACACCGCTCCAAAGTCGGGTAGCGAGCGCCTGGCCAGAGGCAGCATAAGACCCGAGAATCGCTCCTCCATCGCGAAATCTGTCGAGCCGTCCTTGCGCGGCCGCAGTTCGAACTTTCGCACCCCTTTAAACAGGGGAGCGAATCCGCCCGACCATGTCATGCGCTCACAGGGAACGAAGCCTGATATTTTTGGAGTGAAGGTGCGTTCGGTGCCGGGGACGTGCAAACGTATTGTTTCGCCATTGTCGATCCGACCTTCTATCCGGGTTACCGTGGAATTCCACCGCGGGAAGTCTTTTGCATCGGTCAGGAGCCTCCAGATATTCTCAGGCTTTGCACGGATGTTAACCTCGACCCCACACACCAAGGAAAAGGCACCCTGGCTTTTGGAAATTTGTGGTTCATTTCGTAGGCTGTCGTTCACTTTCGTGCCACGCTTCCTTTCAGTTAAATTGTTTCACGCCTATTTTCACACGGCGGCGGGCTTATCTCGCGGGCGAGGCTCGACCGGACGTTTCGGGTGATGGAGACGTTCTCTTACTTGACCTTGACGTACTTCCGCAGATTGTGAGCGGCCACGTCCGCGGCGTAGATGGAGCCGGCGTCATCCGCCGCGATGCCTGAAGCGGTAGTCCCGACATCCAATTTGTCGGGGTCCGCGGGGTCGGGGATGAAGGCCTTGAGCGAGCCGTCTTTGGCATTCCCCACCGCAATGCCTCTCAACTCGCCTTTCTTGGCTTTGGGATCGGGAAAGGAAGCGCCTACATAAATGGTGTCGTCGCGGCCCACAAACACCGAGCTCGGCTGACCAAATTGCTTCCACGCTGCGATGAATTTTCCTTCCTGATCGAAGACCTGAATCCGCCGGTTCTTCCGATCGGCGACATATACACGGCCTTGCGAACCTCCAATGAAGATGTCGTGAGGCTCGTCGAAATCGCCGGGCGCGGCTCCTTTGTGTCCCCACGTCTTGAGAAACCGGCCTTCCTTGGAAAACTTCACGACGCGCGCGGAGTTGTGCTGGTTGGGTGCATGGCCATCGGTTACAAAGATGTCGCCGTTGGGCGCCACCGCGACTCCAGTCGGACGGTCGAAGGTATCGGGGCCGTTCCCCGATACGCCCTCCTTGCCAAGCATCATCAGAACCTTGCCGGATGGGCTCAATTTGAGAACCTCCTGGCCCATGACAACGCCTGCCGCATTTTTGGCGGACATGCCGAGCACGGTCGCCTCATCGTTGACGTCACTGGCCCATAGGTTCCCATCTCCATCCATCGTGAAGGCGTGAGGGTAAGCGAACAGTCCCACACCAAAACTCTTCAGGAGTTTACCCGACGGATCGAATTGCAAAATCGGCGGATTAGAATCGCCGCGCCCGATGCAGGTGGCGTGGCCGGGCGGCACCGTGTTGAAGCAGCGCTGAAACACCCAGATGTTGCCGTCGCGCGCGACATGTACCCGGATGACTTCTCCCCAGTGGCCTTCATTCATACTTCCGGGAAGAGTTGGCCAACCTTCGGCCAGACGATACGGATTGGGGAGTGCGCTTGGGTGGGGGTATTTGGTCTGCTGGGCGTGCGCCACGTCTCCAAACGCGGCGAGCAAGGCCACACAGGCTACCAGAACAAATCTCTTCCGACCCACATGTAACATCATGGTCCTCCAGAGAGAACCAGGATAGTATGTTTGGCCAGTGAATGTGCTCTACACTCGCCGGCTGGCGTTACGCTTTTGCGAGTGCCGCCTTGACGCGTGCCGCGGTAAAGGGCACTGTCCGCAGCCTGACTCCGGTCGCATCGAAAATGGCGTTGGAGAGCGCGGCGGCGACGGGCGCGGCAGCCGCTTCTCCGGCGCCGTATGCGGGTTGATCCGGCCGATCGATGAGCGCAACTTGAATCGCGGGCGCCTCCGGGAAGGTGAGGAGCGGATAGCTGTTCCAGTCGACACTGGTGACCCGCGACCGATTGAACTGCACCTCTTCGTGCAGCGTGCGGCTGAGAGTTTGCATGATATTCCCTTCGACCTGATTGCGGAGGCCGTCCGGGTTCACAATAAGTCCGCACTCGTGGGCGCACACGACGCGCCGGACGGTGATCTTGCCCGTGGCGCGGTCGACGGCCACTTCCATCCCGAGCGCCACGTAATTTTCAGCCTGCTTATAGCGCATATAGGCCATGCCACGGCCGACCAGAAGGTTGCCCTCCGCCGCCCGCAGGTTGGGCGAAACCCGTGCCTGCCAATCCATCATCGCGGTTGCACGATCGAGTACCGCAAGGGCCCGGGGATCGCTCAGGCCGCGCCGCCGGAAGACCACCGCGTCCATTCCTGCCGCCGCCGCCAACTCGTCGGTGAAGGCTTCCACCGCGAAAACATTGGCAATCTTGCCGGGCGCGCGCAAGTTCGAAAGGCGTAAAGGAGTTTCCTTCAGATTGTGTGCCGTCACGCGCACATTCGCCACCGCATAAGGTGGATCGGCATTCATCGTCATGAGCCCAGCGCCTTGGCCGTGCTCCTGTGTCATTCCGGCAGATTCGGGGCCGACCAGGGCGCGGTCCCCGGACGGTCCGCCCGGCAACCACATTTGAGTTTCCCAGGCCACGATATTTCCGCTGCTGTCGAGGCCGCCGCGTACGTCGAGAAGCTGCACGGGACCTTTCGGATCCCAGCCGTGTTCGTCCTGCCGCATCCATTGCACGCGCACCGGCTGGCCGACGGCCCGCGAAAGTAGCACCGCGTCCGCGGCCGCATCGTTGCCCCCGTTGGTGCCATAGGAGCCGGAGCCCTCCATGTAGACCACGCGCACCTTGTCCTGCGGGATGGCGAACACTTTCGCCAGATTGCTTCGCAGGCCGAACGAATTCTGGCTGGTTGACCAGACGGTGGTTCCCGCTTCCTTCACGTCGGCCACGGCGCAGGAGGGGCCCAGCGAAGCGTGACTCTGGAAGGGCCAGTAGTAGGTGGCGGAAAGTTGTTTCGCAGCCGTGGGAAGAGCGGCCCCAACGTCGCCTCGATTCGCTACTGCTTGATCGCGCTCGATCGCGCCGTTGCGCAGATAACCCTCCAGATCCTCACTGCCGGGAAGCCCCTGCCATTCGCTCCAGGTCGCTTTGATTTCGCGCGCGGCGCGGATGGCGGCCCACTCGTCCGCGGCCACCACGCCGAGAAAGCTTTCCATGCGCACCAGGCGGACGCCGGGAAGAGCTTTGATCGAGGACTCATCGACGGACAGCAGTTTCGCTCCCATGGACGGGGGACGAACCACGCGCCCATGGAGCATGCCGGGCACCGTGAAGTCCTGCAGATAAACCATACGGCCGGTACATTTCGCCGGAACTTCGGCGCGAAGAATCGGCTTGCCCACGATGCTGTAGGTCGCGGGATCTTTGAGCGGAGCCTTGTCGTTTACCGGGAGCAGGAAGCGTTTGCCCCCGATCAGACTCGCTACGCTGACACTCTGCCCGCCTTTCACGGGGCGGACTTCGCCCGCGGTGATCGTCAGTTCCGACGCCGGCAGGTTTAATTGCTTGGCTCCCAGATCGAGAAGTGCGAGGCGGGCAGTTGCCGCGACCCGGCGAATGTCGGCCGCGCCGCGAGGTACGCCCGAGCTTCCGCCCGTCCCGCCGTGGTTGGGCGTCGTGGCGGTATCGCCTTCGATAACCGTGAACCGCTCCACCGGAATGCCAAGTTCCTCCGCCGCGATTTGACGAAAGGCCGTGGCGATTCCAGTGCCTACATCGACGTGACTGGTGTAGATGGTTACCGAGCCATCGGCATGGATCGCAAGGAAGCTATCGACTGCCTGAGGGGAACCCGAAGGATGCTCTTCGCGGCCTGCGGCGGAAGGGCGGTCCTGCGCAAAGCTGCCGGCCGGGATCAACGAGTCCAACGTGAAGCTGACGATAAGTGCGCCTCCGGATTTGAGAAGACCGCGGCGCGAAAGACTAGTAATAGTTTTCATGGCTTCGGTCCTCATGCCTTCCCGACGCGCATCACGGCGTTCATAATGCGGGTGTGCGTGCCGCAGCGGCATAGATTGCCGGCGAGCCCGGTCTTGACTTGATCGAGCGTCGGATGGGGCGTCGCGTCAAGCAGAGCTTTGGCCGTCATCACCATGCCGTTGGTGCAGTAACCGCACTGCGACGCCTGTTCGGCGATGAAGGCGGCCTGGACCGGGTGCGGGCTTTCCGGCGTACCCAGACCTTCGATGGTGGTGACCGCGCGGCCCGCCACCTGCCTGACGGGAAGGGTGCAAGCCCGCACGGCTTTCCCGTCCACCAGCACGGTGCATGCGCCGCACTGGCCGAGGCCGCAGCCGAACTTCGCTCCATGCAGCCCCAGCGTGTTGCGCAACAGGTAGAGCAGCGGTTGGTTGGGGTCCCAGGAATCGACATCGACCGGGCGCCCATTGACTCTAAACTTGTAGCTCGGCATGAAGGAATCTTAACATTTCGGGGCGTCGTCGTCGCGGGTCCGAACGTTATGGCTGGGCCGGCCGATTCGACAGGATCGTCTTGCCCCCCGCGGAGGCGATCTCATACATCGGCAGATCCTTTGCCAAGGTCTTAATCCGGGCCAGGGCGTCATTGGTGGTCACGAGATAGTAAAGGTCGGGCCGCTTCCACGCTTCCAGAAAGTCTTTATCGTCGATGAAGACTTTGGGTGCGTCGGGAGCGTACGAACCGTATTCGAGAACAAAATAACGCCCGTTCAGGATCAGAGCATGGTCTTGATGGTAGAACGAGATTGACGAACGCGAATTGTAGTCGCCTTCAATGATCACCTCACCTTGGGGCAGACGATCCAGAGCGTCGGCGAGGGGCCGCGAAGACATATAGGGATCGAACACTACCAGCGCCAGACGGGTCGCCTGAAAAAAGATCACCATCATTGCCGTGATCGCAAGAAACGCCCGCGCACCGCGCAGGAACCAAGCGCCGAAGGCTCCGACCAGGCAGGCGATACCGGCGACGATCAAGGGGAGGCGCAAGTAGGCGCAAGCATCCAGCGTCAGGTCGCCCATATGGCCCAGCGACAGCTTATACAAGGCGCGGTGCTGCGTTAGAGCAACCGAAATGTCGCCTGGCGAAGGTAGCCCTCGTGTAACGATCAGGACCCAAATGATTGTAACGGCTCCCAGTGAGGCGATCACGGAGACGATTCTGCTGCCGATGCGGATTGCGCCTCCCTCAAGCGCCATGCCCGCGCCGATCAGGAATGCAGCCGCCGGGTAGAGCGGCATCGAGTAATATTCCTGCGTCGTGGAAAACGAGAAGAACGACAAAACGGCCGCGCACCAGCACAGTGCAAATAGTGTGGCGCGGCCCGCGCGGTCGACCGGCCGGAAGTTCAATCGGACCACATTAGGAAGATACACACTCCATGGAAAAAGCCAAAGCAGGTGGAAAGACCAAAAAAGAAATCGGGGAACGGTGTCGTAGTCCCGCGGATAGCGCATATTGAGGAAGCGCAGGACTTGCTCGTTAATGAAATAGAACCAGAAGAACCCGCGGTATTCGCCTGGCCCTCCATGCATCGAAAAATTCAAGTAAGGCGGGTTGTGGAGGATCGCGAGAATGTGCCAGGGAGCGGCAATGAGCAAAAACAGGAGCGAGCCCGTCAGCAGGTGCATTCGTCTCCAGGTCTCTCGCCGAAGCAGACGTTGGGACACCAGAAGATATAGGAAGACCGTAACACCGGCGAGCACCAGCGCAATGAAGCCTTTGACTAACACGCCCACCGCCAACGACGCGGCCATGATCGAGGCCCACAGTAGGGATCGAGGCTCCTCTTCGTCCTGTGCCCGAAGGAAAGCCCAGAGACCAAGGGCAATCATCAGCGTCAACATCACGTCCGGAATAATGATGCGGGTGAATAAGAAAAGCCCGATGCAGGTGCAAATGACGAGGCCAGAATAAATTCCCGCCTCCCTGCTGATCGCCCAGCGGCCGAAGCGCATGACCAGCCAGGTTAGAAGGATCGCCGAGAGTGCTGACGGGATGCGCGCGACCCAGTCGTGTACACCGAGCAGGTAGTAAAGTATGACCGTCACCCAATACTTGAAGGGGGCTTTGTCGAAATACAGAACGCCACCCATGCGGGCCGTGACCCAATCGCCCGAATGGTACATATTGCTGGCCATCTGCGCCTGGAATGCATCCACATCGTCCATGAGAGACGGGGGACTTACGATGGCGGAAAGGAAAATAACGGTTGCGATGAGAAGAACTACAAGCTCGGCATGCCTGCCGAGTAGAACGGAAGTTTTTCTCAAGCTAACAGCGCCGCCTCTCTAGGCTCCGCGCTTTCGACAGAGACATCCCAACGTTTCATCCACAGAAAGAGTGTCATCAAACCCCATAAATGATAGCCGAAGTTTTCGCGGCGTTCCAGATGGGCGTCGATGAGCTGCCGGACGCCTTCGGGCGAAAACAGTTGGGAGCGGGAGACCGCGTCGTCGCTCAAGGTATCCAGCAGCAGAGAGCGAAGCGGACCTCGCAGCCATGCGTGGGTCGGAATATCGAAGCCCTCCTTCTTGCGTTTGAGTACGGAATCGGGCAGCTTGCCGCGCATCAGCTCACGCAGCACGTACTTCTGGTTCGACCCATGTATTTTTAGATGGTCCGGCAGGGAAGCGGCGAACTCGACGATGCGATGGTCGAGGAACGCTGGCCGCAGCTCCAGAGCGTGAGCCATGCTCATGCGATCGGACTTCATGAGGATGTCGTCGGTTAGGAAATACTGCTGGTCAAACCAAAGATAGCGGCTGAGGCCACGCAGCTCGGAACCTTGGCCCTCTCGGTAAAGATCACTGATGCGGCTGCTGGAGGCAGCAGGGCATAGCGCTTTTCGCTCCGCGCTCGAGAACGTGCCGTTCCAGTAGCAGTGCGCTTCATCGGCTGAGAGCAGCGATCCGCGCATCAAGCGCTTGGCTTTATACTCCAGGCTGATCTTGTCGTTAGAGACAGGCAAAAGCTGGAGCGCTCCGAGCATCAAGTGGCTCAGCGGGGCGGGGATGAGCCGTAACCAAGTCGCGATACGATCCGCTCGATAAGTAAGGTAGCCGCCAAAAAGCTCGTCGGCGCCTTCGCCGCTCAGGACAACGGTGACGTGTTCTCGAGTGGCCTTCGATAGGAACCACAAGGGCACGGATCCCGCATCTGCCGTCGGTTCGTCGGAATAATAGGCTGACTCTTCGATTGCGTCTGTCAGCGCGAGCGTCGGGTTGAGATCCAGTTCGCAGTGATCGGTATCGTAGGCCTGAGCAACTTCCCGGAAAAAGCGCGTTTCATCGAAGCTATGGCCCTGGAACGATACCGAGAACGTTTTCAGGCGGGAGGAGGTCTGTTCAGCGGCGTAGTGAAGCAGTGTGGAGGAATCGAGACCGCCGCTGGCCCACACGCCCAAGGGGACATCCGAAATGAGATGTTCTTTGACGGACTGCCGGAGGTGGCCTTCGAGCGCTTCCTTTGCCGAGTCTAACGTCCAACTTTGCTGCGGGTCGAGGCGGAGTTGCCAGTAAGCGCCGGATTCGACGCGGCCGTCCACCCATTCCATCCAATGTCCGGGAGGCAGTTTATTAACGCCTTCTACCAGCGTATGCGGACACGGCACGTAGTTCAAAGACAGATAGAATCCGAGCCCCGTCAAGTTCAGCCGCCGCGGAACTTCGGGATGAAGCAGAATGGCTTTCAGCTCCGAACCAAACAGCAGATCTTCCCCGAGGCGATAGTAGTAGAGTGGCTTGATCCCAATGCGATCGCGGGCCAGCACCAGACGCTTCCGCGATTCGGACCAAAGCGCCACGGCAAACATACCGCGCACCCGCCGAAAGCAATCGATATCCCACTCGCGAAAAGCCTCCAGCAGTACCTCTGTATCGCAATGACTGTGGAATCGGTGTCCCAAGGAGACAAGCTCATCGCGCAATTCCGCGTGGTTGTAGATTTCTCCGTTGTATACGATGGTGGTGTCGCCATCTTCGCTGGTGATGGGCTGGTCCCCTCCCTGGATGTCGATCACACGAAGACGGACCGCTCCTAGAGATACGTTGTCCGATTGGAAAGTACCTTGTTGGTCGGGACCCCGATGAATCAGGCAGGAAACCGCGCGGCAAATCCGGTCGTCATCCGCGCGAAAAGTCTTAGTTGTAAAGCCAGCAATGCCGCACACGATTGAATTCAGCGATCTCTGTTGCGCCTGGTGATCCGCAGAACTTCCGAGTCGCGCAGAGCCTCTGATCTTTGATGATGATGGCGAACCAGCATCTCGCCGATTAGACCGAAGCAGACCAATAGAAGGCCGGCCAGCAGTAGAACGGTGGTAAAGAACATAAGCGGGCCGTGCTCATTCAGGATATTGACGCCGCGCAGCATCCTCACCACCAGCCCGGCTGAAAGAGTTCCGCCGGCCGCCATACTTATCAGTCCGATGCCGCCGAAAAAGTGCATCGGGCGTGAAACGTAGCGCAAAAGGAACGGGATTGTGACGACGTCGAACATGAATGGAATCGCACGCCGGAACCCGAAGTGCGACTTTCCGTGAGGGCGCTCCACGATGCGAATCGGTATCTCGCAAATGCGCGCACCATAGGCGACCGCAAGCGCCGGGATAAAACGCTGCAACTCGCCGTAAAGCGGGATCTCGCGAATCAACTTGGTGCGGTAGGCTTTGAATCCGCTGACGAAATCGTGGATCGGCACGCCGGTGAGTTTCGCCATAAGCGTGTTGCCGATTCGCGACGGGATCCGTTTGAACAGAAGGCTATCGCCCGGGCGGTCCACACGGCATCCGCAAACAACGTCGTAGCCTTCTTCAAGCTTTTGAATGAACAGCGGGATTTCATTTGGATTGTGCTGGAGGTCGCCGTCCATCACGATGATGTAATCGCCGCTGGCGTGATCGAATCCGGCCACGAGCGCCTCGGTCTTGCCGTAATTTCGTTGTAGCCGCACGACGGTGACCCGGTCATCGTTATCCGCCACTTTGCCGAGCAGTGAGAAGGTGTCATCCCGACTGCCATCGTCGACGAATATAAATTCAAAGTCGTCGCAGGTAGCCTCCATGACATCTTTGACGTCACGGTAAAGTTGAATGACGCTTTCCTGCTCGTTGTAGAACGGAACGACGACGCTATACTTCATGCCGATTCCTCTTCATTGCTTCATCCAAGAATAACAGAGGCTTCCGCCGGGAATAACAGAGGCTTTCGCAGGCAAGAGTCGAGTGGGCCCGGCTAGGCCCGCTTGCGCTGAGCTTCGTTTCGCAGAGGGAATTCGACCACCGGCACGTGCTCGCCCTTGGCACGCAGCCTTCCCTTGAAGCGCGTGAATGCGACGCTGAGTCCCAACATAGCCAGGATCATGATCGCGACAGCCGCCAGCACCATGGGCACGCTCATCTGCTGCCGGAACTTCGCGAAAAACGGACCGTACTCCAAGTCTACGTGCACCCAGTAAACCAGCAGAGACGTTGTGCCCAGTTGCCGCACCCAGCTCCAACGACCTGCTGCAAGATGGTCGCACCAGAGGTACGCAAAGGAGCCCAACAGGAGCGCAATTCCCAGCTTGCACGCCACCAGCGCCGGGCTGTTCAACCAGAACTCAGAATGCGCATACAAGCTAAACGGGAGGTCGGCGAAATAACGGCCGCCGAACAGCAAGGCGAAGCCCAGCAGCGCCGCCCACTGCATTACCCGGTTCCATGACCCGCGGTCCACCAAGGGGATCATGCTTCCAACGCCGACGCCGAAAGCCAGGAATGCGCCCCACGGGAAGATGCTGAAGGTATCGGCACTCGGAACCAAGTAGTCGCGCAGCGGACCAGGAATCGCCTGAAGATTCAGCGTCGACATCACCGGCGACAGCACAGCGATCGCGGTACCGGCCAGCACCGCCCAGCGCACGCGATCCATGCCGCTCACTAGCGCCAGCAAAGCGATCAGTGCGGCAGTCGCGCCCATGACATTGAGGATGTCCACCCTCAGGAGATCGGTCCAAGGGCTGCTGCCCCAAGCGAAAATCCAACCCTGGAGGCGGAAAAGAAGCGCCAGGATAAACAGGAATCGCGCCCGCTTCAGCGCTTGCAGCACGCGTGCTCCCGGCGGCATGTGTTCCCGCCGGTTCATACCCATTCCGTAGGTAGCGCCGGTCAAAAAAAGAAAAATGGCCGCAGCTTCGCCACCGATGAACTGCGAAAAAGTGAACCAGGCGCCGGTGCGATCCGCGGGACGCATAAAAGCGTCGAAGGTATGCCCCTGCAGCATGATCACGGCCGCGAGCCCGCGAAGCCAATCGATAAAAAGGACGCGGTGCTTAGGAGTGGGCTGCATCTAGCGGACGGGGAATCTTTAGTTTAGCAAAATACGGCGCGATTCTTGCAAACCTCGCACAAGAAAGGGGCGCGTCCCGTGATTCGCCGGTTACAGCCGAAGTTTTTATCGCGGCGCGGCGGGGCGCGTAATATCGATTCCGCCCTTGAAGTATGCCCCGTCCTCGATCACGATACCGGCAGTTTTCACGTCGCCCACCAGGTTGGCCCCGGCGCGCAGCGTGATCCGCTCGGCCGCGTCGACGTTTCCTTTCACAGACCCGGCGATGATCACTTCCCTCGCCTGCACGCCTGCGTCTACTTTGCCCTTGGCGCCAATAGTCAAACGGTGATTCATCTGCAATTGGCCGCTGAGTTCTCCGTTCACAACGATTTCCTCGTTGCTGGTGAGGTTCCCTTGAACGCGCAGAGTCTCGCCGATCACCGTAACGGCGCCGACCCCCCCGGCTGGGTGGCTGCTCGCTGTTGTTGGCGCCACTGAGGAGGCAGGGGGATGCGCGACGGGCTGGGAAGAAGGTGAGGGTTGCTGTTCTTTATTCCACATTTAGGCACTACGTTAGCACGATACAGGCCAACGGTCTATGACTGGTTGAAAACCACCGGGCGCGGTGGTTTTCGGACAACCTCCGGCCTTGTGGGACCTAGTCTTTTCTTCCGCTTAACAGACCTTCTAATTTGGTACTCCGGATGCCTAAGAAAAAGGGAAGAGGCTTTTTATGAGAATGATTCGTGCGGTAAAAATTGGACTCCTGGTAACTTTTATCACAGCATCGGGAATCGCTGTGGCGCAAGATGACGCACCGCCGCCCCCGCAATTTTCGACGCAGGACCAAGCTGGCCCCCAAGGCGAGGGTCCCCAAGATCGCGGCGATCGCGGATTTCAAGGCGCACAAGATAACCAAGGTTGGCGACGGCTGGGTCTGGCTTCCAACCAGCGGTACGGCGATCCACGCTACGCGCAGCCCGGTCCGCCGCCCGCCGCGAATGTACCGCCGCAGCTGACGATTGCGCCGGGAACATTCCTGACGGTGCGCGTGAATCAATTGCTTTCTTCGGACCACAACCAGCCTGGCGACGCTTTTTCCGCCACCCTGGTGAATCCCATCGTCGTCAACGGCGTCGTGGTCGCAGATCGCGGCCAGTCGATCCAGGGACGGGTTTCAGATGCGCAGAAAGCCGGGCGCATTTCAGGCACGTCGCGGCTGGGCGTGGAACTTACCGACCTGACGCTGGTAGACGGCGATCAGGCCCCGCTCCATACGTCATTGGTGAACCGGAACGGGCGAACGTCTGAAGGTCGCGACGCGGTTGGGATTGGCGCTGCCACCGGCATTGGCGCGATCATCGGCGCAGGGGCGGCGGGAAGGCATGAAACGGGCGAGGGCGCGGCCATCGGCGCCGGCGCCGGAGCGGCTGCCGGAATTATCGGAGTGCTGCTGACCCGCGGACACGCGACCTACATTTCCCCGGAACAGGTTCTCACTTTCCGGGTTGAGAACCCAATCGTGGTTTCCACCGAACGCGCACCCCAGGCTTTCCGCTACGTCGGACCTGGCGATTATCAAGCGGAGCAGCCTCGCCCAGTGGGTCCGCGCCCACGGACTCGGCCTTACTATGGGGCAGGCTATCCCGTCTATGGTCCGGGTTGGGGTCCCTATTATGGCTATCCCTATTACTACGGGCCCAGCATCGGAATCGGTTTCGGCGGCTTCTACGGAGGCCGTTATCACGGACGCCGCCGCTAACTTTTTCATACGGGGCCGTTGCTGGCGCGCGGCGGTCCCGGCGTTTTAACTCACTAGCGCCATGTTGTAACAGCCTCGCGTTTCTTCCACACCTACCGGCGTCTCGAACAACTCTTCCATTTTGGCGGCCGTGAGAAGCCCTTCTTTTTTGCCATCGAAAAAAATTCTGCCGTTCTTCAACGCCACCACGCGCCCGATTTCCGGAACAATATCGGGGAGGTGATGAGTCACCACGATCACCGTCACTCCGTTATGCGCCAGTTTGCGCATGGCATCCCGCACCTCTCTTTGCGCGCGAATGTCCAGGCTGTTAGTAGGCTCGTCGAGCACCAGCGCCCTCGGATTGTGGGCCAGAGCTCGCGCAAACACCACGCGCCGCGCCTCGCCGCTCGACAGTTCCGTCATCAGCCGGTCCGCCAGGTGCGCGACCTCGAAGAATTCCAGCACTTCGCGCGCCCTGATTTCCATCGCCGCCGTCACATGATGATTGGGCCAGATTCCGATCGATCCGAAAAACGCGCTGAGCACCGTCTCCATTGCCGAATACGGTTTGGTGCAGGTGGCCACCAGATCGTTGGTCACGATTCCCAGTGTCGCTCGCAGTTCGAACAGGGTCCAGACTTCTTCGCCCCAGATGCGCACCCGGCTTTCGTTTGGGTAGCGCGGATAACATTCGCGCGTCACGGTCTTGAGCAGAGTCGATTTGCCGCTGCCGTTCGGACCCAAAATCGCCACGTGGTCGCCGTCTTCGATCGAAAAAGTTACGTTCCGCAGCGCCATGGTCCCCTCGCGCTCCACCGAAACGTTGTCAAACTCCAAGAGCTTGGTCATCAGCCCATGCTAACAACTCCCTCTTCCGGCGAGCCGTGGGACTGGAGTTTTTGCCGGGCTGCAAGCGGCAATCGTCGATCTCCAGCCCGCGTTCACCGAGTGAGTCTTCAACGCCGGCGCAAGCTGCGTGAGGATCGCTGCAAGAGCTTCTTTCCATGCCGACTATCCGATCCAACAAACTTGCAGGATGCCGCCCCGCGGCGGCGGCTGGTGTGCTACATTTGTGAGTGAGCACTTACTTATGAACGTTCCTGCCCCGGTTTCCTCTCCGTCTGCCGTTGCCCGCAAGAGCCGTATGCCCGCGGACGACCGCCATCGGCAACTCCTGCGCAGCGCCATCGATTGCGTCGCGCGCAACGGCTTCGGCGGCACCAAGACCAAGGACATCGCCGCCGCCGCCGGGGTCAGCGAGGCAATCTTGTTTCGCCATTTCGCCACCAAGGACGATCTCTACCACGCCATCCTCGACATGAAGGCGAATCAGAACGGCGGCAAAAGATTAATGCAACAGATGGAGAAATACGCCGCGCTGCGGGATGACGCGGGCGTGCTGTCGACCATCGTGCGCGCGATTTTTACCTCGTTCCGGGAAGATCCCGCCTTTCACCGCTTGATCCTGTACGCCATGCTTGAGGGCCATCTGGTGGCGAGTTTGTTTCACAAACGTTTAGGAGCCACTGTCCGCGATTTTTTGCGGCGTTATGTGCTCTTGCGGCAGGCAGAAGGAGCATTTCGCGCCGGCGATCCCGATCTGATGCTGACTTTTGCAGTGGGAACGGCAGTGCATTGCGCGACCGGCAAATACATCTTCGGGCTGAAGAAGTCCGCTGCCACGGATGAGATGGCGGTAAAACAACTGGTCGGATTTATTTTGAACGGACTCACCGAACCTTCGGCGGCCCGTCTGCGTAATAACAGGAAGAACGGGAAGGGGACTCATGCGACGACCTAATTTTTTTGGAAGGGGCTGCGCGCCCGGCCGCACGGCGACTTATCGCGCGCTAGGCACTCTGCTTTTGGCGCTGCCAATTGTATTGTCAGTAGGTTGCGGCGGCCCAAAAACTACGCTGGCGGATAATGCCGCAGCATCGTCGGCGCCAACCGGGGCAACTCTCACCGTGGCCGTCGTGCCCGCTGAAAATGTGGCGGTGGAAGCTTCCGTCCGAGTCACCGGCAGTTTCGTGGCAAAAGAGATTTCCGATGTAGCGCCGGAAACCGGCGGCAAAGTCATCCAAACCCCGGTAGACGTCGGCGACTTCGTTCAGCAAGGACAGGTGATCGCGCGTCTGGAAGACCGCGACGCCAAGCTGCGGCTCGATCAGGCCGAAGCCGCGGAACAGCAGGCCGAAGCCGGGTTGCGCCAGGCACAGTCGCGGATCGGTCTGGCCCAGGGCGAGCAGTTCAATGCCGACACTGTTCCCGAGGTGCTTTCCGCGAAGGCCAATGCCGATTCCGCAGCCGCCCAGGCGCGTCTGGCCGAAGCCGACGCCCAACGCTACGCGAATCTGCTCAAGACCGGCGACGTTTCGCAAAGCGCGTACGATAAATTTCGTACCCAGGCCGATACCGCGCAGGCCCAGGCCAATGCCGCCCGCCAGCAGTATGAAGCCACTCTCAACGCCGCGCGGCAGAACTTCCATGGAACCGTTTCCGCCCAGGCGTCGCTCGCGGGAATCGAGGCGCAGGGTGCGATGGCCCGCAAGGCGGTGGCGGATACAATCGTCCATGCGCCGTTCGCCGGTTACATCAGTGCCCGGCCGATTGCTGCCGGCCAATACGTCGGCGTGACATCCAAGATCGCCACCTTGCTGCGCATCACGCCCATCCGTCTGGAATTGCAGGTGCCCGAAGTCAACTCGCCGGATATAAAGTTAAGCGTGGCGGTGGAGGCCATGGTTCCCGGCTACCCGGGCCGCACCTTTCAAGGGCGTGTGACGGCCATCAATCCAGCGGTCGATCCCAGTTCCCGCACCATCACTGTGATCGCGGAGTTTCCCAACTCGGATATTGCTCTAAAGCCGGGAATGTTCGCGACCGCGCGCATTCTGCTGGCGGGCGACACCATGGGTCTGTTCGTGCCGCGCGACTCCGTGATCACGGACCCCACTACCAACTCGTCCCAAGTCTATTTTATTCGCGATGGCCGCGCGCGAGTGGCGGTGGTACAGTTGGGCGCGACACGCAACGACAGCGTGCAAATTCTGTCGGGGCTTTCTCCCGGCGCTGTGATTGCAACCGACCATCTCGCCGACCTGTTCGATGGACTGGTAGTGAAAACCGTGCCCACCGCAGGCGCTTCGCAAGCCACGCCCGCGCCTACCGGAACGAAGACTGGAACGAAAGGACGCTAAGTCATGCATGCTCTAGCCGCTCTGTGCGTCAAACGCCCGGTATTCGCCACCATGTTAATCGTCGCGCTGATGGTAGTGGGCGTTTTCTCATTCTTCACTCTGGGCGTCGATCTGTTTCCAAAAATCGATCTACCCACCATTATTGTGAGCGTCGCCAATCCCGGCGCCTCGGCCGAAGAGATTGAAACCGATATCACCAAGCGCATCGAAGACGCCGTCAATACCACCAGCGGAATCGATACCATGTCGTCGACTTCGATCGAGGGAAATTCCACCGTAGTCATCAATTTCACGCTCGATAAGAGCGGCGACGTGGCTGCTCAGGAAGTGCGCGACAAGGTCAGCCGGGTGGTACCGCAATTGCCGGAAACCGCCAAGGCGCCGGTTGTGCAGAAGATCGATCCGGATGCGCAACCCATTATGCAGATGGTGATATCTTCGCCGCGGCCGCTGCGTGAAGTCACCGAAATAGCCGACAAGCGGATCAAACCCCTGCTTGAAAATATCTCCGGCGTGGGCCAGATTACTCTTGTCGGCGGCCTCAAGCGCGAAATCCGAGTTTGGGTGGACCCGGAAAAGATGCGTGCATATAATGTCGCCGTTGCCGACGTTGCCAAAGCCCTGCGCGAGCAAAATGTCGAGCTTCCCGCGGGTAGCGTTAATGCCGGTGAAAAAGAGCTTTCGGTCCGCACACTGGGGCGCCTGGTCGATCCCGCCCAGTTTGACGAGATTGCCGTAGTGCGCCGCGGTTCCTACGTGGTCAAGATCCGCGATATCGGCCACGCCGAGGACTCCGAGGAAGAACCCGTCACCGCCGCGCGCCTGAATGGCAATCCCGCGGTCACGCTGGTGGTTGCCAAGCAGTCGGGTGAAAACACCGTGGCTACTGCCGATGCCGTCAAGGCGCGGCTGCAACAAATTCAAGCCACGCTTCCCAAAGATCTCACGATTCAAATCATCAACGATCAGTCCGTGTTCATCAAGGGCGCTGTGCACTCACTCGAAGCGCATCTGGTGGAGGGCAGCATCCTGGCTGCGATCATTATTTATATTTTTCTGGCCAACATTCGCACCACTTTGATCTCGGCGGTAGCGATTCCCACTTCCATCGTTTCTGCTTTTGGCTTAATGGCGGCCATGAAACTGGACTTGAATCAGATCACCATGCTGGCGCTGACGTTAATGGTCGGCATCGTCATCGATGACGCCATTATTGTGCTCGAAAACATTTACCGCTTCATGGAGGAGAAGGGCATGCCTCCGATGCAGGCGGCCATCGAAGGCACCAAGGAGATCGGACTCGCCGTCATGGCGACCACCCTCTCGCTGCTGGCGGTGTTCCTGCCCATCGGTTTCATGGGAGGCATCACCGGACGCTTCATGTCTTCCTTCGGATTCACCGCGTCGTTTGCCATCGCGGTCTCACTGCTGGTGTCCTTCACGCTCACGCCGATGCTAAGCTCGCGCTTCATCAAAATACCGCCGCGGCAGGAGGGCGGCTCGCATCACTCATCCAAGGATTCGAGATTCTTCCGCTTCCTGGACCGGCACTACACGCAGATGCTCGAATGGTCGATGGCTCACCGCAAGAGCATGGTGGCGCTGTGCGTGGTGGTGTCGCTCTGCACCATCCCGCTTTTCATGTTGGTAGGCAAGAACTTTTTGCCGGTGGACGATCGCAGCGAATTCCAGGTCACTGTCAAAGCTCCCGAAGGAACGTCGCTTGCCGCCACGCTTACCGTTGCCGAGCGCATAGCCCGCGATCTGCGCGCGCAACCTGGCGTGACGGCCACCCTAACCACGATTGGCTCTTCGTCGGGCGGATTTGCTTCGGTGGCCACGGCATCGAACCGGGCGACGATCTACACCCGTCTGGTGCCCGTCGATCAGCGCGACTTCACCCAAATACAAATGATGGCCCGAGCGCGGAATCTGATGAAGGCCTATCCCTCGGATCTGCGTACCGCGGTTCTGCAAGCGGGCGGCGGCGGGGGCGGCCAAGCCGACGTTCAATATGTCATCAAGGGCCCGGACCTGGACAGGCTTAACGAATACGGAACCCAAGTCGTCGCCACGCTGCGGAAGACGCCCGGTGTCGGCGATCCCGACATGTCGATGGTATTCGGCAAGCCCGAGCTGCGGATTGAGATCGACCGCCAGCGCGCTAACGATCTGGGCGTGAAAGTCACCGACATCGCCACCGCGCTCAATACTCTGGTGGCCGGCCAATTGGTTTCCTCCTTCCCTTCGGGCGGCGAAGAGTACGATGTTCGCCTGCGGGCCGACCGCAAGTATCGCACCAGCGTCGAAGGCCTCTCGCAGTTGATTGTTTTCTCGACCAACAAGCAGGGCTGGGTGCCGATCGATCAGGTGGTCCGCATTAAGACCGGCTCTGCTCCTTCTAGCATCAGCCGCGTGGACCGCCAGCGCCAGGTAACCATCAGCGCCAACGTGCTGCCGGGTGGGTCGCAACAGCAAGTGATCGACACTGTGAACGACGTGATCAAACAAATCCACATGGACCCCGCTTACACCACGGCTTTGGGCGGGTTCAGCAAGAACCTGGCGCAATCGGCCTACTACTTTGGCATCGCGATCGCCCTGACGCTGATCTTCATGTATATCGTGCTGGCCGCGCAGTTTGAATCCTTCATCCACCCGTTTACGATTCTGCTGACACTGCCGCTGGCCGTTCCCTTCGGGATTCTCTCGCTGGTGCTGGCCGGCCAGACCATCAACGTTTTCTCCGCGCTCGGCATGCTGCTGCTGTTCGGCATTGTGAAGAAGAACGCGATTCTGCAGATCGATCACATGAACGGACTCCGCGAAAAAGGTCTGGAACGTTACGAGGCCATCATCCAAGCCAACCGCGACCGTCTGCGGCCCATTTTAATGACCACTGCCGCCCTTGTGGTCGGCATGTTGCCGCTGATTATTTCCACCGGCGATGGAGCCTCCACCAACCGTTCGATCGGCGCGCTGGTAGCCGGCGGCCAGACTTTCTGCTTACTGCTGACGCTGCTCGCTGTGCCGGTGTTTTATTCCTTGTTCGACGATATGAAGAATCTACCGCTGTTCCACAAGGTCTTCGGGCGGAAGCGCGTCCCCGGCGGCCGGCCGCTGCCGAACATTCCACAGCCCGTCCACTTTGAGACCGGAGATCGAGCCTGATGCGCTGGTTATTCTTCCGCCCTACTGCAGCGTTGGCATTGGCCGCGGTGCTGGTTTCTAGCGCCCCTGCGCAAACGGCGCCGTCCCGGCCAGCCCAGCCTCAAACGGCAGCGGCGCTCGACGCTCCCACTCTAGTTCCACCGGTCAGGCCGTTTCGCCTGCCCTCGCGCATCGGCGTCTTCGGCGAGGCCCGGATCACGCTTGAGCAAGCGCTGGCGATGGCCTTGGCCAACAACAAGGACATTGTCGCGTCGCGTATCGATCGCGAAATTTCAAGTTACACGCTGACGGGCGCACGCGGGCTCTACGATCCCACCATAGGAGCCGTATCCCAATTTTTGAAACAGGTCAATCCGGTGGCCAGTTCGCTGGGCGGATCCGCCAGCGGCGCGGTACTCAATCGCAACTGGCAAACCGACCCCACGCTCTCAGGCTTCACGCCGTGGCTGGGCGGCAGTTACCACATAGACTTTATTTCGCAGCGAACCTACACCAACAACACCTTCGTAACCCTAAACCCGCAGTATCCTACGGCGCTGAACTTCCAGTACACCCAACCGCTATGGCGCAATCTTCTCTACGACCAGAATCGCCATACCATTGACGTCGCGCAAAAGAACCGGGCGCTCTCGGACCAGCAATTCCGCCTGCGTGTGATGCAGGTTGTGGAGCAGACGGAGCGGGCCTATTGGGAGGTGTTCTACGCTTACAACAATCTGCAGGTGCAGCTCGATTCCGTCGACATCGCGCGTATGCAGGACGAAAGCAACCGCCGCCAGCAGGTACAAGGTCTGCTTGCACCTATCGATGTAGTGGCCGCCCAGACCCAGCTCGCCAATTTCGAGTTGAACGCCTACAGCGCGCAAACCGCGCTGACGCAAGCGGAAAACGCCCTCAAGACGCTGATGCTCGAGGGCCGCGGGTCCGCCCTGTGGGCCAGCGCGCTGGTGCCGCTCACGCCGCCCGATACCGCCCCTCCTGTCACAAGGCTCGCCGACGCCGTAACTGACGCTTTGGCCAACCGCCCCGAGGTCAGCCAGGTTGAAATCTCCGGCCAGATTAACGCCAAGGACACTCGCCTCTATCGCGAACAGACCAAGCCGCAAGTAGATTTGGTCGGCAGTTACACACGCAACGGTCTCGCGGGACCCATCGTAGTCCAATCCGGTCCCAATCCTTTCACGGCCAGCTTCGGTCCGCTGATCAATCGCCTGAATGTGCTCTCGACGAATGCAGGGCTCAATCCCATAGACCTGGCCACAGGCGGTAGCAGCTCCCCACCCGCGCTGCTGGTCGGCGATTACGGCCAGTCTCTTAACAACCTCTGGTCCGGAAACTTCCCGACCACGCAGGTCCAGTTGCGGGTTTCGTTACCGATCCGCAACCGCGTGGCCGAAGCGAACCTCAGCACAGCGCTGGCGCAAGGCCGCCGCATCCAGAATCAGCGCGAGCAACTGGAGCAGGCCATTGAGGCCGACGTTCGCAACGCCATGCAGTTGATGCAGTCCGCCCAGTTGCGTCGGGAAGCCGCTCGCATTCAGCGCGAATCCGCCGAAGAACAGTACAACAGCGAACAGCGCCAGTTCCGCGCCGGCACCTCGACGCTTTTCCTCGTGCAGCAGCGGCAGACCACCATGATCAGCGCGCGCAGCCAGGAGCACCGCGCCGAATCCGACCTCGGGGAAGCGGTTTCCGCGTTTGAATTGGCGACCGGATCGATCCTTCAACAGCACAACATCAATCTGCAATAATCGGATTCTTTAGACATGTCGAACACCGATTACACAGCGCGCCGCGCCGCCTTTCGCAAGCTGCATGAGAGCGGATGCTTCGTGATTCCCAATCCCTGGGACGCGGGGTCCGCGCGCTATTTGCAGCATCTCGGATTTAAGGCCCTCGCCACCACCAGCGGCGGGTTCGCGTTCTCGCGGGGGCTGTCGGATGGCGCCGTGCCGCGCGACGCCATGCTCACGAATATTGCCGATATCGTGTCCGCGGTGGACTTGCCGGTGAATGCGGATTTCGAATCCGGCTATGCGCGCGAGCCGGAAGCTGTCGCCGCCAATGTCCGGCTGTGCATCGAAACCGGCGTAGCTGGTTTGTCAATCGAAGATTCGACCGGCGATGCCGCCAGTCCACTATTTGAATTGCCGCTGGCCGTCGACCGCATCCGCGCCGCGCGCACCGCTATCGACGCCTCCCAAAGCGGAGTGCTGCTCACTGCGCGGGCTGAGTGTTACCTGGTGAACCACGCGGACCCCTTCCGCGAGTCGTTGCGCCGCCTGCACGCATATGCCGAAGCAGGGGCCGATGTCATGTATGCGCCAGGCCTTCATGAGTCCGCCGACATCAAGGCTTTCGTCGCGGAGCTGAGTCCCCAGCCTGTGAACCTTCTCATGAGCAGAAACACCGGGCTCACGGTTGCGAACCTGGCCGACTTGGGCGTGCGGCGCATCAGCGTCGGTTCCTCGCTCGCTCGCGCGGCCTGGACCGCTTTCATGCGCACTGCTGAAAACATCGCGAAAGAAGGCAGCTTCTCCGGATTTGACGGGATGGTGCCGTTCGCGGAGATCAATGGTTTTTTCCGTCGCTGAACCGGCGACCGCTATCAGTCGCTGAGTTTTCGCAGGCACTCGGCCGCGGCGTGAAGTGTTTCCGGCTTCTTCGGAAAACAGAAACGAATCATTTGATCGCGGCCCCGGGGATCCGCAAAGAAGCACGAGCCGGGCACCGCGGCAATCCCGACATGCTCGACCAGGTGGCGCGCGAAGGCGGTATCGTTGGGAAAGCCGAAGTTGGAAATATCGGTCATCACGTAATATGCGCCTTGCGGCTGGAAGCAGCGGAAGCCGGCGGGCGTCAACATGGCGATCATGGCATCGCGCCGCTCGCGATATTTTTCTGCGAGGCCGGTGTAGTAGTCATCGGGCAGCGCCAAGGCTGTCACACCTGCGATCTGCAAGGGATGCGCGGCCCCCACGGTCAGGAAGTCGTGCACCTTGCGGATAGAATCCGTCAAATCCGGACTTGCCAGCACCCAGCCCACCCGCCATCCGGTCACCGAATAAGTCTTGCTCAGGCTGTTCACAAGGATGGTGCGGTCGCGCATGCCCGGCAAGGTCATGATCGGGATGTGGGTGACGCCGTCATAGACGATGTGCTCATAAATCTCGTCCGTG
>JBDTTL010000024.1:0-25700 GCA_039930665.1 Acidobacteriota bacterium
GCAGCGCCGTCTTCCACGGGCTTCGGAAATTGCGGCGAGACTACGTTGCGGGGCCCCGGCCTCATAAACGTCGACTTAAGTGTTCAGAAGAAGTTCGCTTTCGGGGAGAGATGGAACTTTGCTTTCCGGGCCGAAATGTTTAACCTTGGAAACAATGTGCACCATGCGAGGCCTGGCTACACAGTACAGACCAGCACCACTAGCGCGAATAACGTCCAAAATAGTGCGTTCATGAATGTAACGCAGATTGCGAACACTGGACGGGACGGTATCGATCAACGAACATTGCGATTGAGTCTGAAGTTGACCTTCTGATACTCCAGTAGTTCCTACAGGTGGGCGGTGTGGCTTGGCCATGCCGCCCATTTTTATTGGCGCGACCTCTCAACGAGATCGGCTCCGCTTCACGCCCCCCCGCAAGGCCCCCCCGCAAGGCACTTGCTAGATAGTGGGACACTGGGTAAAATTGGTCGAGTTAAAATGCCGAAGGGGCCGGCGTCAGAGTAACGATGGCTAATGTGACGGGAGCCGTGTATGAATTCGGGACTTTCCGTTTAGATACGGCTAGACGTCTTCTCACTCGAGATGGCGAACATCTCACGATGCCGCCGAAAACGTTCGATCTGCTCCTACTGCTGGTGGAAAGCCGTGGCCGGGTCTTCGCAAAGAAGGAACTCATGGCCGCCCTTTGGCCGGACACGTTTGTGGAAGACGCCAACCTGTCATTTCAGGTCTCGGCCTTGCGGAAGGCGCTGGGAGGAGAAGGGATCGAATGGATTGAGACCCTTCCACGATACGGGTACCGCTTCGCGGGCGAGGTGCTGGAAGTAAGTCCGAACGGTCCGCCTGAACCGCCGGTTTGGATACCTCCGGAACCGGTTTCGGCGCCCCCGCCGCCGGTTGCTTCGGTCATTTTTCGCGATCGGATTCCTTCCTACTACTGGCTCGCTACCGCGCTGATTACCATCGTCGCAGCGAGCCTTACGCTGGCGTATTTTCGGGCGACACCACGCGAAGAACGAGCCGTCAGTTTTTTGATTATCCCCCCGGACTTGGTGAGTACGCCGGACGCCGACTCGATCGCAGTTTCGCCGGATGGCAACCGGATCGTTTTCATCGGCGTAGGCGCGGACGGAGCCAAGCAGCTTTGGATGCGGTCGCTCGGTTCGCTAACGGCCGATGTGATCCCCGGTACGGAGTTGGTGAATGGAGCCTTCTGGTCTCCCGATGGCCGCTCGGTGGCCTTTTTCGCCTCCGGAAAATTGAAGAAGGTGGATGTGCAGAGCGGAGCCGCGCAGGCGATTTGCGATACGCCAGACGCGCGGTCGGCCGGGACCTGGGGCCCCAATGACACGATTCTCTTCGAAACTACGGAGCGTCCTGAAATCTACACGGTCGCGGCCAGTGGAGGCGTTCCCAAGGCGGTCACCCGCTTAAATTCTTCCAACCACGAGGTCCACCACTCAGCGCCGCAGTTCCTCCCGGATGGGCGCCACTTTATTTATTTTGTGCAAAGTGAACGGCCGGAGAATTCCGGGATTTACGTCGGGTCTCTGGATTCAAGAGACGGCCAACGGCTGACCAATTCGAATGGGAACGCGGCGTACACGCGCGTGCGAGGGGCTTACTATCTCCTCTTCCCTCGCGATACTAACTTAATGGGGCAGGCTTTTGACGTCAGCACCAGGGAACTCACGGGGACTCCTTTCGTAGTTGCGTCACGACTGTTGATCGGTCTGGGCGGCGGTCACCCTCGTGCAGCTCTTTCCGTCTCGCAAGACGGAGTGTTGGCTTACCGTACCAGGGTGGACACAGGGTCGACTGACTTGCAATGGTTCGATCGCAGCGGAAAACGTTTGGCCTCGGTGGGTGAGTCGGAGGAATATTCCAACCCCGCGCTCTCCCCGGATCAGAAGAAGCTGATTGTTTCCCGGATGGATGCGCAGATCAGAACGCGTGATTTATGGTTGTACGATTTTGCGAATGGCGGTTTTTCCCGGTTTACGTTCGGCACGGCGGATGAAACGAATGCCGTGTGGTCCGCGGATGGGACACGTATCGCCTTTGACGCATTTCACGACGGAGTGGTGGACATCTACGAAAAAGAGATTGCCAGCGGTTCGGAGCCCAAGTTGTTGCTCCATACCAATGAAAATAAATACATTTATGCCTGGTCGCCTGACGGGAGCGTGCTCCTGTTCAAAATGGGCACGGCCACTTGGGGACTTCCCAGGGGAGGAGGCAAGCTGCTGGGGCCGTACGCGATGGACACTCCCCGGATTTCACCCAACGGGAAATGGGTAGCTTACGCCTCCTACCAATCTGGCAGGTCAGAAGTCTACGTTCAGAGTTTTCCTCCGGCGGAAGGAAAGTGGCAGATCTCGACCATGGGAGGGATGGAGCCCGCCTGGCGCGAGGATGGCGAAGAACTGTACTATGTGAACTCCGATAACCTGTACGCGATGGCAGTTAAGACCGACTCCGAAGTCTTTCAACCGGGGGCGGTAAAACAGCTATTTCCGATCCGTTTGGAAAGAACTGAGCGTCGTGCCCGCTATCAGGTAGCCGACAACGGACGCCGCTTTCTTGTCAATGTTCCTCGAGAATCGTCTTCCAGAATTATCATATCGACCAACTGGCTTCCAAAACCGGTACGGTGAAAGACGGTCCAGTTGTGGGCGGCCACAAGGCGATCGGTCGCTTCGGGTAGTATTGGCGTCACGCCACAACGCGCTGGATCTAAACTAGGATACCTACTACAGCGCCTCACTTAGAACTTTCTTTGAATCCGCTAGGGATCGCAGCACCTTTGCTGTGACGTTCCAAAGGACTTACTGAAAGTGACGCGGGTAGTATCATCATAGGCGCAGCCCGTCTTGTGACGTGGCTAGGGGAATTGAAGTTCAGTCAAGCGGTAAGGGCGCCCCTGAGGGAGGGTTTCGAGATATGCACCAAGCCAGTTGCAAAATCAAGCAGGGCTACCGGCAGGTAGTCGTGTCCGGAGCGTTGGCCTTGATCGCCAGTGTTGCGGTTCTCGGGCTGAGTCCGCGCTTGCAAGGGCAGGAGGTTTCCGAAGCAGACGTCCAGGCGGCGCTAAAGCGCTGCGGGCAATGCCACGGACCGACGCTGCAAATGTCCAAGTTGGATTTGAGCACGCGGGAAGGGATGCTCAAAGGTGGTGAAAAGGGCCCCGCGATCGTTCCTGGCGATGCGGAGGCGAGTACTCTCTATCGCCGTATCGCCGGACTCCAGGCACCCGTCATGCCGATGGCGCCGGTGCCGGCTCTGAACGCCACAGAGATTGCGCTGGTGAAGGACTGGATTAACCAGGGCGCGAAATGGACTGCTGCGCCGAAAGCAACCGCGGCAGCCGCAGCTCCGGCACCCGGCGCGTCCGCCGCGTATCCGGGCGGCTATACGCCTCGCGAGATCACCGACGAAATGCGGCAATGGTGGGCTTTCAAGAAGCCGGTACGCAACACGCCCCCCGTCGTCAAGGACGCCAAATGGAGCCACAATCCAATTGACGCGTTTGTCGCCGCCGTGCGGGAACAGAAGGGCCTAGAAGGCGCGCCACAGGCGGACCGCAAGACTTTGATTCGTCGCGCTTATATGGATTTGATTGGACTGCTGCCGCCGCCGGAAGAAGTAGAAGCCTTCGCAAAAGACCCGGCGCCGGATGCGTACTCAAAGCTAGTCGACAAACTGCTCGCCTCGCCCAATTATGGCGAGCGCTGGGGCCGCAACTGGCTGGATGTAGTTCGCTACGCGGACAGCTCGGGCTTCGAGTTCGATATAACGGTAGAGAATGCCTGGCGCTACCGGGATTACGTGATCAAGGCGTTCAACGAAGACAAGCCCTACAATCAGTTCATCACCGAACAACTGGCCGGCGATGAACTGGACAAGCCGACTCCCGATAGCCTGATCGCCACAACGTATTATCGGGTGGGTCCGAGAGTACGCTTCCGGGAGTTGAATTATCCGTCCTACCGTTACGACTACATGGACGACATGGTGCGCACCACGTTCCAGGGTTTCTTAGGCCTGTCCGTGAATTGCGCCCGCTGCCACGATCACAAATTCGATCCCATCACCCGGCTGGATTACTTCAAGTCCGTCGCGGCTTTCTGGAGTTACGTAGATTACGACCAGCCGCTGGTTCCGAAGGATCAAGTCGAGGCCTATAGCGCGCAGGTGAAAGTGATCGCGGACGAGATGACCCCCATCCGCAAAGAGATTGCGCGGATCGAACAGCCGTATCAAGAAAAACGGCGCGAACAACAGGTGCAGGACGCGCTGAAGAAGTTCCCGCCTGACATTCAAGAAGCGATTAAGACGCCGGCTGAGAAGCGGACCGAGGGGCAAAAATTGCTGGTGGCCCAGGTAATCATCAATGCCGAAGACGTCGATCCCGACAACTTGGTCGCCGACGCCAATGCCTCTGCTAAAGCCAGGGCTGCGGCCAAGGCTAATCAGGTATTCGGAGCCGGCAGCGAAGGTTATAATCGCAGGGCGCTCAAGCTGAGTCCTGAAGACGAAAAGAAGCGTGTCGAGTTGCAGGCGCAGATTGCGGCGCTCGAAGAAAAGCTGCCTGCCCCACTGCCCATGGCAGATGGTGTGCGCGATGGAGATTATCGATTGACTCCGGATGGTCTGGGCGATTCCCATATTCCGGGAACCGGTCGTCCGGACTATGGAATCAAGTGCTGCTTCGTGCCGGCAGTCGGCACTAAGTTCGAAGTTCCACCGTTGTACTTCGCCGCCGCAAGCGACGACATTAAATCCAACGCTTCGACCTTCCAGGTACAGCCGGGCTTTTTGACGGTGTTGACGGATCCGAAGAATCCGCCACCGGCGACCCACGCACCCAATCGCACCGACTACGTAACCAGCGGACGCCGGCGCGCGCTAGCCGACGCCATCGCATCTCCGGAGAATCCATTGACGGCGCGGGTTATGGTGAATCGCATCTGGGCGTGGCATTTTGGAACTGGTATCGTTAGCACGCCGGGCAATTTCGGCAAGATGGGTACTCTGCCATCGAACCCCGAACTGCTCGACTGGCTGGCCACCGAGTTCGTCCAAAAGGGCTGGAGCATAAAAGCTATGCACCGGATCATCATGAACTCGGAAACCTACAAGATGGCTTCGGCGTTTTCGCGAGAAGCCGATCTCAAGGCGGATCCGACGAATGTCTATTTGTGGAGATTCCAGCCACATCGGGCCGAAGCGGAAATCATCCGCGACCTCACGCTGGACGCCAGCGGCAAGCTGAACCGGCAGTTTGGCGGTGAGCCGTTCTTCCCAGCCATCCCGGCGTCACTCCGGGCGGATCAGCCGCGCGGCGTCTGGGAGCTTACGAAAGAAGAGCCTTCCACCTGGCGGCGTGGAGTTTACGCCTACGTGAAGCGGGGCCTCAAATATCCGATGTTCGAGGTGTTTGACGAACCGGATCTCAACGTAACTTGCGAACGCCGGACCACGAGTACGGTCCCGACCCAGGCGCTGACCCTGCTCAATAATCAGTTCACGCTGATTCAGGCGGGTTATTTCGCCGATCGCGTTTGGAAGACGGCCGGGCTGAATCCGGAGAAGGAAATAACCGAGATGTACCGGATTGCATTAAGCCGCGATCCTAACACCGTCGAAATGCGCGAGAATCTGGCGTTCTTGAAAAAGCAGACGGAAGCCGCGGCTGCCAAGAATGCGAGCGGCGATAGCGCGGCGCGCTTGGCGCTGAACGATTTGGCTCATGTAACGCTGAATCTGAATGAATTCGTTTACATAAAGTAGGAGACTAGCAATGTTTGAAAAATTAAGCGAACGCAACCAAAAACAGCAGTACATTTCGCGCCGGAAATTCTGGATGGAAGCCGGCATGGGTATCGGCGGACTGGCCCTGCTGGATTTGATGAGCCAGGACAAATTGCTAGGCGCCGAATGCGTGGCAGGCGGCAAGATAGACTCTCCGCTTTCGCCGAAAGCGCCGCACTTCAAGCCGCGCGCCAAGTCCGTCATCTCGTTGTTCATGAGCGGCGGCGTCAGCCACATGGACACCTTCGACTACAAGCCGGCGCTGGAAAAGTACAACCGGATGCCGATGGAAGGCCACGGCGATATCAAGGTTCGCCAGGGTTATCCTGGCCCCTTGATGAAGAGCCCGTTCACTTTCAAGCAATACGGACAATCGGGTGCCTGGGTCTCGGAGATTTTCCCGAATATCGCTACCATCGTCGACGACCTTGCGTTCATGCATTCCTGCGAAGGTCTCTCGAACGATCACGTCATCTCGCACTACGAGTGGAATACGGGCTCCATCCAGATGGGCTTTCCCAGCGTCGGTGCGTGGGTTACCTACGGGTTGGGCAGCGAGAACCAAAACCTTCCGGGCTTCGTGGTAGTGCTAGACCAAAAAGGTGGACCGTATGCCGGCCCGCCCAACTGGCAGAATGGCTTCCTGCCGGCAGCCTACCAAGGGACGGTTTTCCGCTCCAAGGGCGATCCGATTCTGGATCTCTCGGCTCCTGGTCAGTACATGTCTCCGGAGCAGCAGAGGGCGCGGCTCGACCAGATGGATCTGCTCAATCAGAATTTTAACGAACAGTATCCGGGCATGTCGGAGCTTTCCGCGCGCATTTCTTCTTATGAGCTCGCCTACCGCATGCAGTCGTGTGCGCCCGAGGCGGTCGACATCTCCTCGGAAAGCGATGAGACCAAGCAGTTATACGGGATCAACGATCCGGCCTGCGCTTCTTATGGCCGCCAGTGCCTGCTGGCTCGCCGCCTGGTGGAGCGCGGCGTACGATTTGTTCAGTTGATGAGCGGCGCCTACGTCAGCATCGAAGACACCTGGGATGCCCACGCCGACATCGTGGCAAATCACCGCAAGCACGCCAAGGAAGTAGACAAGCCCATCACCGGGCTGATCACCGATCTGAAGCGCCGAGGCTTGCTCGATCAAACCGCCGTCATGTGGCACAGCGAATTCGGCCGCATGCCGATTTCACAGCGCGGAATGGGGCGCGATCATAATCCTGGGGCCATGACGATCTTCATGGCTGGTGCCGGAATTCAAGGCGGCCAGCACATCGGCGCCACCGATGAAGTCGGTTACAAAGCGGCCGATCAGAAGCTGACCAACCATGACGTGCACGCAACCTTGCTCCACCTGCTGGGCATGGACCATAAACGCATGACGTATTACTTTAACGGGCGCAACATGCGCCTGACGGATGTGTCCGGCGAGTTGATTCCTCAAATCGTCGGCAGTGTACAGGCTAAGGCATAACCAGGCTGTTCGGTTGGGTTGGCCCGAATGATATTATGGGCGGCAGGGTGCCGAAGCAGGCGCCTTGTCGTCTTTTGCGCATTTTAGCAGTCAAAGGGTGGGTTGCATGAAAATATCTGGGTTTTTACCGGTTGTTTCAGTTTTCCTTACTGTAATTGCTCCTCAAGCGAGTGCGCACTTCAAACTGCTTGAGCCGGCTGGGTGGCTGCAAGAGGATGCCAAGGGCGATCCCCAGAAGATGGCTCCTTGTGGCGGCACCTCCGCTAATGCCGGTACGCCCAGCGGCGCCGTCAACAGCGTCCAGGGGGGTGAGAAGCTCCACCTCAAGCTGCAGGAGACGGTTTATCATCCGGGATTCTATCGGGTCGCCCTAGCGGTGAACTCGCGGGATGAGCTGCCGCGCGATCCCGAAGCGAAGACGGAACCTTCTGCCAACGGTCCGCGGTCGGTTTCCGGCGCAGTGCAGTACCCGCCGACGGCTCCCGTCCTGGCGGACGGCTTGTTCATGCATACCTCAAAGTTCGAGAAGGAAGTCGAAACCGACATCGATATTCCCAATATCAACTGCTCGAAATGTACTTTGCAGATCGTCGAGTTCATGGCATCGCACGGTCTGAACAAAGACGGCGACTACACCTATCACCATTGCGCGGTTCTGCAGATCAAGGCGAATCCCAGTAAGCCGATCGACGCGCGGTACCCGGCGGAGAAGCCGTAGGCAGCAGGGTCAGCCCGCTTCAGGAAAGAGGCTTCGCTCCACAATCGCGCAGAGAATATGGCCCACGGCGATGTGCGCCTCCTGGATATGCTGCGTGCTCTCACTCGGAATGCGGATGGCAATCTCGGCCGCAGCAACCATCTTGCCCCCATTGGCGCCGGTCAGGGCGATGGTGTAAATATCGTGCGCGGCGGCGTAATTCAGCGCGCATAACGTGTTCTCCGAGTTTCCGCTGGTGCTTATGGCGACCAGCACATCTCCTGGCCGGCCCAGCGCCTGCACCTGCCGCTCGAAAACGCGAGCAAACCCGAAATCATTGGCGCTTGCCGTCAACATTGACGAGTCGGTGGTGAGCGCGATTGCCGGCAGTCCGGGACGTACAAAATCCTGTGTGAGCCGGATCACGAGCTCAGCGGCGATATGCTGGCAATCGGCTGCACTGCCGCCGTTC
Organism: Acidobacteriota bacterium; assembly: GCA_039930665.1. GTDB lineage: Bacteria > Acidobacteriota > Terriglobia > Bryobacterales > Bryobacteraceae > Palsa-187. The sequence goes on from JBDTTL010000024.1 coordinate 8,461, forward strand.
CCGCACAGCAACAGCTTCCCGCCGTTGCGCAGGCTGTCCGTCATCCGCGCCGCCGCGGTGAGAATATCCGCCTGGCAGCTTTCGAGAACCTTCTGCTTAGTATCGATGCTGGTCAGCAAATGAGTGCGCAGCAACTGCTCCGCGCCGTTCCATAGCCCAGCGACCGATACCGCGACCTTAGGTTTCATGTTGGCGCTCTCAGCCTTTGGGGCCGAGCAGGGCAGGCAGATTCACTACGCTTTTGATGATCTCGGTGTGTGGCTCGCGGCGAAGCTGTTCCGCGGTGCCGGCACCGGATAGCACTCCCACGATCCCGCGAACGCCTGCATTGCTCGCGGCCTGAAGGTCGAGCGCCGTGTCTCCGACGGCCATCACTTCGGCAACGCTGGTTACGCCCGCCGTCTCCATGGCGTGAAAAAGCATGTACGGAGCGGGCCTTCCTTGTGCGACGTCGTCGCTCGCGACCATCGCCGCGAAGTACTTTTCCCAACCGAAACGGTGAAAGATCGGCACCACAATTTCACGATCGAAGCCGGTCGTGGTGGCGAGTAAATAGCCGCTTTCGCGCAACTTTCGAATAGTTTCCTCGGCGCCCTCGATGGGCGGCACGGTCTGGTACGCCTGGTTCACCTGTTGCACGAAGGTCTTGTAGATCTCGGCTGCCAAGGTCTGCCGGCCCGCCTCGTTCAGCTTCGACTGCAGGTCGACGAAGTGGCGGATCACCGCACGTTTCGCGGCCCCTCTCCAGGGTCCGATGTCCGCCGCGCTGACCACGATATCCCGGCGCGCCATGGCGTTCTGCAGCGATTGCACGACATCGCCGTGATCCTGGAGAATTGTTCCTCCGACGTCCAGCGCGACCAGACGGATTGCGGGAGTCGGCACACCGGCGGCGGACGCAGGTCCGGCAACCGCCGCCGCACCCAGGGCCTTCAGAGAATGTCTTCTAGAGAGCTTCACGCTGCCTCCTGGAGCAAAGATTCCGCCACCAATTGATCATAACGCCTCAAGTGGCTCTCCGTTGTTCTATGCCGAATGGCCAAGCGTTCGGCCGGCGCAAAAATAAACACCCAGCATGTAGCCAAATGGGAGGTCTCCTGTCGTCATATCAGGCGCTACACGATCGGAGAATGGGCCTGGAATCGCACATTGTGGCACCGCCGCATGCAACTCGGCAACGATGTGATCTCGAATCTTCTGACCGAATTCCGGCCCGACATCAAACACCGCTTGCGGCCTCTCAAACTCCCTCTCTTCTCGCGCTGAGAGTGTGCGGCCGTTACCTGCCGGCATTGCGATAGAATAATGCGGCTATCCCTATTTCGAACGTGCCTGTAGCGCTGGCGTCGAGATAAGGGTCTCGTTTATGACGCCTTCGCAGACGCCTTCAGATTCCGGAACCCAAATACGCACGGCGCCCTATAACCGCTGGTTCATCCCGGTGGGAGCGGCAGCGGTTCACATCTGCATCGGATCGGTATACGCATGGAGCACTTTCAACCGGCCGATCCACGCGCTCTTCCCCAACGATCCCTGGTGGTTCAGTCCTCCCTACACCACGTTCACGGTCGCATTACTGTTATTGGGCTTGAGCGCGGCGTTTGGCGGTCCATGGGTAGAGCGGCGCGGACCGCGTGTGGCTGCCGCCACTGCCGCGGTGTTCTTCGGGACCGGACTGGTTATAGGGGGCGTTGGCTTGGCCTTGAAACAATCCTTCCTGGTGTTTCTGGGAATGGGCGTGATCGGCGGTATCGGATGCGGGTTGGGCTACATCTCTCCGGTTAGCACCCTGGTGAAGTGGTTTCCGGACCGGCGCGGAATGGCGACCGGCATGGCCATCATGGGATTCGGAGGCGGTGCCTTCCTGGCCGGGTATTTGAACGTATTCTTTATCGCGAAGCTGGGCGTGGCGCAGACGGTGGTTGCCCTGGGCGTCACCTATTTAATTGTGATGCTGATCGGCGCCCGCATCCTGCGCCGTCCGCCGGAAGGCTGGAAACCGGAGGGCTGGGTGGCTCCCGTGAATACCGGGAAGATGATTACGGATCGCAGCCGGACGCGGAATCAGGCGCTTCGCCGGGTCCAGTTCTACCTGCTGTGGGGCATTCTCTTCATCAACGTAACCGCAGGTATCGGCATTCTCGCGCAAGCTTCCCCAATGATGCAGGATTTGTTTCAGAAGACGCCGCTCGAAGCTGCGGCGGTGGTTTCGCTGATCAGTATTTTTAACGCGACAGGGCACCTGTTTTGGGCTTCGTGCTCGGATTTCATCGGCCGCCGAAACACCTATTTAGTATTCTTCACGGTACAGTTTGTTCTCTTCCTGTTCATCCCCGGTTTGGCGGCGCGGGGGAATTGGATACTCTTTGAAGCCAGTCTTTTCATTGTGTTCACGATGTATGGGGGCGGTTTCGCCACCATTCCCGCGTTCCTGGCGGATCTCTTCGGTCCCGACAATGTCGGCGCCATACACGGAGCCTTGCTGACGGCCTGGAGCGCGGCAGCCGTGGTGGGCCCGGTGATCATCACCGAATTGTCGAATGGCGCGCGAGCTGCGCTGTCGCCTGGTGCGAGCAAAGTTCACATCTACGACAAGCCGCTCGAAGTGCTGGCGGCGCTGTTGGCGGTCGGATTCGTTTTGACGATCCTAGTGCGGCCCCTGCCGAAGACGGATTCACTACGGGCCTGATAGTAGTTGGACTTCCGCTGGTGGAAGCGATTCAATTTAAATCGCCAAAGGAGAGCCTCATGATTTACTCCGACCGGTTCAGATTCGCGCTGATTGGGGTTGCCGCCATCGCGGCGCTGGGAGCCACCAAAGAACCTAATGCGCAGCCCAATTCCTGTAGCACTATCGAAAACTACTTCAGGATACCGGAGGGAAGAACCTGGGAATCGGCAGCCGGGGTCAGCGTCGATTCGGAGGGTGCGTTTTACGGCGCCGAAGTGGGCCCGAAGGATTTGAAGAAGTACGTCAAGAAGTGACGCGCTTACGCCGTCCGGCAGAAGTCCCCATTCGGCCGCATCTCGCTTCCTTGCTCCGGGATCTAGACTGCCGCGGAGACGAGCCGGCGGTGGTTGCAAAACACGGTCTGCGAACGGTGCGGACCTCCTATCGGCAGCTTGCGCAGCTTGCCGGACGCTTCTCCCGAGAGCTTGCATCGCGCGGCACCCAAAAAGGCGACCGCGTGGTGATTTGGGGCGCGAACGGAAGCGAGTGGATCGCCGCATTTTTCGGCTGCATCCTGCGGGGCGTGATTCCGGTGCCGCTGGATAGCGCAGGCTCGCCTGAATTTGTACGCAGAGTGATCCAGGAAGTGAGCCCGAAGCTGGTAACCGGCAGCCGAGAGCAGATTCACGCTTTGGATCGCAGCGTCCAGCAGATCGCCTTCGAGCATTTCGACGCGAGGCTTCCACGCGAGGCTTTACTGGAGCCGGTCGCGAATCTGAGCGCTGACGACACGTTGCAAATTGTATTCACTTCGGGCACCACCGGCGAGGCTAAAGGAGTGGTCCACACGCATCGCAATGTGCTGGCGAGCCTGGGCCCGATCGAACGCGAGATGCAGAAGTATCTCAAGTATGAACGCCTCTTTCATCCGATTGGAATTCTGAACACGCTGCCGCTCAGCCATGTGTTCGGGCAGTTCATGGGGATCTGGGTTCCTCCGCTTATGGGTGCGGTGGTCCACTTTGAATCGCGTCTGGTGGGAGGCGATCTTGCCGCGTCGATTCACCGCGAACGGATATCCGTACTGGCTGCGGTGCCCAGGGTATTGGGGCTGATCGAGGCCTACTTGATGGGACGTTTCGCGGGCCTGCCGACGAGGCTCAAGGCCGCCGAAGGCCACTCCGCGCTGCGCCGCTGGTGGATGTTCCGCGACGTGCACCGGGCGTTAGGTTGGAAGTTCTGGGCGCTGGTCTCCGGCGGCGCCACGCTCGATGCGGAGGTGGAACGCTTCTGGACTACTTTGGGCTTCGTCGTGGTGCAAGGCTACGGGATGACGGAAACCGCTGCCCTGATCAGTCTGAATCATCCGTTTCATACGGCTCGTGGAACCATCGGCCAGGTGCTGCCCGGCCGGGAGGTTCGGCTGAGCGAGGAGGGCGAAATCCTGGTTAAAGGGGAGACGGTTTCGGGCGCGACTTGGGCCGGCGGGAAAATGCAGCCGCGCGAATCGGAATGGCTGTCCACCGGAGACCTGGGAACGGTGGATGGTGGAGGATTGCTAAGTTTTCGCGGCCGCAAGAAGGACGTCATCGTGACCGCCGCGGGATTGAACATATACCCGGAGGATTTGGAAGCGGCTCTGCTGCGGCAACCGCAGATCCGTGCGGCGGCGGTGGTGGAGGCCCGGGGACCACAGGGTCCGCATCCGTTGGCGGCGCTGGTGATGCGGGTCGCCGCAGAAGACGCGGCCCAAGCAGTGCGGGCGGCGAATCGGGATCTTGCCGAATTTCAACAGATCCGACATTGGACCCTATGGCCGGAACCGGATTTGCCGCGGACCTCGACGGGGAAGGTCCTGCGGCGGGAGATTGCGGCGGCCCTTGCGGCGGAGCCGGGGGAGAAGCGAAGCGGGAAGGCTGCGAGCGGTGGCTTAGCGAGCATCATTCAGCGGATCACTGGCGAAGATCCGTCCGCTCTTCCGGATCGCGCACGGCTGTCCGAAGACGCTCACCTGGACAGCCTGGGGCGGGTGGAATTGCAATCGGCATTGGAAACCCGCTTCGGAGTGCCCATCGCCGACGCCGAGTTCCAACAGGTTCAGACACTCGGCGAACTGAGAGAGCTGCTCAAGAGCGCTCCTGCGGCAACGGGTCCGGATCAACATATTTATCCGCAGTGGACGTGGATACGGCTCGCGACGGCGGTTCGAACGGTCTTTCTGGAAGGGATCGCAATGCCGCTGGTGGCATTACTGGCGGGCCCCAAAGTGAAGCGGAATTTGACGCAGGAGCCGGATGCTCCGCTGTTGATCGTGGCCAATCATGTCACGATATACGACGTCCCGATTCTCCTGTACGGACTGGGGGGCGGAATGCGGAGGCGGGTAGCAGTGGCGATGGCGGGCGAGATGCTGCTCAACTGGCGCCACGCGCGGGGTCAAGGCAACTGGTTCCTGAATCTGCTCGCCCCGGCCGCTTATTATTTGGTGACGCTGCTGTTCAACGTTTTCCCTTTGCCACAGTCGGGAGATTTTCGCGCTAGCTTCGCACACGCCGCTCGATACATGGACCGCGGATTCCATGTCCTGGTGTTCCCGGAAGGACGGCGCACGCCGGACGGCGAGATGCACACTTTCCAGCGCGGATCGGGATTGCTGTGGACGGAACTTCAATGCAATGCGCTGCCGGTCTATCTGGGCGGCTTGTGGGAGACGAAGGTGGGTAAGACGGGATGGCTGCGCTCGGGCAGAATCTACACTCACGTCGGAGATGTGATCATGCCGCCTTCTGAAGCAGATTCCCGGGCTGCAACGGGACTGCTTGAAAAACGGGTCAGAAGCCTTCAGGGGAATGGCGCGCTGCCCGACTGAGCTTCCACGGATGTCCAGCCGACTATCGCTTCTACTTGAGATTTCGCGGATGTATACTGTCTAACGAACCAGAGAGCCCCCGCAGGAGCGACATCTCTATGACTAAAACCAAAACGACCGGCAAGATTTCGAAATATCTCGGCATCGCGCTCCTTACGGCGATTTGTCTGGCCGCGTGGATGGGGAGAACCAACGCGCAGCAGGGCGCGGCCTCGGTGAACGTCAAAGCCGATCAAATCGGCGGCGTTGTGAGCAGCAGCAAGGGACCGGAAGCGGGCGTGTGGGTGATCGCTGAAACCACCGACCTGCCGACGCGCTACATCAAAGAGGTTGTCACGGACGACCGTGGGCGCTATCTGATTCCGGCGCTACCCAAGGCGAACTACACGGTTTGGGCGCGCGGTTATGGCCTGGTGGATTCGCCAAAGGTGCAGGCTGCTCCGGGCAAATCGGTCGATCTGAAGCCGACCATTGCTCCGGACGCCAAGACCGCCGCGAAGGTGTATCCCGGCAACTATTGGTACTCGATGCTGAAGGTGCCGGAGAAGAATGAATTTCCGGGCACCGGCCCCGAGGGCAACGGTATTTCGCCTAATGTGAAGAGCCAGGCTCAGTGGATACACCTGATCAAGACCGACAGTTGCGAATCCTGCCATCAGCTCGGCGGCGAATATACCCGTACGATCCCCGCGATGTTCAAGGATTTCGATTCTCCGGCGAAGGCCTGGGAGCGCCGCATACGCTCGGGGCAAGCCGGCTCGTCAATGGTGGGAGGCTTGGGGCAATTGGGTCCGCAGCGCGCCACGGCCGAGTTCGGAAGCTGGACCGATCGCATTGCACACGGCGAACTTCCGGCGCAGGCTCCGCCGCGTCCGCAGGGCATCGAGCGCAATATTGTCATCACGCAATGGGATTGGGCCGATCCGAAAGCCTATCTGCACGACGCAATCTCCACCGACAAGCGCAATCCCAGTCTGAACCCTAACGGACTGATCTACGGATCGCCGGAAGAGAGCCGCGACGAGCTTCCGGTGCTCGATCCGGTGCACCACACGACGAGCTGGGTGAAGGTACCTTATCGCGACGCCAACACTCCCGGCCAGCCGAAACCGCTCGAGGCCTCGGCGGTGTGGGGCGACGAAGCTATCTGGGACAGCCACGTCTCGGTTCACAATCCGATGTTCGATCACACAGGCCGGCTGTGGTTCACCTCCCGTCTACGCGCGCCGGACAACCCGGCGTGGTGCAAGGCAGGATCGAGCCATCCCTCGGCGAAGATCACTACCGTGGAGCGCTCCGGCCGCCAACTGGCGGTCTACGATCCGAAAACCAAGCAAGTGTCGTTGGTGGATACGTGCTTTGCCACCCATCACCTGCTGTTCGCAGAGGATGCCGACAACACGCTGTGGACCAGCAGCGGCGGCGGAGGAGGTGTGGTGGGTTGGCTGAATACCAAGGTCTGGGATCAGACCCACGACGCGCAGAAGGCGCAGGGCTGGACTGCACTGGTGCTCGACACCAACGGGAACGGCAAGCGCGACGCCTACGAGAATGTTGACCAGAGCGTCGCTACTACGGCGACTGGCGAAAGCCTGGGCAGCTCCGCGGCCCTGCCTCGCATTTCCGGCGATCCCAAGAAGGACACACGCCTCAACGCCGCGTTTTACGGCTTGGCAATCGGTACGGATAGTTCGATCTGGGGTAGCGTACTAGGATTTCCGGGCGGGATCGTTCGCATAGCTCCAGGCTCGAACCCTTCGGAAACGGCGCTGTCTGAATATTACGAAGTGCCGTGGAACAATCCGAAGGCGAAAGTTCAAGGCTTTTCGCCGCGCGGTATGGATATCGATCGCAACAATGTAGCCTGGGTGGCGCTCGGCAGCGGGCATCTCGCCAGCTTCGATCGCAGCAAGTGCAAGAGTCCGCTGAACGGACCCAAAGCTACCGGCCAGCATTGTCCCGAGGGCTGGACGCTCTATCCTTCTCCGGGTCCGAACTTCAAGAATGTGACGTCGTCGGGCAGTGCGGATTCGCACTACTACGACTGGGTGGATCAGTTCGACACTCTGGGCCTCGGCAAGAATACGCCGATCGCCACCGGCAACGGCAGCGATTCGCTGCTCGCACTACAGAATGGGAAGTGGGTGGTGATGCGCGTGCCGTATCCGCTGGGCTTTTTCGCCAAGGGCATGGACGGCCGCATCGACGATCCCAACGCGGGGTGGAAGGGCAAGGGTGTGTGGACCACGTGGGGGACGCGCACTCCGTTCCACTCGGAAACCGGCAAGGGGACGATGGACAAGGTCGTGCACTTCCAGGTTAGGCCGAATCCTTTGGCGGACTGATCGCCGGCGGCGTTCTTCGTAGTGCGGGACTTTTGCCTGGCGCAAACAAGTACGCTTTTGCAAGTCACAACTGTCCTGGGGCGACGCACTCCTGTCCTTGACGGCAGCATAAAATACGAGACAATAAAAGACTATATGCGATGTCCGGTGTGTGATGCACTTGAACGCGAACGCAGCCTCATGAATCAGATCGAGGCGAGTACGGTTTTGCAAAAGCGGTATAAGACGATCCTGCCTCCTGTTGCCGAAGGAGCGGACGCGCAACCGGATCAGGACCTTGACGAAGTCATTCGCTTCAGCAGACAGTGCCAGGCGAAGATCGCGTTCCGCCTCCAGCGGCATCAAGATCGCGCGCACGCGGCCTAGCTAATGTTTCCATCTCCTTCGGCCAGGTGGGAGTGGAGCATCCCGTAGCTAAACCGCAGCCGCTCATGCTATGTCCGTACGCGATCTGAAAACACCTGCGACAACCGAGGCCAAAGCTCAGTGGGGAAAAAAGCCTGCCGATTCCGAAGAGCAGTTCTTTCTAGAGGGTCCGCATGCGCGCGGCTTTGAACTGACGCGAGCCGTACGGATTTTTTGCGAGTTAATCCGGGGCTTCCGGGCGCTCCACTTTGTAGGCCCGTCCATTACTGTTTTTGGGTCGGCACGTTTCGCGGCGGAGCATCGTTACTATGCGCTCACGCGTGAACTGGGAGCACGAATCGCCGAGGCGGGATTCACAGTGATGACCGGAGGCGGGCCGGGTCTGATGGAAGCAGCCAACCGGGGAGCCAAAGAGGCGGCTGGCCTTTCGATCGGCTGCAATATCTTGCTGCCGCAAGAGCAAAAGCCCAATCCCTACCTCGACAAATTTGTGGAGTTCCGGTATTTCTTCGTGCGCAAGTTGATGCTAGTGAAATACTCCTACGGATTTGTGGCGGCGCCTGGCGGATTCGGGACTCTCGATGAGTTGTTCGAAGTCGCGACCCTGATTCAAACCGGAAAGATCAAGAATTTCCCAGTTGTGCTGTTGGGGATCGAGTACTGGTCGCCGCTGATCGCGTTCATCCGCGGGTCGCCGCTCATGAATGCAGCCATCAATCCGCAAGATGTCGATCACTTGCTGGTGACGGACTCGCCGTCAGAAGCCGTCGAGTTTATGAAAAGATCCGCCACGGAGCATTTCGGGCTGCGCTACGTTCGGAGGCGTCCACGCAAGATCCTGCTTGAGGAGGGCGTTTAGCCGCATGTCTCAACGCGCGCGGATGCCTTGGCCTGGATGCGCGCCGGACTGCAATTTTCCATCGCGTACTACGAACGCCCCGCTCACCAAGACGTAACGGAAGCCTTCGGAATACTGTGCCGGTTTTTCATACGTGGCTTTATCGATAACAGTGTTAGGATCGAAGACCGACAGGTCAGCGTCGGCGCCGACTTTCACCCGGCCTTTCTGCCGCATGGCGGGCGACATCGCCTCCAGGCGTTGCGCGGGCATGAGTGAGGACTTGCGGATCGCCTCAATCAGACTGAGCACCTTTCCCTCGCGAACATATTTGCCCAACAGGCGGGCGTAGGTGCCGGCGGCGCGGGGATGACCGACGCCCGCGTCGAGGATGCCGTCGCTGGCAATCATGACTTGCGGGTGCGCCAGTATGAGCCGGATCATCTCTTCGGTGTTGCTGAAGAGAATCACGGTGCCGCCCCGCTTGCGGTAGCGTTCGAACAACTCCGGATTCAGACGCTCGCCGGTGATGGGCCACAACAGATCGGAATACGTGATCCCTTGCCGCTGTTGCCATCCGGGATCGAAGAGTGCGGATTCGAGGCGCGTCGCGCCCGCGGTATAAGGGTAGGCTTCAGTCGTGACATCCAGACCGTGGAGACGAGCCCCTTCGATCATGCGCAGTCCTTCGGGCGTCCTTCGCATCGCGGCGCTGTTCAAGTGGACTACGTGGAGGGACGCTCCCGACACGGCAGCATCGGCGATCACTTCCTGTAAAGACCTTACAACGTCGCCGCCCGCACGCATGTGCACAAAGACCGTGCGCTTGAATTGGGCAGCCAGATAAAACAGACTGAGGATCTCGGCCGGGCTGGCGGTTGGTGTGTAGGTGATGCCCAGGCCCATTCCCAGGCCGCCTTCATCCAGGCCTTTTTTAACTGCCGCCTCAATGGCTTTTTGTTCCTCCGGAGTGGCGGCGCGATTGGTAGCGGCGTCCCGCGGCAGGAATTCGCCGCTGTCATGCATCACGGCCATGCGCGCCGGGATGTGCCCCGAACTGGCTCCAAAGTTGATCAGCGACTTGCCTTCGCGCGCCGCGTACCATTCGCTCACCGGCGAAACGCCTACTTCGAGTTCCAGAGAAGTCGTGACGCCGTCCATGGCCTTGAAGCCGTAGGCTTCGGGCGTTTGCGAGTGCTGATGGAGATCGATGAACCCGGGCGCGATTACAAGGCCCGTGGCATCGACTTCCGCTTTGCCGCGGAGCGTACCCGCGGAGATCGCGGCGATCTTGCTGCCATTGATACCCACGCTGCGCACGGCGTCAAGGCCGGATTCCGGGTCCATCACGCGGCCGCTTTGCAGGACAACGTCATAGGTCTGCGCGGCAAGAAGGGAAGGCAATAAATACAGCAGGAACCGCATGAAGCTAGTCTACAAGAGGTCAAGCGCTCTGTTCGAGCGGCGGTTAGTCCCGAGCTAGAGAGATCGCGCGGAATGAAGTCACGAATTCGATGGCGGCGATGTTCCCTCGCGTACCGGGGTATGCGGCTCCCTGTTGAACGGTGTAGCCGAGCTTGATTAGCTGGTGGGTGCCGGGGCGGAAGCCGGCGCCGAATTCGTAGGTTTGCGATCCGGGAAATGCATTGGCGCGCAAATACCCGATGCGGCTCGCGGCGTACCAGCGCGGATTCAGGACACGCCGGACCTCGACGTATCCCATGTGCTGTGTAAAGGTGGGAATTGCGCGGTAATCCATCTGGAAGTGTTGCAACTCTCCCCAGGCGTTCCAGTGGCCCCAACCCCATGCGACGTCCAGCCCGAAACCAGCTCCGGGCAAATCGCGAGGATTCGCCTCGCCTGGAAAGAAGAAGGCGTAATGCCGGTCAAGATACGGGCCGCGATACGCCGAGCCGCCGATCCGAAGGCCCTGGCGAATGGTGTAGCCAAGCCCACCGGCCCAATTGCCGTACTGATCGCTGGCGAAGATGTTCCGGGGATTCGCTGGAGAAGAGTTCACGAATTGCGCTCGCACGTCGAGCTTGCCCACAGTGGCATCCACTTGCGCGCCGGCCAGGCCCAGGAACGTTACCGGCTTGTAGTAGTAGCCATAGGCGCGGGGGACCCCGATCAAGGGATTGACTGCGGAGTCATAACGCTGAAGGAACGCCCCGAATGCCGGGGACAATTGGCCGACGCGCACTGCCAGCGAGCGATTATGATTCCAGAAGCGCGCGTAACTGAGATTCAACTGAAGCAGATTGCCTTTGACGCCGTAACCTTGGGTTTTGAAATCCTCCTCAGCGTAAGGACGCGAGACCACTTGCATCGCGCCGGATACGGTCCAATGCGCGTTGAGCTTCCAGGTGGGATAGAGCATCGCGCGGAAACCAGCGGTCGCCGGCGCACCATCTCGCGGATGCTCGGTTAGCTCGTCTGAATACGAGGAGACCGCGCTTACGGTGGTTCGCAGCTCAAATCCGGAGTCTGCTTCCTGGGCACACGCCGCCGCAGCAAACAAGGACAAGAAGGCCCACGCTCTCATGACGCCTCGTTTATCCTTTTGGCTACTAATTGGCTCGCCACAGGCGCCGGTTCCAGTGTTGTCGTTAGATCTTGAACGGATTCGTCGGTATCCCTTTCGACGGCCCGCGAAAGAATGCCCAGGGATTGCGTTCCCGGCAATACCATCGGCCGCTTCCGCTGATCCCCAAGCAGAGCGAACGCCTCTACTACCGACGTGTCCATCTCAGAGCCGCACGCGCCCTTGAGGACCGCGAGCGCTTCGGCGTGGCTCTTCCCGCGCCGGTACGGACGGTCAGAGGTCATGGCGTCATAGGCATCGGCCACCTTCACAATACGAGCGTGGAGTGGGGTTTCCTCACCCTTCAGCCCATGCGGATAACCCGTTCCATCCAGGTTTTCGTGGTGCAATTCCACGATGCTCAGATAGGATTCCAATCCTTGAACATTTTCGAGAATCCGTTTACCGATAACGGGGTGTTGGCGGATCAGCTCGGTTTCCTCGGCTGTGAGTCGCCCGGGTTTTTGCAGAACCAGGTCGGAGATACCGATCTTGCCCAGGTCGTGGAGCAGAGCTCCGACACGGATCGTTTCCAGATCCTGCGCCGAAAGGTTCATCGCAGTGGCAATGGCACATGAATATTCGCTCACGCGCCGGCTATGACCGGCGGTATAGGCGTCCCGGGCATCCAGTGCCTGAGCCAAAGATCCAACGAACTGCACATAGGCTTGGGTGAGGCGCTCGCGGCCCTCGCGAACGGCTCGGGCTGCATGGTTGAAGCCTTGCATCAGGTCCCGAATTTCCTGCACGCCGCCGCGGCTTTCGGGAAACTCAGGGAGCATTCCGGTGGCGCTGCTGACACGCAAATAAGCCGCCACGTCCGCGAGCGGCCGGGCGATAGACCGAGAAGTAAGAACGCTGATGCCCAGCATCGCGGCTAGCGCCAACAAGCCGGCAACCAGAAACAGTTTGCGCAAAACGGCCACTAGCGGCTTGCTGGCCAGGTCTACGTTTTGCAGACTGCGCAATATATAACTTTCGTCGGCGCCTCCGCCGGCCAGTCCGAGAGGGAGCGACAGGTATGCCTGATCCTGAATGTGCGGATTGCACTCGGCTGCAGGCGCGCATGCCGCTAGCGCCTTCTCAATCTGCGCCGGAGCCAGATCCCGCATCTCTGCCGCCACCACCGAACCTTTATGCAGCAGCACGGCGGGAACGCCGAACCGGGAGATGTCGAAGCGAGCGCCTACCGTGAGCCTTGCGACTTGCGCCCCCGCTTCGAGAATGGGAACTGAGGTAACTTCGTAAAGCCGGTCGTCGGCCGTGAAGAAACCTTGCTCAGGCGGCTGTTGGCGGACCAAATTGATGGGTGTAAAGCCTCCAGCGTCGCGTAAGACGGCAGCGAGCGGTTCTCCATTGATGCCGGAAACCATCATGAAATCGAAGGCCAGAGAGTCGGAGATCTCGCTGAGCTGGTCTTGCACCGTATTGCGTGCCTGGGCCATCTCAGTGCCGTAGGCCAGTTGCCGTATGGTATTTTTCGCTTCGTCCTCGACAGTTTTGTTTGCCGGATTTATTGTGCTTCCGCCGCGCTCCGTAGTAAGCAGCTGCAGACCCGCCTTTAGGGTCGGATTTTGGGCAACACCCTTTAGCCATTTGCGATCCCGAACCTGGGTGCGTGTACGTTCACGGGCCAGGACCAATTCGTTATCACGGACAGAAGCCCGCAAACTGTCGCGCACCGTGGCGATCACCGAGACTCTGATGCCCCAGAAGCTGATCCCAAGAAGCACCGCGAAGGGGACAAACGAATTGAGGAAAGTGCGTGTCGCGAACCGCATATTTACCGATGGGCGACGTGGTCAATACCGGCCGGTTCCACATAAGGAAGGGTGAAACTGATTGCTGCATCGCTCTCTTCGCCAACGGTTACGGTCTTGCGAAAAGTTCCCGCGGCCTTGTGCCAAGCCACCACAGTATAGGTACCGGCAGGAACACCCTTGAGCGCGAAAACCCCATTTCCATCCGCTTGTGCCGCCCATCGAGTGGGGGCGACTACGATGGTTGCCGCCATATTCGGATGTAAATGGCAATACACCGCTATCATGCCGGGCTTGCGGAACGTGACCGTGCGGCTCTGTCTGGCAGGATAGTTTCCCAGATCGAAACTCTTGGCCTTGGATAGAGAGAAAACGTTATGGAAGATCGGATCGAAATTCGGAAAGGACACGGCCGAGCCGGCCGGGATGACCACCAGATCCGGCACGAACCGTCTGTCTCTTTGCTCTATGGATGCATTCACGACGGCGGATGGCACGGAACTGGGACCGCTCTCAATGTACACAGCCACGTGAGAGCGCTCAAACGCGAGCGGATCTTCTGCATGGTCTTCTCCTAATTTCACAACCACGCCGCGCTGGTACACTCCTGCGGAGGCGGTGACGTTGTGGTGCGTCAGTTTACGCTCGATGACAATAGTTCCATGGATATCGCCTCCCGCCAGGAGGGCGGCGCAAAGGGGGAGGCCGGAAATGACGTGGATCCGCATACACGCTAAGATCGGTTGAGCCTCGCACAAGAATTATTCGGGAGCGCTGCACATAGAGAAGTTTGGGGGCTAACTAAGGCCTTCCCCTTAGTCAGGGCAGCAAAAGCTGCATCTGTTCGCAGCGAACTTTGCGGGCGGTAGGATGAAGGCTCACGCCAACCAGTTCGGTCGCGAAGAGTCAGGAAGTCCGATTCATGCGGATCATCAGCATCGGGGAGATTTTATGGGACGTCATCGGCGGTCAGGAGCACCTGGGCGGGGCCTTGCTGAATTTTTCAACGCATGCGGCGCGACTGGGACACGAAGTGTCTCTGGTGAGTGCGGTGGGGAGCGATCCGCGTGGATACCGCGCTCTGGAGGCAATGTCGGCGTTGGGCCTCACGATCGATAGGGTTCAGCGCTCGGACGAATGGCCCACCGGAATCGTGACGGTAACGGTGGCGGGCGATGGACAACCTGAATTCGAAATCCACCGCCCGGCGGCCTACGATTCGATGGGACTGGCCAACGCCGACCTGGAGAGTCTGGTGTCATGGAATCCGGACTGGATTTGCTACGGCACACTACTCTCCATGTACCCGAGAGGACGAAGCGCGTTGCTAGAGGCGATGGACGCGATTCCTTGCGCGCGGCATTTTTACGACGTGAATCTGCGCCCCAGATCTTTCACCTCCGAGTTAGTTCGGGAACTGATGCGCCGGGCAACGGTAGTGAAGCTCAATGAGGACGAGGTGGGCGCGATCGCGGAAATGTCTCAAAGAAGCTACCCCACGCTGGAGCAGTTTTGCCGCGATCACGCGGCTGCTTTGGACTGGGAGGCGGTCTGTGTTACTCGCGGGGCTTTGGGTTGCGCCATACTCGCGCGCGATCAATATGTGGAAGCGCCTGGATATCACGTGCAAGTTGCCGATACGGTGGGCGCGGGCGATGCTTTCGCCGCCGCTTTCCTGCATGGTCTCGACTCGGGATGGCCCGTCGCTCAGATCGGCGATTTTGCGAATCGTCTCGGTGCGTTCGTCGCGAGCCGCCGGGGCGGTGTCGCGCCTTGGTCGCTGGATCAGATTCAAGCGTTATCGCGATCCGGTTAGCGGCACAGGCTCACTTGGATTTGGCGGGCTCCAGGCCACTGTTCCTGATGATTGGGTAGGCGGCCGGCGACGCGAGCCACTCGATGAGTGCCTTGGCAACCTCCGGGTGCTTTGACGCCGTCGGGATGCCTGCCGCGAAGGCGGTGACTCTTTGCGCTCCCGGCGGCAGCGGTCCTACGATGTCGATGCCCTTCACGGGACGTAGTTCGCTGATCTGCTGGAAGCCGATTTCGACCCTTCCCCTCGCAACCGACTCGCCCACGGGGTCGGCCTCGATTTTCCGGCACTTGCCGCTGATCTGATCGGCGATGCCGAGCTTCGGAAACAGCTCGGTAGAGAGGTAGACGCCGCTCGCGCTATCGGAATACCCAATCGACTTCGCTGCCAACAGAGTGCGCTTCAGCGCATCGACGGTGCTGATGTCGGGCTTGGGAGATCCGGCCTTGACGGCCATGCCGATGAGAGATCGAACCAGATCGACGCGACTGCCAGGACGGACCTTGCCCTGCTTGATCAGATTCGCCAGCGCGGGCGCGGCCATGATCACGACATCAATGATCTCGCCGCGTTCGAGGCGGAGCGGGATCGCGTTATGCGTGGTTCCCATCGACGGCCCGAACTCCGTCGCAAGTTTGTTATGCGTGGAGCGTTCATATTCCGGGACCAGTTGCAAATAGGCCGCGGTGAAGGCTCCGGAAGTAACCACCTTGATCTCGTCCGCGCGCACCGTAGCGGCGGCCAAAAGCGCGAACGTCAGGGCCAGGGCTTTTTTCATAGCAATCCTATTTATTATTGCTAAACTACCCCGCGCCGGGGGCGGCATCACTCCCGTTGAGCGGGCGGGTTATTGAGAGACTTGCTCTTTACGTCGCAGGGAACGGGCTGCTCGATTTCTGCGTAAAGAGCGCACGCGCGCCGCGCTTACGGGGACAGGAAGCGGCTGAGGGCGGTTGATGTCGCGATTATGGCTATATTGTAGGGGTGATTAAAACCATTTCCATGGCGATGCTGGTGATCGCTTGCTCAGCGTATGCGCAAATGGATGGCGAGTCCTACCGCAGCAGTGTGCAAGCTTGGCTCTAAAAGAGGAAAGATCTCTGGTTCGAATCGATCAACGAATGGTCCTCTGTATTCGAAAAATTGGGGCCACATCAAAACAAGGCTGGGCTTGAGAGCGCCTTGGTTACTCTTTCACAAATTGTACAACGCAACATCGCCTCGGATGATCTGTTTCAGCGAGAGCTGAAACCCGGTGTTCTTGACGCAGCTTTAGTGGCGGATAACATGAGATCCCGAGCAGAATTTCGCAAGGCGGTAGCTGGGGCGATCTTACAATTTCGCATGGCCGTGGACCAGATACCCGATTCTGCCGTGCTGAGCCGCGTTCTTGAAAGCTCAGAAAATAAACTGGCGACGGAAACCGATTCGGCCCCTGCAAGTTACCCTCAGTACCCAGCTAGTCAGCGCATTCAAATTTCAGAGGATTGTCGATTGGTTGCGAAGTGGTTGACGCAGGGGATTGCGCCAGGGTCCCACTGGCAGTTGCTTCGCTACGATTCGGACTTGGGAGTTCTCATCTTCAAGATAGTAAATTTGAGCTGACAAGGGCCGACCTCCGCCAATACACTGTTGATGGCCGCAAGGGAGGCCATATGGATGAGGTGGTCCTCACACACTTCAGTCCCAGGTGACGAGCACTCTCTCTTTCGACAGTGCACCGGTCGCTGCCGCCTCTAGTTGCGTAGTCGCTGGCGCATTCAAGTTCGCAGATAGGCGCGGCGGCGTATTGTTATCGAGCGGTAAGATGGAAGCCGAATTCCTGCAGACGCTTAAACGCCGCTACGAAGAACACGGTTTAGATTACTAGTGCAGTGATCAGCGTTCGGCTTCCTGCTGGGGCGATGACTATACCGTCAACATGAAGAAAATCTTCGTCGGGCCGGCGCCCAATGGTATGTCTCTAGTAAGTATGGATGGCTTGACTCCGCAGT
>JBDTTL010000025.1:0-24784 GCA_039930665.1 Acidobacteriota bacterium
CTCATCCAGCACCAGGAAACGCACGCCGCTCAAGTCGACCAGCTTGCGTTCAAGGAAATCGCACAGGCGACCGGGCGTGGCCACTACAATTTGCGATCCTCTGCGGATGGCCTGCAACTGGGTGGATTCGCTCATGCCGCCCACTACTACCGAGGAGCGCACAGGCAGGCTGGCCGCGAGTTTCACCGCGGCTTCATGGACCTGCAGCGCGAGCTCGCGCGTGGGGGTGAGGATCAGGGCGCACACGCCGGTGGGGCGGTCGCCGCGATTGAGAAGTTCGAAAATCGGCAGGAGAAACGCGAGAGTTTTGCCGGTTCCTGTTTGCGCGGTGGCCACCACATCGCGGCCTTCGAGGGCCGGGGGAATCGCCTGCGCCTGCACGGGAGTCGGCTGGACAAACCCGTTGCGCGTCAAATTACTCTGCAGCGTCGCGCTGAGAGTGAGTTCAGAAAATTTATTCATTCAGTGTTGTTTGGGGGAAAGATATGAGCGAACCGGCTTACGTTTTACGGGGGGAGCAGATCTGCTTAAGAACAGGATAGCACGTTTGCGTGGGTTGAAATTGGTCCTAAAGCAGGCGGGATCGAAAGACACCTCGGCGGTACGAACTTTAGTTTTTATGAATCGTCTCGCGATGGGCTGCCGATGAAAACAGCCCACCGGAGTGGTCAAGGAAGCGGGCAGAGTTTTATTGAATCAGCCCACCCAGCGGACGAAGCGCCGAACGGGCCGCGGCCTCAGAAAAGGGTCCAGATCAACCGTCAATTGCGCTCCTTTTTCCTATACGGTCACCTCACGCCGCTCTCGCGGACGCTCGTATCAACCAGAGAATCGATTCTCTTCCGTGTCCCGCCCTCTTCTCAATGTTTCCAGGGCGGCAAGCCCGCTTCACCCGGAGCAACTTGCGAGCACCCCAGGTTCCGCGGACGCGGATTCCACTAAATCACAACGATCGGCCTGCGCAGGCACGAACTACGATTGCATTGTGGACGAGAGGGGCGGCGAAGCGCGTCGGGTTGGAACGGGAAGTGATTGAATCGCGGGGGGCTGGGAATTATAAAACGGAAGTAATTGGCTCGCCCTCACTGATTGGCGCTATTTCCGAGGAAGCTAGATCCGTTTCTCTTTTGAAACCGCAGGAAAACCGAAGGCGCTAGCATTAAAACTGGAGCACTAAATATGGGACTACACACGCCGCTGCATAAAGATGCTGCGATCGGTAATGACACCCCGATCTGGCGATACATGGATTTGGCCAAGTTCGTCTCAATGTTGAGTACTGGCGGATTGTGGTTCGCAAAGGCCGCCAGATTACATGACGACCCCTACGAGGGATTCTGCAAAGCAAGGTATGACCAGATAGCATCCCGCGAAGATGGTCTGAAAGCAATCATACGGGAAGATGTTACGGGGAAAACCGCCATCCCGTTGGACCAAATGGTCAAAGATATAAGTCGCTATGCGGCCAATTCCTGCGAGAATGCTCGCGATCACCTTTACGTGAATTCATGGTGTCTCGCAGGCGAATCAATGGCAATGTGGCAGATTTACAGTTCGCTTTCCTATGGCATCGCGGTGACGTCGTCTATCGGTCAATACCTGCGCGCAGCGAGGTTTAAGAATATCCACTCCTCACAGTGTAGGTTCGGGAAGGTCAAATACCATGGTGATCTCGCATCGTCAGCGGAGATTCAGCGAGATTTCAGCGAGCTACCGATCCCCCTAAGCTCGGAACTTCGGAAAGAGATCCTCGCACTGGGCTTTCACAAGCGCGCCTGTTACGAACACGAGGCCGAGTGGAGGGCCGCGTTGTACCAGGATTCACGACCAGACATAGACGGTGTTCATGTTGTCTTCGATTTGGAACAGTTGATCACCGCTGTTTATGTCAGTCCTCGGGCTGAGGAGTTTTTTTTTGAAGCAGTGTCGTCGTTGATGAGTAAGTTTTTTCTTCAAAAGCTACTGGATCGCTCAGCGTTGCTGAGTCCCCCGCGAAAGGACACAGCGGGTTCTGCTAGCTGAATGCCGAATAGCAACTGGCGCACTTCCGAACCGAAGGAGGGAGCGCCGCGAAGCCAGAGGATATTTCTATATATTTTAGAAACATGTTATTAGCCTCTCCGTAGTCGGACTTCTCGGACCAGGGTGACGGCGATCTTGAACGGAAATCTCGAACGTGTTTCAAGCGATCTATTGATTCGCGTCCTGGGTTCCTTGGGACATCGCGTCAGAGTATCGGTGTCGAGAGCCAGGACGGCCGCGCAGAGAGCGCCTACCGCACGTGTTTCGCCCGCGGGTTGCGGTCGCCGGCGAATCTTTGCTGATGCCAGTGGGGATAGGGCAGCGGGAGCGCGCTGACTTCGTCGAGGCGTTCCACTTCGGCGTCCGTGAGGGTCCAGGTGGCGGCGGCGAGGTTGTCGCGGAGTTGCTTCTCGTTGCGTGCGCCAATGATGACGGTGTCGACGCGAGGTTTGCGCGTCACCCAGTTCAGCGCTACCTGCGAAACCGAAACTCCGCGCTGGGTGGCGATCTCCGCAAGCACATCGACAATCCGAAAGAGCCGCTCCTCGTCAATGGTGCCGGGCAACTCGATCGTGTTCAGCCGCGACTCCGAGGGCTTCGGCTGGCCGCGGCGGAACTTGCCGGAGAGCAGGCCCGATTGCAAGGGACTCCAGGCCATGATGCCCACCCGCTGGTCGAGGCCGCAGGGCACCAGCTCGTGTTCGGCGTCGCGCGCCAGCAGGGAATAGTTGATCTGCTGCGAGATGTAGCGCCGAATGCCGAGCCGCTCCGAGATCGATAGCGCTTTCATGAGCTGCCAGCCGGCGTGGTTGGAGCAGCCGGCGTAGCGGATCTTGCCGGCGCGGATCAGATCGTCAAAGGCGCGCAGAGTCTCCTCCATGGGAGTGAAGGAGTCGAAACTGTGGATCTGATAAAGGTCGATGTAGTCGGTCCCCAGACGGCGAAGACTGGCGTCGCAGGCTTCGAGGATATGGCCGCGCGATGCGCCGGTTTTGTTCGTGCCAGGTTCGATGCGAAAGAAGCACTTGGTCGCAAGGACAATGTCTTTGCGGCGGGCGCCCAGGGCCTGGCCGACCACTTCTTCCGACTTGCCGGCGGAGTAAACGTCGGCCGTGTCGATCACATTGACTCCGGCTTCGATGCAGATCTCGATGAGACGCCGCGCCTCTTCCACTTGCACGTTACCCATCGCGGCGAAACGCCCTTCACCGCCCAGCGTCATGGTGCCGAAGCTCAGCACCGAAACTTCCAGACCGCTACCGCCCAA
This sequence comes from Acidobacteriota bacterium, assembly GCA_039930665.1. Classification (GTDB taxonomy): domain Bacteria; phylum Acidobacteriota; class Terriglobia; order Bryobacterales; family Bryobacteraceae; genus Palsa-187. The sequence goes on from JBDTTL010000025.1 coordinate 3,290, forward strand.
CATTCTGTATTCCATGGTTTTCTCGATACCAGAATAACCGAGTGCGAACGGTGCTCCAAAAATCTGCTATGGATTCTCCGCGAGTGGCATCGGTCTCCGCCGGCGTAGTAGCATCTAAATCTTAAGGAGGCACCTTATGGTCTTGGGCATGAGTTTGGCGACCTACACCTTGGTTCACGTGGTGCTGAGCCTGGTAGGAATCGGCTCCGGATTGGTAGTTCTCTTCGGCCTGATCAAGGGAAAGCTACTGGGGGGCTGGACGGGGTTGTTTCTGGCCACCACGATATTGACCAGCGTAACCGGATTCGGTTTTCCGGGGGAGCATTTCCTGCCCTCTCACGGCGTGGGTATTATCTCGCTGGTGGCGCTAGCGATTGCGACGCTCGCGCTCTACTCCTTTCAGCTTGCGGGCGCCTGGCGCCGGACCTACGCGATCTGCGCCGTGCTGGCCCTCTACCTGAATTGCTTCGTGGCAGTGGTGCAGTCCTTCGAGAAGGTCCCGGCGCTGGAGTCGCTTGCGCCCACGCAATCCGAGCCTCCATTCGCGATTGCCCAACTGGCAGTGCTGGCCTTGTTTGTGTGGTTGGGGATCGTCGCCGCCCGGCGATTCCGCGATGATAGGCAAGCGCTCAGAGCGGCGGCGGCACGTAGCGGGCGCTAGACCCCGAGGTTCCACCACACAAACCACGACACCTCGCGGCGGTCGTGGCGGAGCCGCGATATATCACCTCCGCATTTTATCGCCGCATAGGCTGCGAATAAATCGCTCCTCGCGCCACTCCTAATCGATGGGGTTTCCCTAAGTGGCGCTTTCACGGACCCGCTCGGCCGCCGTATTTGGCATTGATGCACACTTTATCGACGTCGAAGTCGACATGTATCCCGGCGCCGGTCGTGATTTCGTCACTGTCGGAATGCCCGACCTCGCGGTGCGCGAGAGCCGTGAGCGCATCAAGAGCGCCCTGCTCAATTCGGGCTTCGGCTATCCCAATAAGTCCGTAACCATCAATCTCGCGCCGGCCAATCTCAAGAAGGAAGGCGCGGGGTTCGATCTGCCCATGGCGGTGGGGATCCTAGGGGCGATGGGCGTGGTGACGCCTCCCGACGATCACCTCTTCATCGGCGAGCTTTCGCTTGATGGCACGCTGCGGCCGGTGCGCGGAACGCTGTCGATCGCCGTTGCCGCGCGCAAGATGGGGCTGCGCAATCTGGTGGTGCCCGCCGAGAATGGAGCCGAGGCGGCGATTGCCGGCGGAGTGCGCGTATTCGCCCTGCAACACCTGGCGGAAGTGGTGACATTTCTGCAGCAGCAGGATAAGTTTCAACCCGTGACACGAACTCTGGCGACGGGAACCGAGGAATGTGCATCGGCTGGTCCGGATTTTAAGGATGTCCGCGGACAGAACACCGCCAAGCGGGCGCTGGAAGTGGCTGCCGCGGGATCGCATAATGTGCTGATGATTGGACCGCCGGGATCGGGCAAGACGATGCTCGCGAAACGCTTCCCGGGAATTCTGCCGCCGCTGACCTTTCAGGAAGCCATCGAGACCACGCAAATCCATAGCGTCGCGGGGACGCTCCCCAAAGGACTAGGGCTGCTGAGCGTGCGGCCCTTTCGCGCCCCACATCACACGGTGTCGGACGCAGGGCTGCTGGGCGGCGGATCGGGCATCCCGCGGCCAGGCGAGGTGAGCCTTGCGCATCACGGTGTCTTATTCTTAGATGAATTGCCGGAGTTTGCGCGCAACGTTTTGGAACTGTTGCGGCAGCCGCTGGAGGAGCGTTCGGTGTCGCTCGCGCGCAGCAATATGACGCTCAATTTCCCGGCGAGCTTTCTGCTGATCGGGGCTTTGAATCCGTGCCCTTGCGGATTTTTCGGCGACTCCACGCGCGAGTGCCGCTGCACCGGCGCGATCATCCAGCGCTATCTCGGAAAGCTGAGCGGACCGCTGCTCGACCGCATCGATCTGCATATTGAAGTGCCGGCGGTTCCCTATCAGGAATTGCGCGGGAAAGACGGCGGCGTGACGTCGGCCGCGATGCGGGAGCGAGTGTGCGCGGCGCGGGATTTGCAGCAGAGGCGCGGTTACTACAACGCACATATCCCCGCAGGGGAACTCCGCAAGTTGTGCGAGCTGGACGCGGCGGGCGAGCGCACGCTCGAAATGGCAGTGCGGCGCATGGGCCTGAGCGCACGCGCGCATGACCGGATCTTGAAAGTCGCGCGCACGATTGCCGATCTGGACCATGCGGCGAGCGTCAGCGCAAAGCACCTGGCCGAAGCGGTCCAATACCGCAGCCTCGACCGGAATTACTGGCAGTAAGCGATCAAACGCCGATATCCTCGTTCCACAGGTTCGGGTTCTCCCGGATAAAATTTTCCATGCGCTGAATACATTCGGCGTCCTGGACCACATCGACTCGAATGCCTTGGCTCCGCATGTAGTCTTCGGCGCCGAGAAAATTCCTGTTCTCACCGACGATTGCATGCGGAATCTTATACAGTACTATGGCCCCGCTACACATGGGACAAGGCGATAACGTCGAATAGATGGTGGAATGCCGGTAAACGCTCGCGGGCAATCGACCGGCATTGCGAAGACAATTCATTTCCCCGTGATCAATGGCGCTCCCGGTCTGGACCCTGCAATTGTGTCCTCGGCCAATAATTTTCCCTTCGCTCACGAGAACTGAGCCGATAGGAATGCCGCCTTCGGATAGACTTAATTTCGCCTCATCGATGGCTGCCTGAAGGAAGGGGTCACGGCTCATTTATCGCGTTCAGGAATCCTCAAGACCGAAGCGACAACTGGAAGCGGGGCCTCCTCGTCGCGTCCTGGGTTTGCCTCATTTCGGGCGGCTCATTTCGCGCTTTTTCTGTGCAGCCTTCTTTTGCCGGCGCGGCAATTTGGTCTTATTTTTCTTCTGGAGCTTGCCCTTCTGAGCTGCGGGGGCGGCTCCCGCAAGCCTGGCTATCTTGCCGGCGGCGGCTCCTATGGCCTTGGCCGCGCTGATCAAAACACCTTCGTCCTGCTTCTCTGCGGATATCTTTTTCTTGGGCATTAGTATTCTGATCCTCGATGCAAGCATAACATTCAAGCATCCAGACGCTTACTTCGCGTTTCCCCGCCATCGACGAGCCGCCTGCCATATCCGGCTCCGATTGAGTTGCGGCCGGTTGACGTCGTCTACGGTATACTCGCGGATGCACGCCCATGAAAGCCGTGTGCGCGCGAAAGTTTTAGTTCGAGGAGAACCCAATGTCCCAACAAAATCTGGTCCGATTGGCCGCTGTGCCGGCGATGCTGGGAATGATCGCGCTGTGCGCCGGGCCGGTGCGAGCTGAGTCGGCGAGCCCGCTGCCATTGCCGAATCCGTTTCACGTCGATGAAAGCTTTAAGCTCGAGTTACCGGCGGGAATGCAGTCGCTGGGATCGCTGTCCGGCGTGAAAATAGGGCCCGGCAACAACATTTATGTGCTTCATCGATGCAACACAACTTCGTGCACCGGCCACGACGATGTACCGCCGATTCTGGTCGCCACTCAGCAGGGCAAGCTCCTAAAAAGTTTTGGAGCGGGTCTGTTCGTTTGGCCGCATGGCATCGCGGCGGCGCCGGATGGGACAGCGTGGATCACCGATGCCGTGGCGACCAACGGTGTTGACAAAGACAACCCAAACAAAGGCCATCAGGTGTTTCATCTGGACAAGAACGGCAAGGTTCTGCTGACGCTCGGAAAGGCGGGTGTGACGGGGACCCGTCATGATACGTTCAACGCTCCCTCGGACGTCATCCTGGCGAAAAACGGCGACATTTTCGTGGCGGATGGCCATGGCCCGGGAATGAACGCCCGCATCGTCAAGTTCGATAAGAACGGCAAATACATCAGCGAGTGGGGAATGCGAGGGTCGGGGCCGGGCGAATTCGAGCTTCCGCACGCCTTGGCGTTCGATTCGCAGGGCCGGCTGTTCGTCGCCGACCGGTCCAGCAACCGCATTCAGATTTTCAACCAGGAGGGAAAGTTCCTCGCGGAATGGAAGCAATTTGGACGCCCCAGCGGTCTTGCCATCGATAAAAACGACACGCTGTACGTCAGTGATACGCAGACGATTAAAGACCGGCCGGGCTTCGAGAATGGCATCTACATCGGCAGCGCCAAAGACGGCAAGGTCACCGGCTTCATTCCCAAGATCAGGAAATATTCGACGTGGGAAGGGGCGGGGTCGGATCGCACCAACATGGAAGGCATCGGCGTCACGGCGGACGGCAACACGCTTTATGGCGGCGATAGTGGGCTGTTGACGGTGGTCAAGTTCGTCAGGAACAAGTAGCCGTTTGGCCACGCACTGAACTCTCAACACAGAGGCCCCTTGACATCACCGCCCGGTGGAATATGATTCCTTCGGAGGTCGTAATGGGACTGACTGATACTGTTCGCGCGGTTCTCGACCACAAGGGTATTGGCGTTTGCGCCGTGATGCCGGAGACGCCGGTTTATGAAGCCCTGGAAATCATGGCGGATAAAGACATCGGCGCTGTCCTGGTGATGGAGGATGGCGACCTTTGCGGCATCTTTTCCGAGCGCGATTACGCGCGCAAGGTGATCTTGCAGGGCAAGGCATCCCGCGACACTACAGTGGGTGAGATTATGACCAGCCCTCCGGTAGTCACGACTCTGGATCGGAGCGTCGATGATTGTATGCGCGTAATGACCGACAACCGCATCCGCTACCTTCCTGTGGTGAGCCAAGAAGCGGTCATTGGAGTTCTCTCGATCGGCGACCTGGTTAACTGGATTATCCGCAGGCAGGAGGAGGAAATCCACCACCTGCATCACTACATTACCGGCTCCTATCCGGCCTGAGTCGTAGCGGGGCGCGCAAGTTCCTGACGCCTGCGCGTTTGCAGCCGGCGCACTTTGCTACAATCCGTTTCGATGAGCACAACGGGACTCTACCCTCCGAGCGACGAGTTTGTTCGTCGAGCGCACGTCCAAGGCATGGAAGGCTACCGCGAGCTATGCCGTCACGCGGAGCGGGATCCGGAAGCCTTCTGGGGCGATCTCGCAGCGCGTGAAATTCACTGGTTTGAAAAGTGGAAGCAGGTGCTGGATTGGAAACCGCCCTTCGCACAGTGGTTCGTGGGCGCGAAAACCAATGTCTCCTATAATTGTTTGGACCGCCACGCTGATTCACATCGCAAGAATAAAGTCGCGATCCTGTGGGAGGGCGAGCCGGGCGAGCAGCGTTCCATCACCTATCAGGAACTGCTGCGCCTGGTGTCGCGCTTCGCGAATGTCCTGAAATCCCGCGGCTATAAGGCGGGCGACCGCTCCATCATCTACATGCCGATGATTCCGGAGCTGCCCATCGCCATGCTGGCGTGCGCGCGGCTGGGGATCACGCATAGCGTGGTGTTCGGCGGTTTCTCGGCGGAAGCGCTCAAGGCCCGCATTCTGGATCTGGGCGCGACAGTAGTGATCACCGCCGACGGTGGCTTCCGGCGCGGCAAGGAAGTGAAGCTGAAGCCGGCGGTAGACGAAGCGGTAGTAGAGTGCCCAGGCGTGCGCGACGTGATTGTTTACCGGCGAACTGGTTCCGATACCGCGATGCAAGCGGGACGCGATTCCTGGTGGCAGGATCTGGACGCGGCATTAACGGGACCCGAAGCCGAACACTGCCCGGCGGTGCCGCTCGACAGCGAACACCCGTTGTTTGTGCTTTATACATCCGGGACTACCGGCAAGCCGAAGGGGATTCTGCACACCACCGGAGGCTACCTGACGCACGTGACCGCCACCATGAAGTGGGTTTTCGATCTGAGGGACGAGGACACCTATTGGTGCTCGGCCGATATTGGATGGGTGACGGGTCACAGTTACATCGTCTATGGCCCGCTCTCCGCAGGCGCGACGTCGGTGATGTACGAAGGGGCGCCCGACTATCCGCAGTTCGACCGCTGGTGGCGTTTGGTGGAAAAATATCGCGTCAATATTTTCTACACTTCACCGACGGCTATCCGCGCGCTGATTCGTCAGGGCGACCAGTGGCCCGACGCGCATGACCTTTCGAGCTTGCGCTTGCTTGGTTCGGTAGGCGAGCCGATCAATCCAACCGCGTGGGAATGGTATCACCGCGTCATCGGCAAAGGCCGCTGCCCGATTGTGGATACCTGGTGGCAAACCGAAACTGGCGGAATCCTGATTGCTCCGATGCCCGGGGCGGTCGCCGCCAAGCCCGGGTCGGGCACACTGCCGATGCCCGGAATCATCCCCGACATCGTGGATTTCCACGGTTATCCGGTGGAGTCTGGCCACGAAGGGTTCCTGATTCTGCGACGCCCGTGGCCCGGTATGATTCGCAACATCTGGGGCGATCCCGAGCGTTTCAAGGAGCAGTATTGGAGCAAAGTTCCCGGCGCTTACTTCACGGGAGACGCCGCGCGCTGCGATCACGACGGATATTACTGGATTCTGGGCCGCGTCGACGACGTGATGAATGTGAGCGGCCATCGCCTGAGCACCATGGAAGTGGAATCCGCGCTGGTGAAGCATCCAGTGGTAGCGGAAGCCGCGGTGGTGGGCAAGCCGCACGAGATCACCGGGCAGGCGGTTTGCTGCTTCGTAACGCTCAAAAAAGGCCAGGGCGGCGACCACGAAAAGCTCGGGCAGGAACTGCGTCAATGGGTGGCGCACGAGATCGGATCCTTCGCACGGCCCGCAGAGATTCGATTTACCGACGCGCTGCCCAAAACCCGCAGCGGCAAAATTATGCGGCGGCTGTTGCGCGAGATCGTGACGTCGCACACGGTCACGGGCGATGTGACTACGCTCGAAGACCTGAGCGTGATAACGAATCTGTCGGCGCAGCAGGACGAAGAATAACCGCTGAAACCAAAATCTGACGTGCGAATCTAAAGGTCGATGGAACACGTCGTGATTTTGGGTGGCGGGTTCGGTGGGCTATACGCGGCCAAGGCTCTGAGCGGTCATGCCAAGGTCACGCTGATCGACCGGCGCAACTTTCATCTGTTCCAGCCGCTGCTCTATCAGGTGGCAACCGGGTCGCTCTCGCCGGGTGAAATCGCGGCGCCGCTACGCTCGCTCCTGCGCGGGCATCGCGATACAGTTGTGCTGCTGGATGAGGCAGTGGGCCTGGACGCGGATAATCGCCGCGTGTTATTGGCCCGCGAAGAGCCGATCGCTTACACGAATTTGATTGTTGCAACCGGCGCCAGCAATCATTATTTCGGGCACGATGACTGGAAAGCCATTGCACCGGGGCTCAAATCGATCGAGGACGCGACCGCGATGCGGCGCAAAATCCTGGACGCCTTCGAGGCTGCGGAACGGGAGTCCGATCCGGCTCAGCGGCGCAAGTGGCTGACGTTTGTTGTGGTGGGCGGGGGGCCGACCGGCGTGGAACTCGCGGGCGCATTGGCCGAGATCGCGCGCGATACGCTGCGGCGCGACTTCCGGCACTTCCGTTCCGAGGAGTCGCATATTTTGCTGCTGGAGGGCTCGCATTACGTGCTTCCCACTTACCCGGAAGACTTGTCCGAACAAGCCGCCCGTCAACTGGTAAGCCTGGGCGTCCGCCCGCGAACCGACGTCCGGGTAACCGCGATGGACAGTGAGGGCGTGACGCTGCAAACTCCGCACGGCGAGGAACGACTGGCGACGCGTACGGTACTGTGGGCCGCCGGCGTGCAGCCATCCGCTTTCGGGAAAGAACTGGCGGAACGCGCCGGGGCGAAGCTGGATCGCCAGGGACGAGTGATGGTCGCGCCGGACCTTTCTATCCCCGGCCACCCGGAGATTTTCGTGATCGGCGATCTGGCGTTTCTAGAGCAGGACGGGAAACCAGTACCTGGGGTGGCGCCGGTGGCGATGCAGCAAGGCCGTTATGTCGCGCGGCTGATCCGCGCGCGGGCGGAGGGCAAAACGGTGGCGCCATTTTGCTACCACGATAAGGGGAGCCTCGCCGTGATCGGGCGCGCCTCGGGCGTCGCCGATTTCGGTCGGCTGCACTTCCACGGCTGGCCGGCGTGGCTGCTGTGGCTATTCGTTCACCTGATGTATCTGGCGCAATTTCGCAACCGCGTGCTGGTGTTCATACGCTGGGGATTTCAGTACCTGAGCTTCGATCGCGGCGCGCGGCTGATCACGGGCGAATAGTTTATCCGCGCTGCAACAGCGGCCTCAGTTCCCGAATGTCCTTTATGTTCTCGAGCGCCAGGATCTTCTGGATCAGGGTAGCGGATTTATCAGTACCTAGGAGCGGGGTCATCAGTTCGCGAGCCTTGCCCACCACTTCTTCGCGCGTCATGGGATTTTCCGCGGTGCCGCGCACGGAGTCCACGCGCTCGGTCAGCTTACTGCCATCGGCAAGGGTCACTTCGACGATCGAAACACGCGCGGGATGGAGTTTGTCCAGAGCCTCATCGGCGATCAACTGAACTTTGGCGCGCTGGCGAAGGATTGCCGCATCCTGCATGCGAGGCTTGTCGTGCGCGGCCGCGAACGAAGCTGTCTTATCGAGAAGCATCACAGCGACCATGTGTTGCAGGCTGATGTCGGGCATCTCACGATTGTTTACCGTGTTCGCGTCGTTCGTGCCCATGCGAACCACGACCTGCTGCACTTGATCCGCCTCGAAGGGATGTTTCTTGCGAATAGCTTCCAGAGCGTCGAGGGGCGCTTGAATGGGCGAACCAACGGTCCATTTCTTGATGTTGGTCCGCGTGATCTCGAAGCGCTCGCCCAGCTTGTCGATCAGACCCTCGGGATCGGATTTGGGGTTGAACGCCAGCAGGAAGTTGTCGGAGCCCGCCATGATGTCGTCTACGCCGGTACCGCCGATCTGGACCAGCAACGCCGCGGTAACGCCATTGCGCGCGGGCCAGCCGGCGAACACCAGCGATTTTTCGATGTGATCGGTATCGCGCTGCCACGCGGCGATGCCCGACGCTTGTTGCGCCGCGTAATCCAAAATCCAGCGCATCTGTTGCGGATTCAGCCCAGCGACGCATCCGGCAGCCGCCGCGGAACCGAAATCTCCCGCGATGCTGTGCGAGCTATGGTGGCTCTCCATTTGATAGGACAAGCCGCCGAGAGTCATCGTGACGCGGGTGCCCACATCGTAGCCGAGCGCCACCGCCCGCAGCATTCGTATGCCATCCGTTCCGAACTGCTCGCTCGCGGCCAGCGCGGAGGGCACGATGGAGCATCCAGGGTGCGATTGCGAAGGCGCATGCGAATCGTCGGTCTCATCGGAATGCGCCAGCATCCCGTTGACCATGGCTGCCTCAATCGGACCGCATAGGAGATTCGAACCCACCACGGTTGCGGTCTTTTCGCCGGTGTGGGCTTTCGCCATGGCGAGCGCCACTTTACCGGGAGGCAGTTCCGTGCCCGAGATCATTGCTGCGAGCGTGTCGAGGATATGGTGCTTGGTCTTCTCAACGACTTCTTCGGAAAGCGCGCGGCCTGCAGACTCCGCCATGTAGTTGCCGAGCTTTATAATCACCGGGCTGGGCGGATTGGCGGCACGCAGCGGGCTGAGAGGCAGAGCGGTTCCAACGAGGACTGCGCCCGCGCCTTTGAGAACGTCGCGACGAGTGGGTGTAAACATACGATTTCGCCTCTCCCAAGCTACACTGAAACTCAGTGGAGCGCTTTCTCGTCAGGAATTTCGGATGCAGGGCCTCGCAGGCCGATGGCGCGGCGATTGAAGCCGGGCTGGCGGCGAAGGGCCTAGCGTCGACGGCCGACGTGCAGGACGCGGACCTGGTGGTGCTGAATACCTGTACCGTGACTGCAACCGCGGATGATGAAGTGCGGCAGGTAGTCCGGCGCATCCACCGCGAGAAGCCGGGCGCGCGCATTCTGATTACCGGATGCTACGCGCAACGCGCTCCGCAAGAACTGGCGGCGCTCGAAGGCGTGAGTCTAGTGGTTGGGAATTCGCACAAGATGCGCATTCCGGAGTATGTGAGTGCCGCGGAGTATCACGGGCAAATCGAGATCGGCGATATTTTTGTGCAGACCGATTTTCTATCGGCGCCAGTGGAAGACGCCGCGGGCGACCGCACGCGCCCCAACCTAAAGATACAGGACGGCTGCAATAACCGTTGCTCGTTCTGCATTATTCCTTATGTTCGAGGCCGCAGCCGCAGTGCGAAGCCAGAGAGCGTTGTGGAACAGGTACGCGCGCTCGCGGCGAAGTATCGCGAGGTGGTGCTGAGCGGGATCAACCTGGGCCGTTGGGGACGCGACTTCGGCGGACGGATTCGCCTGGCTGATCTGGTGCGGCGTCTGCTCGACGAAACGCCGATCGAGCGGCTGCGCTTAAGCTCAGTCGAGCCCATGGATTTTTCGGACGACTTGCTGGAGTTGATCGCCGGATCCGCGCGCATCGCCAAGCATGTGCACGCGCCGCTGCAATCCGGTTCAGATACGGTACTGCGGCGCATGCATCGGAAGTACCGGCCGCGCCACTATGCTGATCGCATCCAGAAGGCTCGCGTGCTGATGCCGCAGTGCGCGGTCGGCGCGGACGTGATGACCGGCTTCCCCGGCGAAACCGATGACGAGTTTGCGCAAAGCTACGCTTTTATCGAAAGCCTGCCGTTCACGTATTTACACGTCTTCACTTACTCTGAGCGCCCGGGAACGCCGGCCGCGGAGGTAGCAGCGCAGGTTCCTATTCCGGCACGCAAGAAGCGAACGCACGCGCTTCGCGATCTAGCCGCGCGTAAGAGTCTGGAATTTCGTCGCTCGATGGTGGGCAAGACGATTTCGGTGGTGACGCTAGATAAAGGCGGAGCGCTCAGCGACAACTACTTAAAAGTGGCGCTGGCCACGCCGCGGGAAGCCAATCGCATCGAAGAGATTCGCATCGGTGGGCTGACTTCGGACGGGGTGTGTGAGATGGGGACGCTGCCGGTGTTTGGCTAGCCCTAAAGGGCCGACGGCGGGAGGCGCGTTTCGTTCTCATCGTTCGACTAAGAACGAAACGCCATAATTAAGTTCGTCTCAAATTGCCGCATGGCTTTAAGGATCTCGTCCGTTTGGTAGCGCATCGCCGGTGAAATCACCAGCCGCCGCATCAACTTCCGATTTCGTTACTGGTTTTCCGTCATCCATGGAATTCCTCGCCATATGCCCACTACATCTCTCGTCGATTTTCCAGCGATTTCGAAATCGTGACTTCGTCGGAAAACTCGATGTCGCTGCCCACTGGAATCCCCATGGCGATGCGGGTCACCTTCATCCCCAGCGGCTTCAGTAAGCGCGAAAGATAGACCGCGGTGGCCTCGCCTTCGACGGTCGGGTTTGTCGCCAGGATGATTTCCTGCGCCTCCCCGCGGGCGATGCGATCGAGCAGCCCCTTGATCTTGAGCTGCTCCGGTCCGATGCCGCGCAGCGGAGAGATCGCTCCATTGAGCACGTGATAGATTCCGGGAAACGTACGTGTGGTTTCAAACGGCAGAATGTTGTGAGGTTCTTCCACCACGCAGATTTGCGTGCGGTCGCGGTTGGGGTCGCGGCAGTAGGGGCACAATTCCGAATCGCTGATGTTGTTGCACTCGGCGCAGATGCCCAGGTTGTCCTTGACGTCCAGCAGCGCAGTGGCTAACCGCGCGGCATCGTCACGCGCCGAACGCAGCACGTGGAACGCGAGCCTCTGCGCGGACTTTTGCCCGACGCCGGGAAGACGCCGAAACTCGTCGATCAAACGCTGGAGCGGCGCGGCAAAATCAGGCATGAAAAATTAGAGCAATCCGGGAGGCAGACCCATGCCGCCGAGCATACCGCTCATCTTCTTCTGGCTTTCTTCGTCGACCTTCTTGGTGGCCTCGTTGCAAGCGGCTTGCACCAAGTCCTGCAGCATCTCGACGTCGCCCATTACTTCGGGATCGATCGTGACGCCGGTTACGTTCTTGTGGCCGTCCATCTTGATGGTCACCATGCCGCCGCCGGAGGAGCCTTCGACGCGGATCAGCGCGACTTCCTCCTGCATTTTCTGCTGCATCTTCTGGGCCTGCTGCATCATGGCCTGCATGTTTCCGGGCACTTTCATAGCATCCTCCAATCGCGGGCAACGCTTGGCTGCACGCTTAGGTGTCTTTCAAATTTCTGACGGTACGCACTTGGGCGTCCGGGAATATTTCCTGAAACCGCTTCACTTCCGGGTGCGAAAGCGCACGGGCAGTCGCTTCGTCTTCGCGTTTCGGCGCCCGAGGCACGGGTGCGGCAGGGGCCGCGTCCCCGATCTTAATCGTAACTCGCACTGGCCGTCCGGCCAAGCGTTTGGCCGCAGCCTCAAAATCGGCCTGCTTGAGAAAAAGCTGATACATCTTCGGCGTCGTGAACACCAGTTCGCCGGGCGATTCCGCGAGTTCCGAATGCTCCAGTGCATCGGCCAGGTGCGTGAGCTTGGCTTCGAGCAACGCGGCGTGCAAGCGCGATCGCAGGTCCCCGCTCGCAAGCGGAGTTGTCGTCGCAGCCGCAGACGGCGCGGCGATCACTGGTGCAGGCTTCGGTGGACCAGCGGCGCGCGGGGCCGGCGTCGGTGCAGCGCCCGCTCCCCCCAAACCTGCCAGCGCCTCTTCGATCGGCTGCAAGCGGCCGGCCTGGACCATCCGCAACAGCCCCATCTCCAAATGCAGGCGCGGCTGGAGCGAGCTTTGCAAGTCGCGGAAAAGATCGAGTGACAATTGCAGGTAGCGCGTCAAATCTTCTTCGCTGAAGGGCGCAGCGGCTTCGGCCAGCTTCTGCTGCTCAGCTTGCGACGCCGCCACCAGACGGGTGTCGCTCCCGCTGATTTTCACCACCACCAGGTTGCGGAAGTGCCGCGCCAGCTCGCGTGCGAAATGCTGCAGACTTCGGCCGTTGGCTTCCAGTTCCGCCACCACGTCGAACATCTTTTGCGAGTCGCTTTCGGCAAGAGCAGTGGTTACGCGCCCTAATGACTCCAGCGAAAACATGCCGAGCAGCGAACGGACTTCGGTCGCGTCCAGCTTATCCCCGCAGCAGGCGATGGCTTGATCCAGCGCCGAGAGCGAATCCCGCACGCTGCCTTCGCCGGCCCGCGCCAGCACGGCGACGGCGTCGGCATCGGCGGTGATGCCTTCCTGCTGCATAATCCATTCCATGCGCTTGACCAGCTCCGCGAAGTCTACTGACCGGAAACTGAACTGCTGGCAGCGCGACACGATGGTGGAGGGAATTTTGTGCGATTCGGTAGTGCACAGGAGGAACACCACCCACTCGGGCGGTTCCTCCAGAGTCTTGAGCAAGGCGTTAAAGGCTTCGCTGGTGATCTGGTGGGCTTCGTCGACGATAAACACTTTGTAGCGATCCCGCGCAGGCCTGAAGCGGACGCTCTCGCGCAGCTCGCGCATTTCGTTGATGCCGCGGTTGGACGCCGCATCGATCTCGATCACGTCCATTGAGGAGCCGGCGGCGATTTCGAGGCAACTGGCGCACTTGCCGCAGGGTGTGGGCGTAGGTCCCTGCTCGCAGTTCAGGCAACGAGCGAAAATACGCGCCACAGTGGTCTTGCCGGTGCCGCGCTGGCCCGAAAAAATGTAGCCGTGCGCGATGCGCCGCTGCGTGATCGCGTTTTCAAGAGTAGTCTTGACGTGTTCCTGGCTGATCAGCTCGTCAAATGCCTGCGGCCGGTACTTGCGAGCGATGACTTGATACATGTTGGGAGTTACGGCGTGTCGCGGATATGCCAGACCCCGGGTAATCCGCGGCACACGGGTTTAACCGCTACCGTTGCTTCCTTCCGGACCTGGCGGGGTTTGCAGCCGCCCGTTGCACGAAGCCCGGAGCCTGACAACTTCCTATGCTAGCAGATCGGTCCCGACGGCTCATTTTTTCTTTGACAGTGGCGCGATTGTAAACAGGTCGTCGGTCAGGTCCTGATTAAAGGTGACAGAATCCGCAAAAATCTGGTAAATCTTGTCACGGTTACGCTCGCGCGTGATCTGCTGCGGCCACTGGATGCCCTGATCGCCGCGATAGCGATCGAAGCGCGTAACTTCTTCATCGCGCTCCTTGGTTTTCGGATCCAAACGCCAGAAGGATTGCTTCACGGGCAGCTTGCTCGTCTGGTGGAAGTATACACGAACGGTGAAGTTCTCGGCATCGATGAGGTCCACGATGTTCACCGGCACCCGATCGACGACATCAGATCCCATGAACTCAAACTCCATGCCCGGCTCATGCAGCCGCTGCCGCAGAATATAGAAGATGTTGTGCAGCGTGGTTTCCTGATAGCGCTCGAATTCTTCGAGCGGAATCGGTTTGGGCCCGCGATAGGTAATATTCGCGCCGCGATCCTCCAGTAGCACTATCGCCGAATCTTCGTTCTTTCCGAAGGATTGACGTTCCCGCTGGCCGAGTTCATGCGCGCTTTTTTGGGGATCGACCGTGAGGTAGCGAGTGTAGATCGTCGCAATGGAGAGTCCCGAAAGGTCGTCGCGGTAAAACGAGTAAGCGCGTCCTGTCTCGATGCGATCCTGCATCTCCAGGAACTTATTGCCGCCCAAGGCTGCGATCGCGTCGTCAAGTACCTTCTTGCCGCGGACTTCAGCCGGGGTCTGTGCGCCCAATGCCGCCGCGCATAGCGCCGCGAAAACCATCACTAACCGCGCGCGTTTCATGGTGAAACCCTCTCCTACCTAACCGGTGCTGCAACCGCGGGGATCGGCGGAATACTTAAATCAATCATTTCAACCTTGCCGATCTCGGTCAGCGGCTTGCCAAAGTCAGTCGGATTGCCCACCGCGACGATGCTGAGGTTTGCGGGGTTGATGTGTTGCTGCAGCACGCGCCGGACGTCGGCGCGCGTCACCGCCGCAACTTTCTTCTGATACTCAAAAAGGAAATCGTTGGGATAACCGAAATATTGATACATCATCACGCGAGAGAGAGTTTTCGCCGGGCTATCGAAAAAGAACACGAAGCTATTCAGCACTGCGTCCTTGGCGGTCTTGAGCTCCTGCTCGCTTACTTCGGAAGTACGCATTTTTTCGAGCTCCGTGCGAGCCGCCAGGATCGCATCTGCAGTGCTGGCGGATTTCGTACTGCCGACGATGCGGAAAGTCCCGGGATGATCATAGGCCGCGCCCCAACCCGCGCCAATCGAATACGCCAGACCCAGCTTGGTGCGAATTTGAGCCATGAGACGGCTGGTGAATCCGCTGCCTAGAATGTTCACCGCAACTTCGAGCGCCGGATAGTCGGGATCGCGCAGCGTGCCGCTCAATAGGCCGAGCGAAAAGAAGGTCTGCGTGACGTCGGACTTTTGGGCAAGGAATACGCCGGGCGCCGGCTTGGCAGTGACGGGCGGAAACGGGGGCACCGGCGGCTGCTCAGGACTCCAATCGGCGAACAGTTTTTCGAGCTGCTGCTTCATATCGGGAGTTGAAAAATCGCCGTACACCGCCAGCATGATGTTCTTCGGGAAGTAGTAGCGATGATAAAACTCCTGCAAATCCCGCCTGTGGGTGTGCACCAGATCGGCGTGTTCGATGGTCCATCCGTAAGAATTATTGCGGCCGTAGAGAATGCTTGCGATCTCGCGCTCGGCAATTCCCTGCGGGTCGTCATTGCGGCGATCAATGCCGCTATGGGACTGCGCGATCGTGAGATCGATCTTATCCTGCCTAAATTCTGGATTCGTAAGCACTTCTTTAAAGACGCGCAGCACTGTGCCAGTGGTTTCCTTGAGCCCGTTAAAACTGATACTGGCGCTGGTTTCCCCCATGCTCGATTCCACCGAGGCAGCGATATCCTCCAGCTCTTCGTCGATCTGATCGCCGGTTTTCGCGCTGGTGCCGCCGGAGCGAAGCACGTCGGCCATCACACTCGACAGGCCTTTCTTATCCGGGGGGTCGAAAAGGTTGCCGGTGCGCACCAGCGCCAGTCCGTTGATCAGCGGCAGTTCGTGGTCTTCGAGCAGAAAGACCCGCATGCCGTTGGCGAGCGTGAAGGTGGTGGGCTCGGGAATCTTCACCTGCTTCAATGCCGGATAAACCAGTTGCTCATAAGAGGGAATGGTTTGCGCGAGGCTGGCGGAGGCCAGCAATCCCAAGAGCAACCCGGAAAGCAACGGGATGCGGCGCCTCACTTGGAACCTTCCTTCTTGGAATGGTCCTCGGAATCACCCTTCGAATCAATCTTGGCATTGGCGCCGGGAACATAGGTGTAGGCCAGCGTCCGGTGTTCCTTCACAAGATAGGTATTGGCGACGCGCTGCACGTCGTCCGCGGTCACTTTGTCGTAGTCGTCAAGTTCGCTGAAGAGCCTGCGCCAGTCCCCGTAGTTCACATAGTAGCTGCATAGCTCGGACGCCAGTCCCGAGTTGCTGTCCAGCTTGCGAATGAGCGACGCGCGCAGCTTGGTTTTGACGCGCTTCAGCGTCTCTTCGTCCACTTTAGTGGTCTTGACCTGCTGTATGATCCGATCCAATTCTTTTTCGTTTTCTTCCGAGGAATGTCCCGTCGACGGCGCGACGTAGAACAGGAAAAGCGAAGGGTACTTTCCGCCAGGAAATTCCGGAGCACTGCCGGCGCCCAGCGCCATCTGCTTGTCCCGCACCATGTCTTTGTAGATGATGCCGGTGCGGCCATCCGAAAGAACCGAGTCCAGCACCGACAGCGCGGCGTCATCCGGCGAGTGCTGGTCGGGACGCTTGTAGGCGATGATCACGAAAGGCTGGGATGGCGAAGAGACGGTGGCGATCTTCTCGCCCTCCTGAACGGGCTCCACGGTGCGGTACTGCGAGGGCAACGGGCGCGCGACCAGGCGGCCGAAATATTTTTCGGCGAGGCGCCGCGCCTCAGCCGGATTAACGTCCCCGGCGATGCCCAGCGTCATGTTCGCAGGCACATAGTATTGCTTGTAGAACCTCTCGGCATCGGGGCGCCGAAAGTGCTCGATGTCGCTGGCCCATCCTCCGGGCATGTTGCGGTAGGGGTGGGCGGCATAGGCAGTCGCCGCCAAGGCCTCGATCAACTTTCCCTGGGAGCTGGATTCCACGCGCATGCGGCGCTCTTCGCGCACCACGTCACGCTCCTTATAGAATTCGCGAAATACCGGGTTTAGAAAACGGCTGGATTCCAGCAAAAACCACAGTTCGATGCGGTTGGAAGGGAAGCTGTAGAAGTAATTGGTGGAATCTTCGGCGGTGCTCGCGTTCATACCTTCGCCGCCGTTGGATTCTACTACGCGATCGTACTCGTTGGGCTCGACATAGCTGTCGGCTTTCTCCATGGCGGCCGCGAGTTCGTTGGAGATCGCCGCGATCTTCTTCGGGTCTGCATGCGGGCCTTTGTTGCGTTCGGCGTCGAGCCGGTCGTAGACTCGCTCCACCGCATCCATGGCGGCCTTCTCCGCCGGCCAATTCGTAGTGCCGATGGTGGGCGTTCCCTTGAACGCCATGTGCTCGAACATGTGCGCCAGGCCGGTTTGGCCGCCTGGATCGTCCACGGAGCCGACGTTGACGTAGGTGTGGAACGATACCACCGGCGCCTCGTGGCGTTCAATGACGATGAAGTGGAGCCCGCTCGCGAGCGTGAATTCCGTGACCTTCTTTTCGAAGGATTTCTGCAGCTCAGCGACCGATTGCGCGGCCAGCAGCGACGGCAGCAGGACGAATAGCAGAAGACGAAGCCTCATGCTCTCAGGGTAACAGGAGCGGCCGCCAGGGCCGGCCGATGCGGGCGCGCAAACCGGAGCTAATCGCTCATACTCAAGCACCGTTCGCGCTCGAGGACCTGGGCCAATTCGCGAACCAGCGCACCGCCGTCGCCGCGATAGGCGCTGCCATGCTGGCAGGCGAGCGTAGTGGGCGCAAGCGCAGCCAAGCGTTCGAGAATAGCCGCGGTGCCGGTCGAGTGCGCATAGTATTCCATGGCTTGGCGCATGCCTTCGCTGGCCGTCAAGACCTCCGATTCGGTGACCGGCGGAGTGTCGGCTCCGGGCTGCGTGAACAGATCGCCGCAGAGCAGAGTGCGGCTGGTTTTATCGAACAGCACGCCACAATCCCAGCCATGCGGAACGTGAGGCGTTTCGATCCACTGGAGCGTCTTGCGGCCGATGGAAAAATCTTCACCATCGGCCAATCCGCGCGGTGGACGGTCGGCATAATCCTGCAATGAAATTAGCGCGCCGATTTGGCTGGCAAACGGCACGGCCTGAGGAGCGGCGGCCAGAAACTCGTTCATCGCACCGGACTCATCGCCTTCGAAGTGCGAGTAGCCCACGTGCCGCAAACGGTCGAGCGGTGTCACCTTCGAAATGGCCTCGGACACGAACGGAAACCAGCGGCGCCAGCCGGTGTGAAATACCAGAGGCTCTTCATCAAGCACCAGATATTGGCTGAGGTTGAAGCCTCCTGGGATCGAGTCAACCAAGAGCGGAGTGTTGATGCGATAGATGCCTTCGGCAACTTCGTCAATTCGGGTTCCAGTGTGAGGATTGGTCAGCATGTTTGCTCCTTTTAAGCGGATGAACCGCGACTGGAATGGACGCGCATGCCACGGTTCAGCATGCGGTGCGGCACAGCCAGCTATTTGCCGCCCATGATTTCGCCTTCTTTGGCTTTGGAGGCGGCGTCGATCTTCTGGATGTGGGCGTCCGTCATCTTCTGAACGTCGTCGAGGGCGCGGCGCTCTTCGTCTTCGCTGATGAGCTTGTCCTTCAACAGCTTCTTCAGGTGTTCATTGGTATCACGGCGGATGTTGCGGGCGGCCACACGATGGTCTTCGGCCACGCCGTGCAGCCGCTTCGCGATTTCCTTGCGGCGCTCCTCAGTGAGCGGCGGAACCGGCACACGGATCAGCTTGCCGTCGTTGGACGGGTTGAGGCCCAGATCGGAGCTGCGAATGGCCTTCTCGATCGCGGCGATCTGCGAAACATCCCAGGGCTGGATGGTGATCAGCGATGGCTCGGGGACGTGCAGATTGGCGACTTGATTCAGCGGGGTGGGGGTGCCGTAGTAATCCACTTTGATGTTGTCGAAAATTCCCACCGACGCGCGGCCGGTGCGGATGCTGGCGATGGCTTGCTGCAAATCCGACAGCACTTTGTCCATGCGGGTCTTGGAGTGGCTCTCCAGGTCTTTGATGCTCTGAAAGGTGTGGTTCGCGGGTGCTTGCGGTTCTGGTTTCATAACCCTTCTGCTCAGTTCGGTTTCAGGAAATCAATGTTCCGACGGGCTCTCCCATCGCCATACGCATTATATTGCCATACACATTCAAATTGAAGACCACGATGGGCAGCTTGTTGTCGCGGCACATGGCCACGGCGGAAGCATCCATCACGCGCAGATTCTTCGCCAGCACCTCAGAATAGCCGATCTCCTCGAAGCGCACGGCATCGTGATTTTCAAGCGGGTCCTTGTCATAGACGCCGTCGACGCGCGTGGCCTTCGCCACGATATTCGCGTGAATCTCCAGACCGCGCAGAGTCGCCGCGGTATCGGTCGAGAAATAAGGATTGGAAGTGCCCGCCGCGAAGATCACGATGCGGCCCTTCTCCAGGTGCCGTATGGCTCGGCGGCGGATATACGGCTCGGCCACCTCGTTCATAGTGATGGCGGTCATCACGCGCGTAGGCACGCCTTGCTTTTCAAGCGCATCCTGCAGCGCCAGGGCATTAATCACCGTCGCGAGCATGCCCATGTGATCCGCCGTTACACGGTCCATGTGCTTGGCAGCGGCAGCCACGCCGCGGAAGAAGTTGCCGCCTCCCACTACTAAACCGATCTGCACACCGGCCTTGGCTACTTCGGCAACTTCTTCCGCGAGCGCTTTCATGCGGCCGGCGTCCAGGCCGAACGATCCTTTGCCGGCCATCACTTCTCCGCTGAGCTTGAGCAGAATGCGCTGATATCGGGGCATACTCTTATCGCGCACCGCCGAGGCTCACTGTGCGCTCACTGGACTACTCCGCTGCGGTTTCTTCGGCCCCCGTATCGCCCACTTTGAAGCGGACGAAACGCGCCACCGAGATGTTTTCGCCGAGCTTGGCAATCTTCGCCTTAATCAAATCGGCAATGGTGGTGGTATTTTCCTTGATGAATGGCTGTTCCATCAGGCACACTTCTTCATAATACTTGGCCAGGCGGCCTTCTACGATTTTATCGAGTATCTTTTCGGGCTTGCCTTCGGCGAGAGCACGGGCGCGGGCGATGTCCTTCTCTTTTTCGATCGCGGCAGCAGCGACGTCCTCGCGGCGGACGAATTCCGGATTGGCGGCAGCTACCTGCATGGCCAGATCCTTAACCAGTTCCTGAAAGAGCTCGGTACGTGCCACGAAATCGGACTCGCAGTTGACCTCGATCAAAACGCCAATCTGCGCGCCAGCGTGGATGTAGTTGCCGATCACGCCCTGCTTGGTGGAACGCGTGGACTTCTTCGCCGCCGACGCGATGCCGTGCTTGCGCAGCACCACTTCGGCCTCGCCTAGATCGCCCTTGGCTTCGACCAGGGCTTTCTTGCATTCCATCATCCCCGCCCCGGTGCGCTCCCGGAGCTGCTTTACTAGCTGTGCACTGATTTCCATAGTTTCCTCAAGCAAAACACACTTCACGCGCTTCCTTCGGCTCGCGCCCGTCGCGCGTCACACTGCTGTCGGTCAGTTGGTCTGAACCGCTTCGTCGACTAACTCGGCGGCGGCAGGTCCCTTGCGGGGCAGCGACATCGACGGCAGATCTTCGTCGGGCATGGATTCCGACATGAGCTGCTCGGAGAACTTGGGATCGATGAACTGCGCGTACTCGGGGATATCTTCCACCGGAGTCTCGTCGCTTATGATCTTCTCGGCGGCGAAGTCCGTTTCGCTCGCGAGCTGGCGGCCTTCGACTACAGCGTCGGCGATTTTGGTGGTGAACAAGCGGATGGCGCGCAGCGCGTCGTCGTTGCCCGGAATCACGTAATCCACTTTGCTCGGATCGCAATTGGTATCGACCACGGCCACCACCGGGATGCCCAGCTTGCGGGCCTCTTCGACGGCAATGGCTTCCTTGTTCGAATCGATCACGAACAGCAGATCCGGCAGCCCGTTCATGTCCTTGATGCCCGACAGGTTCTGGTTGAGATGTTTGCGCTCGCGCTCCAGGCGAATGACTTCCTTCTTGGCGCGGCCGTCCCAGGTGCCTTCGGTAGCCATGGTGTCCAGTTCCTTCAGACGCTTGATGGATTTCTGCACCGTGGCCATGTTGGTCAGCAATCCGCCCAGCCAGCGCTGGTTGACGAAGAACTGGCCGGAGCGGAGCGCTTCTTCGGAGATCGCTTCCTGCGCCTGCCGCTTGGTGCCCACGAAGAGAACGGTTTTGCCCTGCGCGGCCATTTCGCCCACGTAGCGCATCGCGTCCTTAAACAGCTTGAGAGTTTTTTGAAGATCTATGATGTAGATCCCATTACGTTCGCCAAAGATGTATTCTTTCATCTTTGGATTCCAGCGCTTGGTCTGGT
>JBDTTL010000026.1:0-24728 GCA_039930665.1 Acidobacteriota bacterium
AGGCACTAGCGCTGCTCGCGGCCGAAGCGGCGGGGGCAACAGGGTTAGGATGATCCAGCGACGCCACCGAGCGCACGGGCGTTGCCGTTGCCGTTGCCGCGGGCGCCGGAGCCGCGGCCTTGGCCTGAGAACCCGCCTGCACAGCAGTTTCTTTCGGCCGCAACTCTTCGAGCTTGCGCTCGACGTTCTTTCCCTTCCATTCGAAATCGACTCGGTTATCGTCGAAGCTGACAAGCTTGAAATCGCCCACCAGGTCGCCTGCGTGATAACCGCGCTGGGTGCCGCTGGCTGACGCGCTCAGCAAGATCACCGGCTCGCCAATCGCCATCTGGCCGTGATAGCTGGGGAGCGCGGGCATGACAGGCTCCGGCGGGGGTTTGGGGAGTTCGACGACGACGGTCGGATTGCGGTCTTTCGAAAACAGCATCTTGCTTGCGACATCTAAATAGTCGGCTGGCGCCACGGCTTTCACCGCGGGAAGAGCCGGCGGAGCCAATACCGGTCTAGCCGCGACTTTCCGCTGCAGGACGGCGCGCTCGCGCGCCTTGGCGTCGATCCAATGCGCTCGAAGGGTCCACAGCAATGTTCCGACGAGAGCCAGCAGCGCGACATTCAAGAACACGATCCGCCGATTCAAAACGCGCCTCCCTTCTTCGAAGCTTGCGATTTTTCAGGCACCAGGCGCCGCGGCACCACTCCCGAAACGGCGAGTCGCACAGCCACCGTCTTCTCCTTGGCGTTCGAGGAAAGCACGCGCAGATCGCTGGTGGCCACCAGCGCAGGCTCAGTTTGCAGCGCGGCCAGCAGATTCACCAATTGATCGATGCGGCATTCGATCTGCACCGCCACGCTGGCCTCGCCATAGGAATCGCCAAAGGGACGAACGGGAGTGAGCTCGGTGGAGCGAATGTCGATGGGCGGATTCTCGGCGGCGCCCAGGCGGCGGATAGTCTGAATCACCTGCGCCTGCGCCTGCGCGGCAGTGTCGGAAGCGATGATTCCTTTTTCACGCGAGGCGAGTTCGGCAGACACTTTCTTGAGCACACCCTCTTTTGCGGGCACAGTCGCCGCAGCCTCGCGCAAGCGAGCCAGGCGCGTCTCCGCCAAGGCTACGGGGTCACCCACGGGCGCCACCACCGCAGCCGTACCGTCGTTCGCGGGCCAGAAGTGAATCACTAGCCCCAGCAGCGCGGATACCGCCAGCCAGGCCAGGGCGCGCCGGTCGCGAGGCCGCAGATTCATTTGCCGGGCTCCCGATTGGTTCGAATGCGAAATGATTCGGCGTCATTGACGCGCGCGGGCGGCATCACGAATTCCGATCCCTGGAAAAGCGGCGAGGCGTCGATGGTCCCGAGCAACGGCGCAGCCTGTGGAGTTTCCCCGGCGAGCGTAACCTGCGTGCGGTTAATTTCGAGAAGATTGAGCCAGGCAGGCGGCGCCAGAATGCGGGTCATTTCAGCCAGCACATCCATGTCGCTCTTGGTTTGGCCGCGCAAGGCGTCCAGTTGGGCGGAGTTGCGCCGTGCGATTTCGATCTGGCGGTCGAGCGCAGTGGAGCGACTGGCGACCGGCGCGACGCGGGCAATCTCGGCGTTCAACGACGCCAGATAGCGCTTGGTATCGTAGCGCGGGAACAGAGCCAGTCCCACCGCCAGCAACAGAACCGCGGCGCCAAGCGCGGCCGAGGGAATCCACAGCCAGCGCGCGCCGGACGGCCGCAATTCGGCAGGAAGCAAATTCAACGGCAAGGCCATCAAGGGGCAGGCCGAAGACAATGCCGCCGCGTAAGGCATGGCAACGGGCGTGTTTAATAACGCTGCCAGAGTCACGGGTGCGATGTCTGCCTCCAGGCGCAGTTCCGATACCGACATCGGCGCGGCGCGTTCGAGGGGAACATCGAAGGTCGCGGAAAATGCCGGACGACTGGCGCTTTCGCCATAAATTTCGACGCCGGATTCAGCGGGCTCATAGGCCAGCAATCCTGAGGGCAAAGGCGCGGTGCGAAACATGCGTAGCGCGGCATAGATCGCGGCAGCCGAGCAAGTAAACGTTCCTACTTGAATGCCGGCTTCTCCAAACAAGGTTACGAAGCGCTCGATTACTGCGCGACGCGTGATGGCGATGAGCACTGAGGAAGTTCCCGGGATGCGAGCCCAGCTCGTCATCACGTCTTCTTCACGGTAGGGATGCAGGCCCTCCATCTGAAATTCGATGGCCGCCGCCAGATCCTTGTCACTTACGCCCGGCAGTGCCAGGTGGCGCACCATTACTTCGCGGCGCGGCAACAGAACCGTCGCAGCCACATGAGCACACCCATGCTTGCGCACGAAGGCGGCATATTCGGTGCCCCATACACCGGCGTGATGTATGGCATCGTCGAAAGATAGCGTGCCCACCTCGCGCGCCCCGCCCGGATGCACGCGCACCGCCGTTACGCGCAGCGATTCGCCGCCGTGCGGACCCACTACTTCGATGCCCACGCCGTGCCCGAACACGAGCCATTTCTTGAGGCCGTCGGGGATCAGCGTGCGAAGCAGACTCATGGCTGCGAATCTCCGGAAAAGCCCGGCTGTCCCGGAACGTTGCCTCCGCGAACCGTCATGCCCGCATAAGGCGGAAGCGCGGCTTGCGACCAGGCGTCATCGTACCAGCGCAAGATGTGAATGGGCTGGGCAGATTTCTGGGGATCGAAAAGCTTGATGGTAGCCGCCGCGGTGCGCACCACTTCCGAATACGAGCCATCGGGCCGGCGCAGGCGGGCGCTCGCGCGCAGCGTATAAATTGAGAATCCGGAGCCCATGGCTATACGGGGCGGCAGCGTGCCCGAAAGTTCCTTGGGATTTTGGAAGGGACGCTGCTGGCGCGCCGCCACGATGGACGCCGCCGTCTCCGGCGTCATTCCCATGGCTTCCATAAGCGCGGGACTAGCGGTATTCACATCGAACGGGCCGAGCGATCCCCACACCGAAAGACAATCCCGCAGCCCGCCGCGGGCGTACAGTCGCCCGTCGACTCCGGTGGTGTAATTTCCGTAGAACAATTCGGGACTCATGCCTCGCACCAGCAATAGTTCCTCAATCTCCAGAAGAGACGCGTGCCGCGCGCGAAAAGTCGGACCCCGGTCGAAATAGTATTGGTCGAAGGGACTGGGCTCCGCGGCGGGTGATCGCCAGTCTACGATGCCGTCGGCAATTTGCTGCGCGCGCGCCGGATCGCCGCTCACCGCAAGCACGACGCGATAAAGGTCCTCCGGAGTAGCTCTATTGATGTCAAGCCTGGAAGATTCCGGAATCACTTCCACCAGGGCATCGCCGCTGGGAAAGTGCATGGTGAGGCGCCGCGTGTTGTAGGTCCAGAAGCGCGGCAAGCCATCGGGGGCGGGATAAGTCTGGCCGGAGAAGCCCCACAGGACCCATAGAATGCCGCGCTCCAACGCTCCCGCAGCCAGGTAAGAGGCGCGCAGACCCTCGCCGGACGTCGAGACGCGATCGGTCTCGGAACGAATATTTGTAGATACAGAAAGCGCGATGGCCGCGAGTCCCGCCGATAGCCATAGAACTGCCAGCAGCGCTCCGCCGCGCGTCTTTCGCCGCTCGCTGCGCAACCTAAAATCCGTCGACATACACCAACCGTGGATCGCGATTCACGTGAATCGGCACTGTTACGCCAAGCACCGCGAGGCCTCCAGCGTCCGGCACAACGCGCCGCATTTCAATCCGTATTCCCGCGGGCAGGAGCGGCTTGTCCCACACCGCCAGCCAGGGAGTCTCGATAAATCGATTTTGGTTGTAAGGCTCGTGATAAGAGATTCGGCAATATGCCAGGTGGTCCGCCAGTACATAGGAGCCGCCCGCTGCCGCCGCGGCTGGCTGGGCTCCAAGCTCGTAGGCCGAAACCGGCGCCGCCGCGCCATTGCAATAAGGAATGGTGCTCTGCGGACCGGTATACGGGCGTTCTGTCGCCACGAGTTGCACGCTGCCGCGCTGTTCCGGAATCACCCGATACTCTACAATTTGCGGATATCCGCGCGCGCCTTCGGCGATCGAATAGCTTGAGACCAGGCGCAGCGTATTCTCGGAGCCGCTGAGAAACGATGGCATTCCGATGGTCTGCCCGGCGTCCCCCAGGCACGCGCCTTGCACCGGAATGACGGCGGAGATTTGATCGGACAGCATCCGCTGGGTTTTCACGAAGCGGCGATTGGATTCCAGCCGCTTCGCCGTCTTCTCGTAAGCGAGCAGACTAGTGCGCATCGCCATCAGCATGCCGGTGGTAAGCCCCGCCACGAGCGTGATCGCAATAATCAGCTCTAGGAGAGTGACGCCGCGTTCGGGATGGCGGCCGCGCATCAGAATCGCCGGTCTCCTTCGCGCAGGATGTTGCGGCGAAATCCTTCCAGAGAGAAACTGTGTCGAGTGGCGCCGTTCATCCACCAGATTTCAAGCTCAACGCGGTCCAGATCCCACAAGGCGCCGCTGGCTCCCGGGGTGGCTTCAAAGGGCGTGACCCGGGCGCGCCATCCGGTGCGCACGCCGCCGGTGAGAGAAGGATCGAACTCCGCAGCGATGTCCTGATTGCGGGGCGCATCGCGATCGATCAGCAGCTCGTCCATCTTCTGCTTGGCAAGCAGAGTCGCGCGGTCATAGTCTGTCAGGCGCGCCGCGTTGCGCGCTGCTCCCGCCATGCCGCTCAGGATGCCGGCTACGGCGATGCCCATGATGAGAGTGGCCACCAGCACTTCGAGCAGCGTGAAGCCGTATCGGCGACGGGCGCGGCGCGAGGTCATCAAGGCTCCTTTTCCGCGCGCGTCAATTCCGTGAACGGGTCGACGCTGACCATCCGCTTATTGCCGGCGGGATTTGCAATTTCAATTCCGATGCGCGGAACCGTGCCGCCAGGGTACATAAGGAAACGGCGCGGCTCGTCCGGATTCAGCTCGGCTGCCGGAAGCACCGAGAGGATGCGATAGCCAGTCGGCAACTCCAGGCGGCGCGAAAACTCGAGATCCGGCGAGCGTGCGATCAGGACGTTGTCTTTGGGAGCGATCCATACTTCGATCACCTGCTCGCGGCGGCCGGCGCGATCGATGGCGGTATTGAGAAAGCTCACTACCTGATCCGACACCGAGCGGAGCCGCAGGGATTCGACGTTCGCCGCGGCAGTGGGGTAGCTGATGCCGGCTATGAGTGCGATCAGAGTCACTACGATCAACAATTCGATGAGAGTGACGCCCGAGTCGTTGGAGCGCTCACGACGCGATGCGAGCCGTTTGCTCAAAGCCCGCTTATTTGTTGCTCCAGCTAACAATGTCTGCGTCGTTCCCTTCTCCGCCGGGCTGCCCGTCGGCGCCCAGCGAAACGATATCGGGCTCGTCTCCATGTTCACCGGGGAATTTGTAGAGATACGGATGGCCCCAAACATCTGTGGGGGCGTCCTGCGGCAGATACGGGCCGGCCCACTGATCGACACCGTCCGGCTTCACGCGCAGCGCGTTCAGACCCATATCGGTGGTGGGGAAGTTGCCGGTGTCCAGCTTGTAAGAGCCTAGCGCCGTCATAAACGAATTGATTTGCGCGTGCACTTGGGTGCGCTTGGCTTTATCCACGTTGCTGAACAGTTTCGGGCCCACCAGAGCCGCGAACAGCGCAATGATGGTCACTACCACCAGCATCTCAATCAGCGTGATACCGCGTT
Source organism: Acidobacteriota bacterium (assembly GCA_039930665.1). Classification (GTDB taxonomy): domain Bacteria; phylum Acidobacteriota; class Terriglobia; order Bryobacterales; family Bryobacteraceae; genus Palsa-187. The sequence goes on from JBDTTL010000026.1 coordinate 5,695, forward strand.
GGGATCGTCTTGTTTTTCGCATACCGTTTCCTTCTAGCTAGCCCGCAATGTCGTTAATGCTGGTGATGGCCAGCATCAGGCTCAAGATCAAAGTTCCGATCAAGAGTCCCATCACCAGAATAATCAATGGTTCGAACAACGAAGTGAAGCGCCGGATGGCGCTGCGCGTCTCCGTTTCGTAAATATCCGCCATGCGGACGAACATCGCGTCCAGATGGCCGGTCTCTTCGCCCACGCTCAGCAGATGCGCGGCCAGCGGAGGAAATTCGCCCGCCTTCGACAACGGACCCGCGATACCTTCGCCGCGCTTCACACCGGTGATCACCCGCTCGAGCGAGGCTGCGATACGACGGTTATTCAGAATCCCGCGCGAGATGCCGATCGATTGCACGAGCGGCACACTGGCCGCAACCAAGGTTCCCATGGCGCGCGCGAAGCGAGCGGTCTCGGCCTTGCGCAGCGCATCGCCCAGTACCGGTACGTGCAAGCGGAAGGTGTCCCACCACATCGCGCCGCGAGGAGTGCGTATATAAGTGATCAGGCCGAGAATCGCCGCAGCCAGCACGATCGCAGCGGGCAATCCGTACATTTGTAGATAACGACTGGTGGCGAGCAGCATTTGCGTGGGGACGGGGATGGTCATGCGCGGATCGGAAAAGATCTGCGCGAAACGCGGCACCACGAATTCCAGCAGCACGATGATCGACGAGATTCCGACGACGGTCAGCAGCCCGGGATATATTAGCGAGCTCACGATGTAGCTGCGCAAGTCGTCACGGGTGCGTTCGAATTCCGCCAGGCGATCGAAGATTTGCGCGAGCGATCCGGAAGCCTCGCCCGCACGCACCATGTTGACGTAGAGATCCGGGAAGTACGCCGGATGCGACGCCAGACTGTCGGCGAGCGACTTCCCACCCTTGATCAGACGGACGATATCGAGCACCAGCGTACGAAAGCTCGCATGTTCGGTGAGTTCCGCGGTGATCGAAAGACCACGGTCGAGCGGCACGCCGGCATTGAGCAGGGTCGCCAGTTCCTGGGTGAAGAACAAGATGTCTTTGCGCTTGCCGCGCTGGAACACCGGCAACTTGAGGGCCGCCGCAGCCTTCTGTTCCAGGCCGACATAGACCGGAATTAATCCCTGGCGCTTCAATTCGGCGGCGACCTGCCGATCCGTCTCGGCGGAGAGCGTGCCGGTGCGGAGCTTGCCGTCCGCTGCCACTGCTTTGAAAAAATAAGCCGTCGCCATTTTGATTACAGTTCCTGCGTCACGCGCATTACTTCGTCGGCGGATGTCATACCGCGGCGCACTTTGTTCCAACCGTCCTCGCGAAGATTTTGCATGCCATGGCGGCGGGCGATTTCAGTAATCTTGCCCGAATCTTCATTACGCATGATGGAGGCGCGCAATTCTTCGTTCAATTCCATCAGTTCAAAGATGCCGAGACGGCCGCGATAGCCGGTGTTGAAACACGACTCGCAACCAGCGCCGCGGAAAACGGGGATGGTCTCGCCTTCCGGAGTAACGGCAGTGCCACCGGAGACTTTGCATTCGGAACAGATCACGCGCACCAAGCGCTGCGCCAGCACCGCGACCAGTGACGACGTGATCAGATAATTCTCCACGCCCATGTCCGTCAGGCGCGTAATGGCGCTGGGCGCGTCGTTGGTGTGCAGCGTCGAATAGACAAAGTGGCCGGTGAGCGCCGAGCGGATCGCAATGTCGGCGGTCTCACGGTCGCGAATTTCGCCCACCATGATGACGTCGGGATCCTGACGCACAATGTGGCGCAAGCCTTGGGCGAAGGTCAAGCCGATCTGCGGATTCACATGGATCTGGTTAATGCCGTCCATCTGATATTCAACCGGGTCTTCGATGGTGATGATCTTCTTGTCGCTCTGGTTGATGCGTTTGAGCGCCGAGTAAAGGGTGGTTGATTTGCCGCTACCGGTGGGACCCGTAACCAGAAAGATGCCGTGCGGCAACGATGTGTAATGCTCCATGCGCGACAGCATGTGATGGTCGAAACCCAGGCGTTCGAGGTCGTAGAAATCACCGGCCGAGCGGTCGAGTAGACGCATGACGACACTCTCGCCGTAGAGCGTTGGCAAGGTCGAAACGCGCAGGTCGACTTCGCGCCCCAGCGTCTTGACCTTGATGCGCCCGTCCTGCGGCAAGCGGCGTTCGGCGATGTTAAGTCGGGCCATCAGCTTCACGCGCGAAATAATGGCGGCCTTCAACTCGCGCGGCGGAGGGTCCTGATTCACCAGTACGCCGTCAATGCGGTAGCGTACCCGGAATTCCTTTTCGAACGGCTCGATGTGAATATCGCTCGCGCGCTTCTCGACTGCTTGCGCGACCATAGCATTCACCAGACGGATGACCGGCGCTTCGCTCGCCATATCGCGAAGCTGTTCCAGGTCTTCGTTGGTTTCGCTTACGGGCGCGGATAGCTCGGCCTCATTCTTCTCGGTTTGGCCATAGTAGCGGTCGATGGCGTCGAGAATTTCCTGTTCACCGGCGAGTCCAGGCTGCACGGTTAATCCGGTGCAAGCGGCCACCGTAGACCGGGTTTCAAAATCTAATGGGTCGGCCATGGCGAGCGTCACCGTATGATCGTGCAGCGCCATCGGCAGGCAGCGGAACTGGCGCAAGAACTTCGGAGAAAGAGTTTCGGTCTCGGGAGAAACGGCGGGCGGTCCTTCGATCACCAGCAGCGGCACCTGCAACTGCTCCGATAGCGCGATCAATACGTCGCGCGCCGCGACGAAGCCGAGATCCACAAGAATCTTGCCCAGCTTATCGCCACGCTCGCGCTGCAATTCCAGCGCCCTATCGAGGTCCTCGCCGGTGATCAAGTGCTTCTGGATCAAGATTTCGCCAAGCCGCATGGGCGTTTAATACTGCACGGCTTGAATCGATGCTTCGAGGGCCGCGCCGCCCTCGTGCTGGGCCTCCATCAATTTCTTTTTGGATCCCTGCATCATGATTTGCGACGGCACTCCGCTGAGATCCTCCCAGGGGAAATGCGATAGAAACGCGACCAGCACGATCTGCTCGTCGGGCGGCACCGCCGCCATTTCAGGCGACGCAGCGGTGTCCGCCAGCGCCTTCGCCATTGCCTTCTTAAGCTCCGGAATGCGCGCCAACTTTTTCTGCCGGTGTTGGGCGATACTTTGCTTGGTCATCGACGGCGTCAGGATGCTGATCTGCGGCCCCGCTACTAGATTCACTTCCGCCGTAAACACCGCGCCGTAACCGTTCAAATAAACGCCGCGCGTGGGGCCCAGCATGACGAACGGATTGTCGTTCCATAACCCGGCGAAGCGGTTATCGAGACTCTTTTCCGCGGCAGCAAGCGTTGTCCTAGGCACGCGCGGCGCGTCACTTGCAATTGCTGAGGCGGCAACCACAAGGAGGAGGAAAGGCACAGCAAGGAGAAAAGGCACAGTCGTGTGATTCTTCAAGGTCTTCATTTAGCGGACTCCCGCCCCGGTGTTCAGGGCATAGATACGAGTTACTTGTTTGTTGAGAAAATCCGCGGCGTCCGAGTAACGTCGCTCGGTCGCGGACAAAAGTACAGCCGTGCGCTGGTCGTCGCGCTTCTCGGTATCGGCGACCGCTTTCGTCACCGCACCATTGACCGCCGCCGCCATTTCATTCTGCAAGCGCGCAGTCACTTCAGCGGTGACGCGAGCCTCGATGGCCCGGGTATCCACTTGCGCCATCGCCTGCGAAGGCGCGTTCGCCGGCGCACCTACCGGCCGCACGAAAGCGTGCACCAGAATCGCCGCCGCGATCAAACCGGCCGCCGCAAATGACGGCCGCAGGAATGCCTGCGCCATCTTCTGATACCAGCGTGGCTCGAAAACCTTGTCGGAGACGAAAGCGATTCGCCGTGGCAGTTCTTCCTCGCGCAGTGTCGCCATTGCATCCAGCGTTACGCGGAGTCCCGCCAGTTCGTCCTGGCAATCGGCACAAGCGGCCACGTGATTTTCCGCTTCCTGCCGGACGCGAGCGTCCATCTCGCCCAGCGTGTAGGCCTTCCAATCCGGCCTGTCTTCTTGCAATTTGCAACTCATAACCCAATTCCCCTCTCGCGCGCTAAACCCGCGGGCCTCGGCGCTTCTTCGCGCCGATTAAGCCAATCCGCCTTTACGAAGCACAGCAGGAGCCAGCGTCGCCCTTAGTAAATCCAGCGCGGTATACAAGCGCGACTTCACGGTAGAGACCGGGCACTCTAGGATCTCCGCCATTTCGTCGAACTTAAATCCCTGATACACCTTCAGCAGCACCGCTTCGCGTTGATCTTCGTTCAGCGTCTTGAGCGCGCTCTCGACCGCCAACGACAGCTCGATCGGCAGCAGCCTCCCGCCGAAATCCCGCGGGCGCGGCTCGGAAAGCTCGCTCTCCGGCTTGCGCCGCCGCAGCAACGAAAACGCTTCGTTGTGCGCGATCCGGAACAGCCACGCCGAAAAGCGCGCCGGATCGTCGAGTTTCCGCAGGTTCTGATACGCTTTCAAGAAAGTTTCCTGACTGACATCAAAGGCGTCCTCGCGATTCGACACCAACCGCAGCAGATAGTTGAAGATGCGCTTCTCCCATCGGGACACGAGAAGGTTATACGCCTCCACATCTCCCTGCCGCGCTTTGGCGATCAGGTCGCGATCTTCGACCTCGCGAAAGATCAACGTTTGCTCCGTTCGTAAAGACGCCCCCTATAAGGAAAAAGTTGGACGGGGACGGAATCGAGTCACTTTATTATCGACATAGGCGAATAGAAATGGTTTAGGGGATCATAGGCCAGCTGGGATACCGTTGAAGTATAAGACCTTAACTAACTCACACTTTGACACGGTGCTTGGATTGAAGTGAAGTCATAGCAAAGCACCCACGTTTATGAGTGGCGAAGGGCCAAGGCGCGGGCGGTACGAGCGGTGCTCTTGCGCATCGGTTGGCAGGTAACGCGGCAGAAAGGATCGCACCGAACGCTGGGAAGAGCGGGCTGGCTTGATCAAGTCTTCGCGTACCACGATCGAGTGGAAATTGGTCCGGTTGCGCTTGAAAAATTAGGGCGGAAGACCGGACTTACACCGAAGGATCTGTAATCTAAGCGGCGAAGGACACTGTCATCTGGCCCGGTACGGCTTCACCATGCTCGATCCGGTCCGCGATCACGCGCAACGCCAGGGCCTCTACGGCTGCGAGGGCTTGGTTTACGAGTGCGGCCGTAGACCATGACTCCGGGGAGCGCTGGGATGTCGGCAATCCAGCGGCCGTCAACCTCGCGGTCGAACTCGACTTTGAGATCGAACGCGGCTGGCTTGGATTCGCGCTTCATGATGGTAGTATACCGTCGAAACCAAATAATCATGAACTATCCCGATTCCGTCCAGTTCCTGTACGCGCTGGGCAATGAGATGAAGACCGCCAAGCTGGGGCTGGAGCGCATCAGCGCGGTTCTGGCCGCCCTCGACAACCCGCAGAGGGCGTACCGTGTCGTGCATGTGGCCGGCACCAATGGCAAAGGTTCCACCTGTGCCATGATTGCGGCTGGATTGCAGGCGGCGGCAGTTCGTACCGGGCTGTTCACGTCGCCCCATTTGATCGAACCCACGGAGCGCATTCAGGTCGACGGCATCCCGGTAAGCCAGGCGCAGTTCTCGCGCGCGTTCGACGTGGTGCACGAAGCCGTCGCGGCGCTCGACCTCGACGCGCATCCCAGCTACTTTGAGACCGTCGCGGCCATGGCGTTCTGGCTGTTTCGTGAGCTGAGGGTTGAAACGGCGGTAGTCGAAGTTGGATTGGGCGGGCGCCTGGATGCCACCAATGTCGTCGACCCTGCGCTCACCGTCATCACGCCGATTGATCTGGACCATCAGGCCTTCCTGGGAGAAACCATCCAACAGATTGCGGCCGAAAAAGCCGGGATTCTGAAGCGTGGCGTTCCGGCGGTCTTCGCGAAGCAACGCCCGGAGGCTGAGGAAGCGCTCGCGGCGAAGGCCGCGGAACTTAGCATTCGGGTGCGGAGCGCAGCCGATTTCGATATCCGCGATCTGGAGATCAACGCGCGCGGCAGCCGCTTTTCGGGGATCGACGTCCCGCTCGCGGGAGCGCATCAGGTGGATAACGCTGTCACTGCGGCGCTGGCACTTGAAGAGCTGGGCTTATCGCCCGTGGGAATCGCGGAAACGCGCTGGCCGGGGCGGCTGGAACACGTCTCGCCCAATCCCGATATCGTGCTCGACGGCGCGCACAACCCGGCCGGCGCGCGGGCGCTGGTGCGCTACTTGGACACCTATTATTCCGACTGCAAGCGCTGGATGATTTTCGGCGCGATGCGCGACAAAGCGGTGGCCGAGATGGGCGAGATACTGTTCCCGCGCGCCGACGAGCTGATCCTAACGGCCGCGGATTCCCCGCGCTCCCTGCCGCCGGAGGAGCTTGCGGCGCTGGCCGGACGCGGCCGTGCGGTCGCGAACATCGGGGCGGCGTTGCAAATAGCCGCGCGCGAGGCGTCGGCCGATGACGCTATCATCATTACCGGCTCCTTGTTTCTGGTGGGCGAAGCGCGGGCCGCCTCTTACAATAAGAACTCATGGCCTTTCTCTGGAGCCTGGTCGTAATCGACCCGCTGTTCATCCTGTCCACCATTCTGTGCGGCTGCGTCAGCATCCCACTTGCCCTCATCGATAAGAGCGGTGATTCGGCAATGCGCATGGGTCGGGTGTGGGCGCGTTCCCTGCTGTGGATTGCCGGCGTGCGCGTGAGTATCGAAGGCCTGGAGAAAATCGACCTCCGGCGGAACTACCTCTTCTGCTCAAACCACCTAAGTTACATGGATACGCCCGTGGTGCTCGCCAACATCCCCGTGCAATTTCGCTTTCTGGCTAAAAAGGGGTTGTTTCAGATTCCGTTTCTGGGCACGCACCTGAAGCAGGCAGGCCATATTCCGGTGCCTCTCGAAGACCCCCGGGCGGCAGTCAAAACCATGACCACCGCGGCGACCGTGATCCGCGAGCGCGCCATTTCCATGCTGATCTTTCCGGAAGGCGGCCGGGCAGAGGACGGCGTACTGCGGCCATTCAAGGAGGGCGGCGCATACATTGCCATTAAGGCGCAGGTGCCGCTGCTGCCCATTGTGCTGATCGGCACTCGCGAAGTCTTAGCCATGGGCTCGCCGGTGTTCCATCCTTGGCGCCGCGTGACGTTGCGCATCGGGGATCCTATCCCGACTGATGGGCTGACTCTGCACGACCGCGGACGACTCACGGCTGCCGTTCGCGAGCAGATCGTCGCGATGCTTTCTACGCCGACTGAGACTTCACCGAAGCCGGGGTTTCAGGGAGCGCAGGCTTGACCGCTGCCGTCTCGGTCAGCCCCAGTTTCTGGCGTACAGCTGCGTCCAACTTGTCCCGAATATCGGTGTGTTCTTTCAAAAAAAGTCGGGCGTTGTCGCGGCCCTGCCCCAGGCGCTCGCCCGAGTAGCTGAACCAGGACCCGGATTTCTCCACCACTTCGTGCGTTGCAGCGAGATCCAGCAAATCGCCTTCCCGAGAGATGCCCTGGCCGTAGAGTATGTCGACTTCCACTTCACGGAAGGGCGCGGCGACTTTATTCTTCACCACTTTGATCTTGGTCCGGTTTCCGATGACTTGATCGCCGTCCTTGATCGCTCCAATACGGCGCACCTCGATGCGAACCGAGGAATAGAACTTCAGTGCGCGGCCGCCCGTAGTGGTCTCCGGGTTACCGAATACGACTCCAATCTTTTCTCGCACCTGATTGATGAAGATGAGGCAGGCATTGGCGCGCGACACGGCGGCTGTGAGTTTGCGCATGGCCTGCGACATCAGCCGCGCATGCAGGCCCATGAAGCTATCGCCCATTTCGCCTTCGAGCTCGGCCTTGGGAACCAGCGCCGCTACTGAATCCACCACCACCACATCGATCACGTTGGATGCGATCAGCGAGTTGGTGATCTCGAGCGCCTGCTCGCCGTAGTCGGGCTGCGAGACCAGCAGGTTGTCGACGTCTACGCCCAGCGCACGGGCGTAAGTGGGGTCAAGCGCATGTTCGGCATCGATGAACGCGGCCGTTCCCCCGGCCGCCTGTGCCTGCGCGATCACCTGCAAGGCGAGCGTGGTCTTGCCGGACGATTCCGGCCCGAACACCTCCATGACACGTCCGCGCGGAAAGCCGCCCACGCCCAGCGCAGCATCTAGCGAGATCGAACCAGTAGGAATTACGCTCACTTGCTGCACGCTTTTCGAACCCAGCTGGAGCACAGATCCCTTGCCAAATTGCTTTTCCATTTGCAGTAATGTCTGCATGACCTGGCGCACACGTTCCGCCGAGGGGACCGAGAGAGTTTGCATAAAGCGACCTCGCCTATTGGTGCGCGCGGGGCGATAATCTTCTCAGACGGCACGATAAATACTCGTTCAGCGCCTCCGCTCACTAAGACTTGATTCCCAAGTAGAATAATTTTAGGAGATCAATCATGTCTTTGCGCATTAACGACGAAGCGCCGAATTTCACGGCAGAAACGACTCAGGGGACCATCAACCTTCACGAGTGGATCGGGAACGGCTGGGCCGTTCTGTTCTCGCACCCCAAGGATTTCACGCCCGTCTGCACCACTGAACTGGGTTATATGGCGGGCCTGGAGCCCGAATTCACCAAGCGCAACACCAAAATTATCGGATTGAGCGTGGATCCGGTGAGCAGCCACGGCAAGTGGGCCGCAGACATCGAGGAGACGCAAGGCCACAAAGTGAACTATCCCATGATCGGCGACCCGGAGCTGAAAATCGCCAAGCTTTACGACATGCTTCCGGCCGACGCAGGGACCACGTCGGAAGGCCGCACTTCAGCCAACAACGCGACCGTGCGCACGGTATTCGTAATCGGTCCCGACAAAAAGATCAAACTAATGCTGATTTACCCGATGAATACTGGACGAAACTTCGACGAGGTGCTGCGAGTGCTGGATTCGATACAGCTCACGGCAACCCACAATCTCGCCACACCTGTGAACTGGAAAAACGGCGAGGACGTTATCATTCCGCCTTCCGTAACAGAGGAAGTAGCCAAGCAAAAATATCCCGGTGGCTGGAAGACCCTCAGGCCATATCTGCGGGTCGTGCCACAGCCGAAGTAGCTGTCGAGCTCGGAAATAGCGTCCAAAGCACACTGAGGAGATTCGATTGACGGCCGTAGCCAGCAGTTGAACCTCCTCAGGACGTAAATTTTGGGGCTTAAAACTATTGAAATTGTGGGATTTAGCTTCCTTGCGTGGTCGCCAGATCCAGTACCGACGCAACCTTCGAAAAGATCGTGCTAATGCTGTCGGCGACCCCCGGCATAGTGGCCCCAGCTGCGACCGCCACGAAGCCAGCCATTAGAGCATATTCAATCAGGTCCTGACCGCTGGTACAGCGCAGAGCCTTCATCTTCAGAATCAAGTTCGTCATGTTTTTCTTGCCTCCCTGAGGTTGCTCGGCGTGAGAATTCGGCCGGCCAACAATCGTCCTCAGTACATCTGTCGGATGATCAACCTTCCCGCGTGAGGGGATATCCCAAAATTGAGCCCGGGGGCGTTTCGGTTACAGGACCCGAAGGAGCAGAGTGCCTAGGAATGCAGATAGAACAGGCTCAGGCGGGGTAAACCCTTATATTCCAAGAGTTTTCTCTCTAAAAATTGCTTTTCGAGCATAGCGAGTTGCTCGGCGCTCATTTTCCCCCGATAGGGCTTAAGCTCGCGATCAAGCGTCCGGCGCGCTTCAAATAATGCCTCATCGGTGGCATCCAGGCGCAGGCGCGCGATCATTTTCTCTTCAATCGCGGTGAGTCGCTGCTCCAACTGCTCCAGATCGGCGTAGAGAGCTTCCACGGACAGAGCTTCCAGCGAAACCGCGAGTTCTTCCAGTCCAGCTTTGCGCAAGGTTGCGGCGTTACCTGCGATGTAGGCCCGTACCTCTTGGAGCGTAAAGGGTGGCGCTGCAATGGCCGATTTCGACGGCGTTCCCCCGCCCGACATGGCGTCCACAAGGGCTTGTACTTCGACGGCGATGGCCTGGGCGCAATAAGCCAGCGAGTTCACCATCTGGATACGCGCACGCGGGGGGCGGGAGCGCCACTTCTCGAAGGCTTGATCGATGCCCCGCAACACCGCTTCGAGCGGGATGCCGGCGTTTTTCCAAGCCTCAATCAGCGCCCAGTCGAGCGGCGAAAGCAGGAACAGGCCGGTCCCGCGGGCTCGCTGAAAGTGGTCTTCGATTTCGGTGAAATAGTTGAAGTAATTTTCGGTCAACTGATTTCCGTCAACTTTACTAATTGCGTTCCCAGATGAGACGCAGGCCTTCGAGCGTGAGGTCTTCGTCGTAGACCTTTACCAGCCGTGAGCCGTCGGCGATCAACTGCCCCTGCCCGCCGGTGGCGATGGCCTTGGTACCGGGACCGAGCTGGGCCGCAAGGCGTTCCACAATGCCATCGATCAGGCCGACGAATCCGTAATACAGTCCCGATTGGATGCTGCCGACCGTATTGCTGCCCACTAATTTTTCAGGCGCCCGGAAATCGACCATCGGCAGGCGAGCGGTGCGTGCAAACAGGCCATTGATCGACATCCCTATGCCAGGTGCGATCAAGCCGCCGAGGAATTCCGCGTCTTTAGAAACCACATCGAAGTTAATGGTGGTGCCCAGATCGACGATTACACAGGGTCCGCCGTACTTATGGAATCCTGCGACGGCGTTTACGATGCGGTCCGCGCCTACCTCGCGCGGGTTGTCGTAAAGAACTTTGATGCCGGTGTCGGTCGATGGCGTGACGAACATGGGCTGGCGCTGAAAGTAGCGCTCGGCCATGGCGGTGAGAGGCTGATCGACCGCGGGTACCACGCTCGAGATCACGACACCGTGGACCTGGGTCAAATCCAGGGCGGAAAGTGAAAACAGGCTGCGCATCAAGATGCCCCACTCATCCGGGGTCTGATCGCTAATCGTACGCAGACGCCAACGGCCCTGGAGTCTGCCTTCCAGGAAGGCGCCGATGGTGATGTTGGTGTTGCCTACGTCGAGTGCTAGCAGCATAGGAGTGGACGCATCGTCAGATCGGCCGCACGCCGCCAGCCAGGATTTTCGTCACCGTTCCATTATCCTGCCGAAGAAGCAGAAATCCGGAGGGGTCGAGTCCAACGGTTACGCCTTCGAGGATCGCGCCATCCTGGTCAACCCGGACCCGGCGGCCATGCGCGTAAGAAGATGCGAGCGCAAACGCTTTACAAATCGCCTCCGGGCCGCGCTCGACCAGCACGCTGCAGGAAGCATCGACCGCGTCTGCTAAACGAGCAAGTATCTCTTCGCGCGATACCGATGCACCAGCCATAAGCAGTGACGTGGTGAGGGGCGCGATATCCGGCGGAAAGCTGGAGTGACCCACGTTGGCGCCGATGCCCGCGATTACGGCGTCGCCCTCGGTTTGCGCCAGGATACCGGCGCACTTTTTTTCTCCGAGCAGTACATCGTTGGGCCAGCGCAGATCGGGCGCGAGACCTGTGACGTCGGCTATGGCATCGCGCGTCGCGAGTCCGAGGGCCAGCATCACCAGGGGCAGCGAGTGGGGCCCGAGTCCAAGCCGCAACACGATGGAGACGTACAAACCAGCGTCCGGTTCAGAGTGCCAGGAGTGGCCGGCACGCCCAATGCCGGCGGTCTGTTGATCGGCTCCGACCAGAGTGCCGGATGCGCAACCTTCGCGGGCCAGGCGGGCTGCGGCGACCATGGTGGAATCGATCGAAGGGAACCACTCGACGCGGCGGCCGGGGAGGTCAAATTTCATATCGCACGGGGTTATTCGGCCAACGCGACGCGGTTCTTGGCGAGCTGGGCTTCGTATTCGGCGAGCTTCACGCGCATGCCGTCGATCACGTGGGCGGGTGCCTTCGCGACAAAACTCTCATTTTCGAGCTGCCGCTTGGAGTTGGCGATGACTTTTTCAAGCTGCTCGATGTCTTTCTTCACGCGGTCCTTCCGATCATTGGTCGGCCGAGTGATTTCAGGAATTTCGAATCCCAGTTTGCAGATTTCCTGACCCTCAAACAAGCAGCCCCAAATCACCTGATTACTGTTTCTCCCGCTCAGCTTGGTTAGTCGACCAGTCGGCGATCCGTTCTCAATCTCAAGCTTCAAGTTCTCGAGACGCATGATTGCAGATGCATTATCTTGAATTACGTCGAACCATTCACCAGTCGCCCGCACGTAGATAATCAGCTCATGCTTCTTGTCGATCTTTTGCTCCACTCGCCGTTGTCGAACGCTAGTGAGGATTAGAACGAATGCCCTCATTTCTCGCTCGGCCGCGGCGTCTTCAAGCGCCGGGTCGTACTCCGGATAGGGCTCCAGAGCAATGGAAGTTTCATGACCGCGCCGGTGCCACAGTTCCTCCGTGATGAAGGGCATCAGCGGATGCAGCAGCAACAAAGCTCGTTCGTGGACCTGGTAGGCGAAGCCCCAATCAGTGTCGGATTTCTTCAACTCCAGGTACCAATCGCAGAACTCATCCCAAAAGAAAGTCCAAACCGCGTCGGCTGCTTCGTGATAGCGATGATCCTTGAACGACTCGTTGGCGGTCTTGACGGCTGCGTTTAGGCGCGAATTGATCCATCGATCCGCCAGCGACGTCCGCGAACCGGCGCCCGGATCCTTGCTGAAGAGCAGCCGCGAAGCGTTCCAGATCTTGTTCGCAAAGTTGCGGCCGCGTGCGATCACTTCTTCGCTCAGCGCGATGTCGTTGCCGGGCGCGGCGGCGACTAGCAGTCCAAATCGGACGGCATCGGTCCCGTACTTGTCGTTAACGACAAGTGGATCGACCACATTACCCTTGGTTTTTGACATCTTCTGGCGCTCGGCGTCGCGCACCAGGCCGTGAATGTGGATCTGGCGGAAGGGAACGTCGCCCATCATTTCCATGCCCAGCATAATCATGCGCGCGGCCCAGAAGAAGATGATGTCGAAGCCGGTCACTAGCAGCGTAGTTGGATAAAACGCGCGCAGGTCCGCGGTATCGTCCGGCCAGCCCAGCGTGGAGAACGGCCACAGGCCGGAGCTGAACCAGGTGTCGAGCACATCGGTTTCCTGCGTGAGCTTCGCCGAGCCGCACTTCGAACACTGGGTTGGCGTCTCGCGCGCGACGGTGACCGTCTTGCAATCGCCGCAATGCCAAGCGGGAATGCGATGGCCCCACCACAACTGGCGCGAGATGCACCAGTCGCGGATGTTGTACATCCACTCGAAATAAGTCTTCGACCAGTTGGCGGGAACGAAAGTGATGCGGCCGTCTTCAACCGCGGCGATCGCGGGCGCGGCCAACGGCTTCATCTTCATCCACCATTGTTTCGAAACCAGCGGCTCCACGACCGTCTTGCAGCGATGACACTTGCCGACGTTTAGCTTGTACGGTTCAATCTTTTCGAGATATCCGAGCTCCTTCAGCTCGGAGACAATGCGCTTGCGGGCTTCGTAGCGATCGAGGCCGGCGAACTTCCCGCTGGCGGCAGTCATCTTAGCGTCTTCGCCGATCACCTGAATGCTTGGCAGTTCGTGGCGCTTACCGGCTTCAAAGTCATTGGAGTCGTGCGCGGGCGTGATCTTCACGGCGCCAGAACCAAACGCGAGATCCGCCATCTCGTCGAGCACGATCGGGATCTCACGATTGGTCAGTGGAAGTTTCACGTTGCGGGGGTGCAGCCGCGCGGCGCGCGGGTCCAGCGGATTGATAGCCACGCCGGTATCGCCCAACATCGTTTCGGGGCGCGTGGTGGCAACGACAATCGATTCGTCGCTGCCGACAACCGGATAGCGAATGTGCCACAGACTGCCCTCGGATTCTTCGTGCTCCACCTCGAGATCGGAGAGCGCCGTCTGGCAGCGCGGGCACCAGTTGACCATGTAATCGCCCTGATAGATGAGTCCTTTTTCGTAGAGGCGCACGAAGGCTTCGCGCACCGCGCGGGATAGGCCAGGATCAAGCGTGAAGCGCTCGCGCGACCAGTCGCAACTGACGCCGGCGCGCTTCATCTGCTCGACGATGCGTCCGCCGTTTTGCTCTTTCCATTTCCAGGCGCGGGCTTCGAAGGCGTCGCGGCGGAGATCGCGCTTGGACAGTCCTTCTTCGGCGAGCTGGCGCTCGACCATAATCTGCGTGGCGATACCGGCGTGGTCGGTGCCGGGCAGCCACAGCGTATCCACCGATTTTCCTTCGGGCGTGCGTTTCATGCGGCGCCAGCGGACCTGCGCGTCGATGATCGAATGCTCGAACATGTGCCCCATGTGCAAGGACCCGGTGACGTTCGGCGGAGGAATCGCGAGTGAGAAATAAGGCTCGCCGGGATGCGCCTCGGCGTGATAGGTGTTGTGCTCCACCCACCACTCAGCCCAATGCGGCTCGAACCGCTGGGGCTCGTAGACTTTATCGATTTCCATGGGGAAATTCGATTTTAGCAGGCTGCGAAGTGCAGAAAACCGATTTACTCGGCCAGCAATCGTTTAGCAGGCTCGCGGTAGAATGGGCGCTATGAACTATTACGGAGCTAAAGATCTTGCCGCCTCCTTCCGCACGGTGCGCAAGAACACCCTGACCATTGCGGAAGAGATTCCGGAAGATAAGTACAGTTTCCGGCCTGCCGAAGGCACCAAGACGGTCGGCGAGTTGCTGACACACATCGCGTTAGGCCCAAGGTTTCAGGAGCAGATCAACCTGATCGAGAAGCGTACGACCATGGAAGGCTTTGACTTCATGGGGCTGATGGGAAAGCTGATGGAGGAGCAGGCCAAGCCGCGCACAAAGGCTGAAATCATCACCATGCTGAAAGACGGAGGGGAGAACTTCGCGAAGGCTGTGGAGTCCCTGCCAGACGACTTCCTGGGTCAGAGCCTAGCCCTGCCTCAGGGTATGACACCTGCCAGCCGCACGCGATTCGACATGCTGGGGAGCGTGAAAGAGCATGAGATGCACCATCGCGGCCAACTCATGTTGATCGAGCGCATGTTGGGGATCACACCGCATCTCACTCGCGAACAACAGGCGCGTATGGAAGCGATGAAGGCCGCCGCCGCACAGAAGGCGTAGGCATCAAAGAGGCAACCGCGTATTCTACCGGCGCGACGGGTGCGCCGGGTCTCCCGCCCACTGCGGCCGCTTCCACGACTTCCACAAAGCGTTCCGCATCGATCGGCTTATTGATGAACTGGTCCATGCCGGCCGCGAGGCACCGTTCCCGGTCGCCCGTCATGGTGTGCGCGGTCAGCGCCAGAATGGGCGTGTAGGTGCCGCGGCGCTTTTCGAGCTCGCGAATTAGGGCGCTCGCCTGCAACCCGTCCATATCCGGCATCTGCACGTCCATTACGATCACATCGAAAGATCCTGTCACGACGCACTCCAGCGCCTCGCGCCCGCTGCCGGTCACGGTCACCGAGTGCCCACGCTTCTCGAGAAGGCGCTTGACCAGGTGCTGATTGATGAGGTTGTCCTCCGCCAGCAGCACCGATAAATTGACGGGAAGGCGCCCGCATGTCGTGCCTACCGCCTCCATCATATTCTGCAGGCTGAGACCATCTACGGGCCGCAATTCGGCGGGAAGCGCCGCCTCGGATGCTATCTGAAAGCGCGAGGTGAAGCGGAAAGTGCTGCCGCGTCCGGCCTCGCTTTCGACGCCGATCACACCGCCCATGAGGGTGGCCAGACGTGAGCATATTGCCAGCCCCAGTCCAGTGCCGCCGTATTTGCGGGTGGTCGATCCGTCGGCTTGCCGGAAAGCTTCGAAGATCACATGCTGTTGTGCGGCCGGGATACCGATGCCGGTATCGCAAACCGAAAACCGCAGCGTTACTCCGCTAGCCGCCTCATCCGCAGCCGCGCTGGTCATCCCGGAAGCCGTCTCCACCAGCAGACCCACACCGCCTTCGACCGTGAACTTGATGGCATTGCCTAACAGGTTCGTCAGTATCTGACGCAATCGCAAAGGATCGCCGATGAGCCGGTCCGGAACCGCGTCGTCCACCCGCACGTCAAGGCTGAGGCGCTTCTGCTGTGCCATGAAGCGGAGGATACTGCTGCTTTCTGCAAGGCACTGGCGCAGCGAGAATTCGATTGGATTCACTTCCAGCCGCCCGGCTTCGATCTTGGAGAAATCCAGAATGTCGTTCAGCAATTCGAGCAGCGAATGCGCGGATAGTCGCGACATCTCCAGGTATTCGCGCTGTTCTGCCGTCAAGCTGGTAGCCAGCGCCAGGTCGGTCATGCCAATGACGCCATTCATCGGCGTGCGGATTTCGTGGCTCATATTCGCCAGGAATTCACTCTTCAAATGATTGGATTGCTTGGCGTCCACCAGCAGGCGTTCGATCTCCTGCTTCTGTTTTTGTACGACCGCATTTTCCTGCTCGGTGCGGGCTTTTTCTTCGAGGACACGCTGCTTTTCCTCGAATAGCTGCTGCGTACGATGAGCCACAGCCACTTCGAGCCGTACCTTTTCGTCTTCCAGGCGATAGGTACGCCGCCGCCATAAGAGGCGCACGAACACCAGAGCAAGCAGCGCCGAAGCTATGCGGAACCATCCGCTATACCACCACGGCGTCAACACCTGAAAACTCAGCCGCGCCGGCTCTGCGCTCCACAGCCCCTGTGCATTTCGACCCTCTATTTCAAGGATGTAATCGCCAGGGCTCAAGTTCGGATAATTCAGCTCGCGCTCGCTGGTTTCGACCCAGGCACTAGCCCGGTTCTTTATGCGGTAGCGGAACAATACCGAAGATTCCTGGACGAACGTCAGCGCCGCGAACTCAACGCGGAGCGAATTGTCACGGTACGGAATTTCCGCGGGCGGCTTTAGGTCGCCCTCAAATTCACCGAACTTCACCGAGGTAAATACCACCGTGGGCGGCACGTTCGGTGGCGCTACCGCGGCAGGATGAAAGCGCGATAGCCCGCGACTCGTGCCAATCCAAACGCCGCCCGGCTCCGCGAAGAAGGCATTGGTATTGCAGTCACCCCAAATCAGCCCTTCCGAGCGTCCATAGTGCCGCCAGGCCAGGTGGTCAAATACATCCGCTCCACGATCCGTGCCCACCCAGAGACGGGCGTCGGAGTCGAATCCCAGGAATAGAGTCTTATCGGAGCGCAACCCGTTGACCGCACTATAATCCGTCACCTCGGGCTTCTCGCGGCGGTTGTGGAAGCTCAAACGCGAGACTCCGAAAGCATCGCGGTATCCGGCCCATATCGATCCGTCCGCATCCGCGGCCACCTGCGCTACTGCGTCGGCACGAAGGCCATCGCTCTTGGTATAGCGAGTCCACACGCCTTCCGACCAGCGAGCCAGCCCGAAGTCTCCGGCAGCCCAAACTTGGCCCCCGGGATCCTCGATGGTGTTTAGAAATTTCTCGTCTTGCCGCGTTCCCGGTGGAAACTGCTGTTCGAACTCGGCGCTGCCGGGGTAACGCACCGGCGCGCGACTGCGAAAGAGCCCGGTGTTCGCGGAAACCCAAACTAATCCGCGCCGGTCTACCATCACCGAGCGAATGCCGCCAATTGGCAGACCGTCGGTTTTACCCACTGTGCGGATCTGTTTGCTGCGAGGATCAAACTGGCGCAGTCCGCCGGGCTCGCCGCCGATCCACAGGGTGCCGTCTGGGTTCGTGGCCAGCGCGCGCACCATCTCCAGGCCTTCGACCGGCAATCGCTTCCATGTGAGCCGCCCGCCTTTCTCTTCGGCGTAATTTAATCCGAATTGCGTCCCCACCCACATCCGGCCGTTGCCGTCCCGCGTGATGGACCACACGGATTCGCGGCTCAAGCCATCATGGGCGGTCCAACTCTGCCATTCGCCATAGCCCAGCCAGCGCGCCAGCCCCGAGCCGAGCAGCCCCAGCCAGATGGAACCTTCGCGATCCTGAAAAACCGTCGAGATATCATTGCTGGTCACGCCCTGCTCGGCGTCGATTGAATCCCAGCCAGTGTCGGCTTGCCGCATCAATCCGCGGTTGGTGGGCGCCAGCAGCCGCCCCGATGCGTCCAGCGCCATGGTCGGGAACGTGTTGGTGGATTCCGCAAGCCCCGGCTGCAACTCGAAACGCTCCGTACCCCTGTGGCGCAAATAGAGGGCGGTCGCGCTGCGCACCCACAGATTTCCATCGAGATCCCCCAGGATCGCGTCCCAGCGATCCTGGGGCAGACCTTGCGCCGCGCCGAATTCGGTGACTGTTTGCTGACTCAATTGGCACAGATGCCGACCGCAGCCAAACCAGACCACGCTGGAGGCATCGGTGTAGACGCTGACGGCTTCCCGATGCTCCGTTAGCGCGCGTCGATCGGCGGGCCGGAACGCAACGCCCGACTTGCTGATGTCGCCAATCGCCAAACCGAGATCGGTGGCCAGATACAAATGCCCCGAGCGGTCCGCAGCGATACCCTGACGGCCGATGACCGTCCGTCCGTTTAGAGCGATGGACTCGAAGCGGTCGTGCGTGCGGCGCGCCAACCCGCGGCCGGTGCTGACCCACAGCGTTCCAGCGGCGTCTTCATACAGCGCGTTGACACGCGTTCCAGGCAGCCCATCGCGGGAAGTGAAGGCAGTAAAGTGATTGCCATCGTAACGGTACAAGCCGTCCTGGGTGCCGACCCACAGAAATCCGGTGCGGTCCTGCAAGACCGCTTGCACCGCCAGGTTCTTGAGTCCCTCGTCTTCGCCGTAAAACTTGAAGTTGTAGCGTTGGGCCGAGGCACACGGAGCCAGGAGACCGCAAGCCGCGATCGCGATTCGCCAGAATGGACGCAGGCGTAACATGAAGGATTCCGTCCAGCTTAAATTCGGCGGTTCTCGTTGAATTCATTAGGAGATACGGAGAAGGAAAGTCGCAGGGTTCCAGCGACTAGGAAGGCTTACGAAACCACAACCAAAAGTATTGCGAGCCGGCGCCGGAACTGTGCTCCAGCGTAAAACCCGTCTCCTGGCACAGTGCGGCGGCGTCTT
>JBDTTL010000027.1:0-24616 GCA_039930665.1 Acidobacteriota bacterium
GCCGGGAGACCCGGAGAACAGTCGGCTAATTCAGGCGGTCGGTTACCAAAGCAAAATCAAGATGCCTCCAACGGGAAAGCTGGAGGACAGCGAGATTCAGGCGCTCCGCGATTGGGTCAAGTTGGGAGCGGCTTGGCCGCCCGGGGCAGTTAATGCCGGCGCCGTATCATTACGCGCGGCCGATGCGGCAGAAGTGAAGCAAAAGCAGTGGGCATTTCAGCCCGTTGGTCAGTTTGACCCTCCTCCGGTAAAGAACCGAGCTTGGGTGCAAAATCCCGTTGATAATTTTGTCCTCGCGAAGCTGGAGGAAAAGGGGCTTGCTCCCGCGAAGCCGGCTGATAAGCTTACTTTGCTCCGCCGTGCGAAATTCGACCTGCATGGTCTGCCGCCTACCGAGCGAGAAATACGGGAGTTTTTGTCTGACTCTTCCCCGAACGCATTCGCCAAGCTAATAGATCGGCTTCTCGTTGCTCCGCAATACGGGGAACAATGGGGAAGACACTGGTTGGATGTAGCCCGGTATGCGGATCCAGACTTATACGCATGGCGATACCGGGACTATGTAATCGATGCTTTCAATAAGGATCTGCCTTACGATCAATTCGTCCGCGAGCAAGTCGCTGGCGACTTGTTGGGTGCCGAGCAGTCAGGGACGAGGGAAAAGCAGGCCGTAGCAACTGGCTTTTTGGCGCTCGGGCCTAAAGCAACAGATGAGCGAGATAAGGTCAAGATGGTTTACGACTCTATTGATGAAAACATCGACACGCTATCGAAAGCATTTATTGGTCTGACGGTGTCCTGCGCGCGTTGCCACGATCACAAGTTCGATCCGATTACCAACAGGGATTATTATTCCCTGGCATCCATTTTTGCCAGTACAAAGGTGTTTCAACAGGTCGAACAGCCAACGAAGCTTTATTACCGTCCTCTTGTGCCGCAGGAAGTTTATGAACGCTACGAACGCCATAGTGCAAAGGTCAAAGGCAAGGAAGCGCAAATCGATGCGCTATTGGAAATTGGAGTGGCTGAATATCAGGCCCGGGTCTTCTATCCACGACTTGCCGACTATATGATGGCAGCCCGCAAGGTTCGTATAGAAAAGATAGACACCCAAACGGTTGCCCGGCAAGTAAACCTCAACGAGGGGATCCTGAAGAAGTGGGTGGATTACTTGAAACCTGGGTTTAGGCCGTTCCTGCTCAACTGGTATAAAACTTATGGTTCCACGGATACCCCAGAAGCGCGATTCTTGGCGGAGGGATATCAGAAAACCCTTCAAGGAACTGCCCGGCAATGGGATGACGTGCAAAGGAAATGGAGTGAGGCGGTGGATGAGGCTGTGCGCGCGGGCAAAACTCCATCCGAAATTCCTTCCTTCGAAGCCTTTAAAGACCGGTTCTTTGCCGAAGTGAGCTTAGCGAACAAGACATATGAAGAGTCGATCCCCAATGGGCCATTTGCCGTGCCGCCAGAAGATCGAATCAAGTTTCTGTTGCAGTCGTCTAAAGATAAGATCGTAAGTCTGCGCAAAGACCTGGAAATCTTGAAAGCTGCTTCTCCCCCCGAGCCGCCGATGGCGGCGGCGGTCACTGAGGGTGAGAACGTTGAGCAGGCCATCTTCATTCGTGGAAATTATCAGAACCGAGGGGAAATTGTTCCCAAGCGTTTTCCCGCGATTTTTGGAGCGCATACGCCGATTACAAATGGCAGCGGGCGAAGGGAACTCGCCACTTGGCTTACACGGCCTGATCACCCACTAACCAGCAGAGTGGCGGTAAATCGGATTTGGCAATGGCATTTCGGGGAAGGACTGGTTCGCACTGCAAACAACTTTGGAGCCGCGGGCGAACGGCCTACGCATCCTGAACTACTCGATTATCTAGCCCGCTACTTCATGAAGAGTGGTTGGTCGATTAAGGAAATGCACCGCCTGATCATGTTGTCAAGCAGTTATCAGATGAGCAGCCGGACAACGGAGGATGTCTTGAAAGCGGACGCGGACAATCGCTCCTGGTCCCGCTTCAATCGCAGGCGCCTAACGGCAGATGAACTGCGAGATTCGTTACTGGCATTGGATGGCTCGCTGGATTTGACGGTTGGCGGACGCCTTCACGATCCAGTCCTGGAAGCAACTGACGAAAACGAAAGGGAAAATAGTCGAGTCAATCCGGACAGCTACATGCGCCGCACCGTTTACTTGCCCTTACACAGAAGCAAGCTGCCTACGTTTTTGAACTTGTTTGATTTCGGTGACGCGTCCCAGAGCGCCGAAAAGCGTCCGGAAAGCAATACTGCACCGCAAGCTTTGTATCTGATGAACAGTGACTTTGTACACAAGCACGCCCGGTCTCTTGCAGAGTCCTTGGTAATGAACAACAAGGATGATGATTCCGGAACAGTGAATCGGGCGTATCTCGTCATTCTCGGCAGAAAAGCTGTGTCCGAGGAACTGGCTTTGGCGCTCAAGTTCCTTAAAGGATATCCGACCAAGACGACAGGCGCCAATCCAAAGATCTTGGCGTGGCAGAGCTTCTGTAAGACACTGCTCATCTCCAACGAATTTCAGTATGTGAATTGAGGACACGCCATGAATATGAATCCACGGGCCGGGCTATCGCGGCGGGCTTTATTGCGCAGGGCCTCTTGCGGTTTTGGATCCTTGAGCTTGGCGGCATTGGCGTCCAATCTGGGTGGAGTTGCCGCGGCGGCGGAGAGCGAGAACCCGCTTGCTCCCAAATCTCCCCATTTTGCACCTCGTGCAAAGCGAGTGATCTTTCTTTTTATGCATGGTGGTCCTTCGCATGTGGATACCTTTGATCCGAAGCCACGTCTGATCAGTGACCACGGAAAGCCCATTCCATTCAAGCAAGAGCTGTCGTTTGCCACCAAGAATCTAGGTGGCCTTAAAAAATCACCCTGGGAATTCAAGCAATACGGACAGAGCGGAATTCCAGTCAGTGATCTGTTCCCAAATGTAGGAGCACACGCCGATGAGTTGTGCGTGATTCGTTCGGTCGTGGCAGACGGAATCGATCATACGGCCGCGCTTCTTCAGCTGCATACGGGCACTTTTGCGTTTAGCCGTCCCTGCCTTGGGTCGTGGACTTTATATGGATTGGGCACAGAAAACCGGAACCTTCCCGGATTTGTAACGATCAAGCCGACGCTCTGGCAAGGTGGGGCGAGAAATTGGTCCGCCAACTTCCTCCCGGGCGCCTACCAAGGGACGCCCATTGGGTACTCAGCTGTAAATGTCACCGACATATGGAAGAAACCAGTTGAGGATTTACACAGCAAGGTAACCACTGATGAGCAGCGGTACGAACTCGAATTTCTCCGCAAACTAAACCAGCGCAACGCAATCGAGAACCAGCACGATCCTAAGCTTGAGGCGCACATTGAGGCGATGGAACTGGCGTTTCGGATGCAAATGCAGGCGCCAGAGGCTTTTGAGGTGGATAAAGAATCTGAAGCAACCAAGAAGTTGTACGGTTTGGATGACGAGATGACGCGCGATTTCGGTTGGCAGTGTCTGGTAGCGCGCCGGCTTGTCGAAAACGGGGTCCGGTTCATCCAGTGCTCACATAGCGGCGAAACCGAGAAATGGGATCAGCACCGTCAGCTATACCGGCGTCATTCGGAGTGTGGAAAGGAAGTAGACAAACCGATTGCTGGCCTGCTTACAGATCTGAAAGCCCGCGGACTGCTCAAAGATACACTGGTTATCTGGGCTGGCGAATTTGGACGGACGCCCTATTCGCAGGAGGACGACGGCCGGGACCATAATCCATATGGCTTTTCAATTTGGATGGCCGGCGGCGGCGTCAAGCCAGGTTTTATTTACGGCGCAACGGATGAATTTGGGTATCATGCTGTCGAGGACCGAATGCACATTCACGATCTTCACGCCACAATCCTGCATTTGCTGGGACTCGACCACGAGAAGCTAACCTACCGCTATGCTGGCCGAGATTTCCGGTTGACGGATGTTGCGGGCGTTGTGGCCAAGAAGATCATTGGTTAATGTCCATCCACCTGCTGCTTCGTGTATAAGTAATTGCTGGCGCTGGCCTTCTACTCGCGGAATGCGGAATCATCCGCCGAGGAAAAGCTCGTCTCGTGGAGCGTGTAGATCTGTCCTCCGCAAAAATTCAGTCCGTTAGATTTGGGTTCAAGCTTGAGGGTCTGTGCGGCGGGCACTCAAGCCGCGTTGACGCCAAACCCGACGACCATGTTCCCCCTTGTCTTACGGTTAGCTTGTGGAGTCATGCTGCTGCTCTTCGCATTTGAGAGCATTTCTACCATCGACGATCAGCGCAAGAAATTGGAAGCACATTGCTTTTCTTGGATCATGCCTCTACTTGGAGCGGCAGCGGCGGTTACGGGCATAGCAGTGCTGTTTCGTTTGGGCTTCTGGGGAATTTAGATCGTGCCCAGCGGCCAAATAGAATCTTCAGTTTTTGTTGTCGCCGGAGCTCGACAGTTCTCGCTGGGGGCTGAGCTGGTCGATCAGCTTGCGAACTTGGCTCCTCTCTCGACCATTCTGGCGATCGACGTCGAGCCGCTGAATCCGCCAGCCGAAAACGTGTTAGTCCGCCGTTTTAACCTCAATCCGTTCGATGAGCAACGCGGATTCGAAGCGTGGAGCGCGGAATTGCACGAAATGTTCCATTTGCCGAAACGGAGCGGCAGCTCTCAACGTCCAGTTCGCGCCCTGTTCCTTGGCGCTGGAAAGTACCAAGTCGGAAAATACGAATGCAGTACTGCTGATGAGCGCGCGGCCGTGCTTGGATGTAACGTCGTTGGGAAGTGGGAGGTGCTGCACGCGGTAATGCGACTGAATGCTGACCTTGGATTCGATAACGCGCAGGAGCTGGACATCTTCGATGTTGGTTCACTTCATGCTGTGCGCCATTCCTCTCATCGCGCGCTTTACAACCCGACGAAAGCGGCAGGACTGGAACTCTGCAGAGTACTCGTAAACGGCTCAGAAGTACGGCGTGCCGTTCATCTCGCACCCGGTCCCGTCGATACGCCTATGCTGCATTGGAATCACTGGGTACTTAAGGAGCACGGCGACCCGGAATTCCCAACCTTGGTGAAGGACCGTTGCCCATCCCTGTATCGGTCCGTCTTTAGAGAGGGAGACTGGGCAGCTCTTGCTGCCGCACAGCGCGAATTGGGGTTTGAGGACGAAACCGTACGAGAGGTATTCGGGCGTTACGTGCACCGACGCGCGGTACTCGTTCAAACCGAAGAAGGCATCACGAGCCCCGAAATCTTCGCGGAATATATTGCGAATCAAATGATGAAAGCGAGAACAGGCGAATCAGGCATCGTCGAAGTTTCATCACCACACGGCCACTTCCGAGTCAGCAATCGAGCGTTCTAAGAATATTGGTCTGATACGTGAAATGCCGTTCGCGAAAGAACGACAGCCGAAGTGCGTTCGGAGCGCTGCGGTCCCCCGACTTTGGCAACGAGCGCCCTTACTTCAGCGCAAACGTGAACAACGAGCTGCCTGCGGCGAAGGCGACGTACTGCTTGCCGTTCACCTCATAGGTCATGGGGCCCATGGCGATTTCGCCGCCGGCGGCTAGCTTCCAGAGCAGTTTGCCGGTGCGGGCGTCGAGAGCGTGGAAGTAGCCTTGGCGTCCGCCGGTGAAGAGCACGTCCGACGCAGTCGTCAGGATACCGCTGGCGGTGACGTCGGGCATGGGGAATTCCCACTTGAGCGCGCCGGTTTTGGGGTCGAGGGCGCGGACGACTCCGAAGCCGTCGTCTGGACTCACCTTGGTCACCTGCGGGCCGCGGGTTCCGCCGCGGGTGGGTTGCACGCCGCCTCCGGTGAAGCGTATCCCTTCCTGGTAGGGTCCGTCGGCCTTCTGGAACTTGCCGTGGACACCCTCCCACGCGGACACGTAGAACAAGCCGGTGCGCGGGCTGTAGGACGGCGAATACCAGTTGGTGCCGCCGGTCTGGCTGGGATAAATATCGGTGCCGGCTTCGGTGGGCTCGACGGAGTTGATGCGCATGGGGCGGCCGGATTCGTCGAGTCCTGTCGACCAGGTCACTTTCACGAACGGCTTGCCCAGGAGGAACTTGCCGGTGGTGCGGTCAAGCGCGTAGAAGTAGCCGTTGCGGTTGGCCCACAACATGATCTTGCGCGTTCCCGGGGGCCCGTTGGCGCCCGGCCAGTCGATGTCGGCGAGCACCGGTACTTGGACGGCGTCGTAATCGAAATTGTCATGCGGGGTGAACTGGAAATACCATTTGAGCTTGCCGGTGTCGGCGTCGAGGGCGACGACGCAATCGCTATAGAGGTTATCGCCGGCGCGGTGGTCGCCATTCCAATCGGGTCCGGGATTGCCGATGCCCCAGTAGGTGAGGTTGAGATCGGGATCGTAGGAGCCTGTGACCCATACGGAGGAGCCTCCGGTCTTCCAGGAATCGCCGGCCCAGGTTTCGTTGCCGGGCTCACCCGGGCCGGGGATGGTGTAGAAGCGCCAGGCTTCCTTGCCGGTGGTGGCGGTGAAGGCGGCGATGAAGCCCCGGATGCCGAACTCGCCGCCGGCGACTCCCATGATGACCTTGTCCTTGACGATGAGCGGGGCGTGGGTGAGGGCGTAACCGGAGGTGGCTTTGGCGACTTCGGTGTCCCAGAGGAGCGTGCCGTCGCGGGCGTCGAGGGCGATGAGGTGGGCGTCGATGGTGCCCATGTAAAGCGTGTTGCCGAGGATGGCGAGGCCGCGGTTGATGCGTCCGCAGCAGGGGCGGGCGTCGCGGGAGACGGAGTAGGAGTAAAGCCACTTTATCTCGCCGGTGGCGGCGTCGAGCGCGACTACGTCGTTGGGGGCTTGCGTGACATACATCATGCCGTCGACGACGAGCGGCGTGGATTCGAATTTTTCGGTGGAGCGTGCCTGGAAGGCCCACTGCATGGTGAGGTTCTTGACGTTGTCGGGAGTGATCTGCGTCAGGGGGCTGTAGCGCTGGCCGAGCGTGGTGCCGGAATAGGTCAGCCAGTTCTGGGGCTCCTTGTCGGCGTGGAGGATGCGGTCGAACGTGACTTGGGCGTTGACGGTGGAGACGGCTAGCAGGATCAGCGCAGCGCGAGCAAACATAGTGGTGGAGTTCCCCTCCCGTTCATAATACTCTGTCGCAGACGGCTTCCGGATGATCCACCCATTGCACGCGGCCCTGCCAACCTGACCGTAATCCGTCCTTAAGAGTCATTGGCAAGGCGCGGAACATATATGGGAGCGCGTTGGGCACGTTGGAAGAGTTCACCCTATGGGTGGCGGCCCGCAAACGGCGCATGGCGGACTTGTGCCCGTGGTTCTTGCGTCACCCTGAGCCCCTGGTGCGCGAGTGGATGCCTACGGACGGATTACGGCCTGATTGCGACCAGCCGAGTTTGCTCACCTCCTTTGTAGTTAAGGGTATCCTTAACAAGAGTTTTCGTCTTATTTCAGCACTCCTAGGCAGAGGTTATTCATGGAACTGGGCGGCGATTATCAAATAATGCGTTACATTTGTCGCGGCTGTAAGGGGCGTGGTCTTATTGACTGTGCGCTGGTAGGTGCGACCCGCTTAGGCCTGACCGGTTTTTGCCAGTTGTGCGGGCGGCGGGAAACGTGCTGGTTTGACTTACTAGAAGGCGCCACGTTTATTGACAACGACGAGCCGACACCCGGGGAGTATACCAGCGCGATAAGTTGATTCACGACTGGATTCACCCCGATGAGTATCATGACCGGGACCGACTGGACGGACGTATTGTAGAATTGAAACTCCCGTCCATGAATCATCTCAAAGGTCTGATCCGCGAGGTGCCGGATTTCCCCAAGCCCGGCATCCTGTTCTATGACATCACTACGTTGTTGAAGGATACGAAGGGGTTGAAGTCCGTGATCGACGGGCTGAGCGCCAAGTACCACGGCCAGGGAATCGATACGGTCGTTGGGATCGAGGCGCGCGGGTTTATCTTTGCACCGGCGGTTGCGTACGCACTGGGGGCGGGGTTCGTGCCGGTGCGCAAGCCGGGGAAGTTGCCGGCGGCGGCGGAGCGGGTCGAATACCAGCTCGAATATGGAACCGACGTCCTGGAGATCCATCGCGATGCAGTTGAGATTGGCAGCCGGGTGCTGATCGTCGACGATGTTCTCGCGACGGGCGGCACCGCTGGGTCGGTGGTTAAACTCGTCCGGCAACTCCAGGGCGAGGTGGTGGGGCTTCAATTCGTGATCGAACTGGATTTCCTGAAGGGTCGCGAGAAGCTGCCGGGGCTCGAAGTGCAGGCGCTCGTGCATTACTAGATTATGAGGCCCCTGGACTAGCCATGACGCGGCGGGTTCGGCTGCGGTCACTGGCGAAGGTCAACCTGGATCTGCGGGTGCTCCACAAACGCGGCGATGGGTTTCACGAGCTGCGCACTGTCTTTCAGACTATTTCATTGGCTGACACGATCATCGTCGAGTACGAACCGGCGCGGCGAACGGTGCTGGAACTCGACGATCCGCTGGGGATTCCCGAAAATTTGGTGCTGCGCGCGGCGCGGGCCACGCTCGATGCCATGAAGGTTCATGCGCGGGTCCGGTTCGACCTGCGGAAAAGCATTCCGATGGGCGGCGGATTGGGTGGTGGATCGAGCAACGCGGCGGCGGTGCTGCTGGCTTTGCCGGTGCTGGCGGGGCGCTCCATTCCGTTCGATCGGCTGCTGGACGTGGGCTCGGAACTGGGCAGCGACGTCCCCTTTTTCCTGACCGGCGGGACGGCGGTGGCGCTGGGGCGCGGGACGGAGTTTTACGGGCTGCCGGATGTCGCGGCGGAACCGATGCTGGTGGTGGCATCGGGCATCCATGTGGCTACCGGATCGGCGTATCAGGCGCTGGGACTTGGTTTGACTTCACCCGATTTGTCACGTAAAATTAGTGATTTCCGGCTCTTTGTACGGACGCTTGGCGACTTGCGTTCGGCGAGGGCGGCGAGCACGCTCAGCGCGAACGACTTCGAGTCTGCCGTTTTCAATCAGCAACCCTTGCTTAAAAAGATGTGGGGCAGATTGCGGAAACAGGCGGTCGGCGCGCGGATGACGGGTAGCGGATCGGCATTGTTTGCCGTTTTGGGGTCGAAGGCCGAGCGCGAGCTGGTCGCAAAGACTTTGGAAGGGGACGGAGTGTTTGAGGACTGCCGCGTAATTCCGGCCAGCCTGGTGAGCGGTAGAAGCTACCGGCGGCTATGGCGCAGGCAATTGGCGGGACACATTGAACCGATTCGGACTCCCGATGAATTAATATGGCCGCCCCACAGCCGGCACGCCGCATGAGGTTCAATCACTTCAAAGTGTTCTCGGGCAACGCGAATCCCGCTCTCGCGGCGGAGATTTGCTATGAGCTGGGATGCCAGCTCGCGGCGGTGAACGTCAAGCAGTTTTCAGACGGCGAAGTGCACTTGCAGATCCAGGAAAATGTGCGCGGCGCGGACGTTTTTGTAGTGCAGCCGACGTGCCGGCCGGTGGACCGGCATTTGATGGAATTGCTGCTGATGATGGATGCCCTGAAACGGGCGTCGGCAGAGCGCATCACGGCAGTGTTACCATATTATGGGTATGCTCGGCAGGATCGTAAAGACCGGCCGCGCATGCCGATTTCGGCGCGTCTGGTGGCAAGTTTGCTGGAACGCGCTGGGGCCAACCGCATCCTGGCGCTGGATTTACACGCGGCGCAGATTCAGGGTTTTTTCGATGTCCCGGTGGACCATTTGTTTGCGGCTCCGGTGATGATCGAGTATTTCGAGGCGATGCGGGGCAAGAGTTTGACGGTGGTTTCGCCGGATGCGGGCGGCGTGGAGCGGGCGCGGGCGTTCGCCAAGCGGCTCGGCTCGCCGCTGGCCATCATCGATAAGCGACGTACGGAAGTGAATGTGGCCGAGGTGATGCACATCATCGGCGATGTGGAAGATCAACATTGCCTGATCGTGGACGATTTGATCGACACGGCGGGGACGCTGGTAAAGGCCTGTGAGGCGCTACTGAAGCAGGGCGCCAAATCGGTGCGGGCCTGTGCGACGCACGCGGTGCTGTCGGGGCCGGCGGTAGAGCGGATTGAGAATTCCGAGCTGGAAGAAGTGATTGTGACCAACTCGATTCCTTTACCGGATCAGGCGGACAATTGCAAGCGGATCAAGCCGCTTTCAGTGGCTCCGCTGCTGGCGAAGGCGATTCAGTCGGTGCATGAGGACGGTTCGGTGAGCACGTTATTTGTTTGAGCGAGCGAAGGAAGAGACGATGAGAAAAGATATTACGATTGTGGCTGAGCAGCGCACACTGCGCGGGAAGAATGAAGCGCGGCGGCTGCGGGCCAGTGGTTCGGCTCCGGCGGTGGTGTACGGAGGGGGCGGCGAGGCGGTGGCAGTGGCGATCAAGCCGAAAGAGATCAACCGCATCCTGCACAGCAAGACCGGGCACAACACCATTTTCGACATTGCGGTTACGGGCGGCGAGACCACGCCGGTGATGATCGTCGATTGGCAGAACGATCCTGTCAAGGAAAACATTCTGCACGTCGATCTGAAGCGCATCGATCTGAACGCGCGCATTCGCGTCAAGGTTCCGGTGCACACGTTGGGCGATCCCAAGGGCGTGAAGCTGCAGGGCGGCCTGCACGAACTGATCACGCGCGAGATTGAGATCGAGTGCCTGCCGGACGAGATTCCGGAAGAGTTCACGGTGGACGTAACCGAGCTGATGATCGGCCAGACCATCCGCGCGGGCGATATCCCGCTGACCGGATCGACCAAGCTATTGAGCCCGGCCGATTCTGTAATCTCCCACGTGATCACCATCAAGGTGGAAGCCGAGCCGGCGGCGGCGGACGCTGCGGCGGCTCCTGCGGCGGCGGCCGAGCCCGAAGTACTGAAGAAGGGCAAGAAGGAAGAAGAGGGCGCGGCTGACGATAAAAAGAAGCCGGGCGCCGAAGATAAGAAGAAGAAGTAGGGGGCCAGGGGCCAGACGCCAGGAGCCAGTTAAATGCCGCCGAAGGCGATTTGAATGGCTGACGAGATCGAATTTCTGGTGGTTGGTCTGGGCAATCCGGGTGCGGAGTACGAAAATACGCCGCACAACTTGGGGTTCCTGGTCATCGACCGGCTAGCCGCAGAGAATGCGGTCCGCGTTACTCGCAAAGAGAACTTCTCGCGAGTGGGGTTGGGGACCATTCGAGGGAAACGGGTCGCGCTAGCGCAGCCGCAGACCTTTATGAATCTGAGTGGCCCGGCGGTAAGGGGGCTGCTCGAACGGTACGGGTTAGGCCCGGATCGTTTGTTGATGGTGTATGACGAGCTCGCGATTCCGTGGCAAGATCTGCGCATTCGGCCGAAGGGCTCGGATGCAGGGCATAACGGGATAAAGAGCGTGATCGGGAGTCTGGGCACGCAAGAGTTTGCGCGAGTCCGGTTGGGGATTCGGCCAGTGGATGAAACCAGGGCCGCCCTGCCGATCGGGGATGGAGCAAAGTTTGTGCTCGCGCCGTTCCGGCGGGCACAGAAGCAGGAAGTGGAAGAGGTGGTCGGGCGAGGAGCCGCGGCTGTCGAATCCATACTCGCCGATGGCGTCGAAAAGTCCATGGCGGTTTTTAACCGTCGCGCCGGAGGCTTAAATACAGAGGAAGAATGAGAGTCTACGAAGAGTTGTTTATTTTGAAACCCGACACCGTCGAGGAAGAAGTCGACGGGTTCGTTGAGCAGATCCAGCATGTGATCACCAACGGAAAGGGGACCATCGATAAGACTGACAAATGGGGCGTGCGCAAGCTGGCTTATCGCGTACAAAAGTACAGCGAAGGATTGTACGTGCTGATTCAATTCAGTTCCACGCCGGATCTGGTGAAGGAAGTAGAACGCCGTCTGCGGGTAGCCGACTCGGTGATCAAGTTCATCACCGTGCGTATCGACGAAAAGCAGAAGAAGATTGCCAAGCGCAAGAAGGCTCGCGATAAGCGCGCCGCGCGAAGGCCGGCTCCGATGCCGATGGCGTCGCCTGCCGTTCCAGCACCTGCAGCTCCAGCCATGCCCGCACTTCCGGCAGAACCGGCACATGCGGGACCGGGCGCACCGCCTGCGGAAGCAACGGCACCCACTACTGAGGGCAAGGAGTAGATCATGGCGGAAACCAGAGGCGGCAGACCCATTAGCGGTTCCTCGCGTCCCACCGGCGGCGATAAAGCGGTGATGGGCAAGAAACAATATTTCCGGCGCAAGAAGATGTGCCGGTTCTGCGTCGATAAAATCGACGATATCAATTACAAGGACGTGCGCCTGCTGCACTCCTTTATTTCCGAGCGCGGCAAGATCACGCCCCGGCGCATTTCGGGAGTCTGCGCTCCGCATCAGCGGCGGCTGGCGGAAGCCATCAAGCAGGCGCGTAACATCGTGCTGATCCCGTTTGCGACGTCGATGTAAAGGACCCCGACATGGAAGTCATTTTAAGAGAAGAAATCGAAAACCTGGGCCGGCGCGGCGACGTAGTGAAGGTGGCGCCCGGCTATGCGCGCAACTATTTGTTGCCCAAGCGGCTCGCAGTTGCGGCCAACGAATCCAATAAAAAGATCGTGGAGCAGGAAAAGCAGGCTTACCTGCGCCGCGAATCGAAGGAGATCGGTGACGCATCCGATCTGGCCAAGATGATGGGCGCGGTGGAGGTCACTATCGCCCAGAAGGCCGGCGAAAACGATCACCTGTTCGGCTCCGTGACGTCGCAGGATATTGCTGCGGCGCTGGAGCGGGCCGGCTACACCATCGACCGGAAAAAGGTGCATCTGGAAGAGCCGATCAAGACCCTGGGCGACTTCAAAGTGACGGTGAGGCTGCATCGCGAGGTAACGGTGGAGCTGCCGGTGCACGTAATCAAGGAAGAATAGTGAGCGCGGACATAGGGCCAGGGGCCCGTCCGTACGAATTACTGGAAGCGGCGGCACGCGGACGTATAGGCGTCGACCGCCGCTTTCTTCATTCCATCGTCGATAGCGGCACGCCTAACGAAGTGGCAGCCGAAGTCTTGCGGTTCGCCCGCTCGCCGCAGGACGAGTTCCCTATTAATGTCGACCCTCTGCTCACCGATCTGTTTCGGCATTTCGGAACCGAGGAGGCTCTCGAATTCTACGTCGACGCGATTCGGCGCGCGCCGGAAGACGTCGATGACAGCCTGATTCAGGCTCTGCTGCCGTTTGCAGAGAAGGCCGCCAGTCCCCTACTGGCGCTGTATGAAGAGCTGGGCGAAGAGCAGGGATCGGATGTGGCGTTTCTGTTGGCCGCGCTGCGGGTGCGCGATCCGCGAGTGCTGAAGTTGCTGCTCGACCGCTTGGAATACGACGCGGCTGACGGTGCGTTCTGCCTGGGCCTGTATGGAGACGCGGCGGCGCAACCGGCGCTCGAAAACATGCTGGCGGAGGTTCCGGAAGACGAAGCCGACCTGCGGCGCGAGATCGACTACGCACTGGAGCAGTTGAAGGCTCCCGAACCGAAGTATCTTCCTGAACCGTTCGATTTGTTCGGCGAATATCCGGAGCGCGAGCTACCGCCGTTTGAAGTACTGGACGAAGCCGAGCGCATCCAAATGATGTCGTCGCCGGATGCGGATGTGCGGGCTGGCGCGGCGCATACTTTCTTCAATCAGGATCTGGAGAAACCGGCGCGTCAAGCGCTGTTTGCGCTGGCGAGCGGCGATCCGGAAGCGAAGGTTCGCGGCGAGGCTTGGGCGTCATTGGGCGATGCGACGGCGGGCGATACGAAGGAAACCGCCAGCATCCGCGATGCGATGATCGCGGCGCTGAACGACGAGTCCAAGTCTATCGAAGAGCGCGGCGGCGCTGCCATTGGGCTCTATGCGGTGGCGGATCGGGATGAGGTTCGCAAGGGTCTCGAAGGCTTGTATGCGGCGGGCGGCAAGGCTCGCGTTAAGGCGCTCGAAGCGATGTGGCGCTCGCTGTGGCAGCCTTACGCCAAATATTTTCCAGAGCATCTGGACGATAGCAAAACAGAAAACAAGGATGTCGAGCTGTTGCGACACGCCCTGCGCGGCGCGGGGTATTTCCGTCTGACGCGTTACGTCGACAAGATCGCCAGCTTCTTCAATCGCGCCGAGCCATATGACGATCTGCGCGACGATGCGTTGTTTGCGTATGCGCTGGCGATGCCGGGCGAGACCACGCGCGGGCGCGTCAAGGGGATGCTGCGTAAGATAGATTCCATCGCGAAGCTCTCGCAGACAGAGACCGAGCTGGTGATGTTTGCACTGGACGAGCGGCTGCGGCTGCATGGACTCGCTCCGGTGTTCGAGGCCGAGCAGGCGGATGAGCACGATCACGAGCACGAAATCGCGATCCCCAGTCCGGGCCCGGAACCACCGGCGGCAGCACTCTACTCGCAGATGCCGGCGCAAAAGACCGGGCGCAACGATCCGTGCCCATGCGGCAGCGGCAAGAAGTACAAGAAGTGCCACGGGGTTGTGAATTAACGCCCGTGAAACCCGCGTAGAATAAACCTAGGCGTGGCCACTTCCAAACCGTCCTTACTCCGGCAGCTCGGCGTGTTCAGCGCGACCGCGCTGGTGGTCTCGAACATGATCGGCACCGGCATCTTCACCATGACTGGATACGTGGTGGGAGATTTGGGTTCCGCCAGCCTCGTGTTGTGGATCTGGGTGGTAGGCGCGGTCTCGGCCTTAACCGGCGCGTTGTGTTATTCCGAACTCGGCATCAATATGCCCAGCTCCGGCGGCGAGTACGTTTACCTGACGCAGGCCTTCGGCCCCACCTGGGGGTTCATGACCGGCTGGGTGTCGTTCTTTGCTGGATTCTCGGCGCCCATCGCATTGGCGGCGCTGGCGTTCTCGGATTATCTGGCGCAATTTTTCCCGGCGCTGCACCTGGAAGAGTCGCGGGTGCTGTTCGGTTCGGGAGACTGGAAGTTCACCTTCGGCTGGGCTCAAGTCGCCGCGTGCCTGCTGGTATTGCTCTTCACCATCATCAACATTTTCGGCGTGCAGCGCGTGGCGCGTCTGCAAAACGTCTTGACAGGAGCCAAGATTCTGACTCTGGTGTCGTTCATCGTTCTGGGGTTCACCATAGGCAACGGCAACTGGAATCACTTTGCGGAGCACGCGGTGAGGACTTCAACCAACTCCATTCCTACACAGTTCGTGCTCAGCCTGTTCTTTATTTACCTGGCATACAGCGGGTGGAACGCTGCAACCTATGTTGCCGAAGAACTGAAGCACCCGGCGCGAACGCTGCCCCTGGCGTTGACGGTGGGCACCATTCTGGTGGCGGCGCTCTACGTCGGATTGAATCTGGTGTTCATCTACGCCGTTCCGCTGGAGCAACTGAAGGGCGAGACGGCAGTTGGGGCGCTGGCCGCATCGCGCTTATTCGGACCGCAGGTAGCGGGCATTTTCGCCGCGCTGATGGCGCTCTCGCTGATGTCGACTGTTAACGCGATGGTTACCATTGGCCCGCGCGTGTACTATGCGATGGCGAAGAACCGGGCGTTCCTGGCTTCCGCCGCGAAGGTGGACCCGAGGTGGCATACGCCGATCGCGGCCATCGTCGCGCAGGGCGTGTGCGCGATGGTGATGACGATGACGCCCTTTCCGCAACTGGCGATTTATATTGGTTTCACGCTGAATGTATTTGCAGTGATGAGCGTGGCGGCGCTGATGATCTTCCGGCGGCGCGCGGGATGGCAGAAGCTGCGCGTGGTCAGCTTCGCGTATCCGTTGATCCCGGTGCTGTTCCTATTGGTAGGCGTGTGGATGACTATACGCGGCGTGCAATTCAAGCCGATGGTCTCGCTGGCGGCTGCGGTGACACTTGCGACCGGCGCGCTGGTATATCACTTCCGGCTGCGGAAAAACAAGGTTACCGCGCCGACGATTGAGACTTATTGAGGACTTCGCTATGCGAGGCTTCGCTGTCTTGCTGCAAGCGGGATTAAGTCGCGCGCGAACACTTCCCCGCGTTAAACTTGAAGTTCATGCCCCAATTGAATCCGCCGCGCCGGCTGCTGTTCGGGCCCGGCCCCACGCAAGTTCATCCCCGTGTCTACGAGGCCATGGGGAAGCCGATCGTACATCACCTCGACCCGTTTCTTTTCGAAGTCTATGAAGATATTCGGCGCGGGCTGCGGACGGTATTCGGCACCGAGAATTCGTTCGTCCAGGTGATCACCGGCACCGGCAGCGCCGGCATGGAAGCGTCGCTCGCGAATTTTATCGAGCCGGGACAGAAGCTCGCGGTCTTCACGGCGGGTTTCTTCGCGGAACGTTTTGTCGAGATGGGACGTCGCCATGGCGCAGTGGTCGTGTGCTGCAGCAAGCCCTGGGGCGAGACTTTCAGCGAGGCCGAAGCCTCCGCTTTCCTTGACCGCGAAAAGCCGCACGCCGTCGCCGTCGTTCACGCCGAGACCTCGACCGGCGCGCTACAGGACTTGGTCGCGATCACGAAACCCGCGCGCGCGATCGGAGCCATCACCATCGCCGATTGCGTGACTTCGCTGGGCTCGATGCCGATCAATGTCGATGCCACTGGCGTCGACGTGGCGTTCAGTTGCATCCAGAAAGGCTTGAGCTGCCCTCCGGGACTCTCGCCGATTACCGTCTCGCCGGGCGCCGTCGAGCGGCTACGGGCGCGCAAGGCCCCCTGCCCCATCTGGTATCTGGATCTGAAACTTTTGCTCGATTACTACGAGGGTGCGCACCGCTATCATCACACCGCTCCGATCAGCACGTTTTATGCACTGCACGAAGGCCTGTCGATCGTGCATGAGGAAGGCATCGGACCGCGCTTCGCGCGCCACCAGGCCATGCACGACGAGTTCGTGCGCCGCATGGAGGCCGCCGGGTTTGAGATGTTCATTGCCGACGACGCGCGCCGGATCACCACTATCAACACCATTCGCGTGCCCCAGGGGATGAACGATGTCGAGGCGCGCAGGCGCCTGCTGGAGAAATACGACATCGACATCGCCGGGGGATTCGGACAGCTCGCGGGCAAGATTTTCCGCATCGGGGTGATGGGCCCGCTGGCCACGCCCGACAACGTGGACCTGCTCACCGGCGCGCTTATTGATTGCTTGCGATAGGGGCCGGTTCCCCGATCAGGGGTGAGGCAGGAAAGCCAGGTTTTCGCTCAGCACGTAGATAGATATCGCGACGAGCATCAGAACCAGGCCGATCCAGAAACGCCAATCATGATGCGCACGCTTCCAGTAAGGGGGAAGGGTCTCATGATGAACCCGGACGCCCTCCGACCCTTCATTCCCGTGATTGTGGTGCTTGCTCTCGACTGGTGGTTCCATGGTGAGCCAATATCACGACGCTCTCCGGGGCGAAATTGTTACCGCTCAGTGTTTCCGCTTGCGGGCAATATCCGCCTAGAATAGATCCATGGCCAAATTCGAGCTCACCAAGTCCATCGAAGCCGTGAAGCTGAATCCGCGCACCATGCGCCCCTTGAGCGATCTGCGGCATACCATTCCCTTCGGCGCGATGCTCGAAAAGCTGACGCTAGATGGCGACATGCATCAGTTCCACTACCTGGGCGAGCCCTACGAATGCCCGGACAGCGAACTCCAGCGCGCCCTCAACGAAATACCCTCGGGGCGCGAATAGGGCTGTCAATATTTGTCGAGGCCTTCGGTCAGTTCAATGTAGCCGCCCAAGGGGTCGGTCAGAAATGCGATGGCGATTCCGAGCCGGTCGATCTTTCTATAGGGAACGTCGAATTTGACGCCGTCCGCTTCGAGCTTCTTGCAGAAGGCTTCCAGATCCTTCACCTCGAAGCCTACGTGGTCAATCGCGCGGCCCTTGGTGCCGGGTCGCGGCGTCTCCTCTTTGTACGGCGAGTAGGTAAAGTTCATCCAGGCGATGTCGGCGGTATCGAGTGTTCCACGCTTTCTTGGCGCGGCCCCGAAGTTCTTAACCCACCAATCGCGGTAGGCGAAGATATCCTTCGCATAATAGTGCATGTGATTCGGCGTGGGAGGCCCGGTGAGAGTGGAGTCTTCCTGAACTTCGACTTTCAGGCCGTCCGGCCCATCGATATAGGCGTTGGGGTTTCCTTCAGCGCCCTTGAACACGGGACGCGTGGTATATCCGGCATCGCGGGCCTCTTTCAACTTCTCTTCGGTGTTATGAACTTTGAACCCGAAGTGATCGATTTCGGACCCTTCCGAGGGACCGGTCGGCTCCTTTGCCGAAAAAAGAATAAGCATTCCGGGAACCCTGACGCCTTCGAGACCTTCCCGTTTCAAAGGCGTCGCGCCAAACAGATCCACCCAGAATTTCTTCTGCACTGCAACGTCCTTGGTGTTCAGGTGCACATGTCCCATGGTCACGCCCGCGGCGTTGGGCGGCAGATTTTGGGCTTGCGTGGTCCCTGCCAGCGTCAGCAAAACAGCCAGACAGAATCTCATCGTGGTTACTCCCAGCAGTGAGTATACACGCGCCGGCCAGGCTTGGTGGTACTGGCGCGAACCGCCTGCTTCACTTGCCGCGGAACACAAACACCAGTTCGATCACCAGTATGATGACCACCATCATTTGGGGCTGGCCACTCCGCGCAGCCGCCGCCAGGCTGGGTGTCCGCCGCTTCGGCTTCCCATGACTAAAGTTCCCTCCCAGGCCAGTACCAGGATCGCTGCGTTTCGGTACTGCGTACCTATAGCCATAGGATGGGCTGAGGGCCATCATTTGAATAGGTCAGGAATCGCCCCAACGGAGGAAAAGACGCATGAAAAGACAGTGCCCCCGATGTAGAGAGACTGTAGATTTCACCGTGGCTTCATGCGCAAAATGCCAACTGGCATTTTTTAAGACAACGGAGCCACAAAAAGACCTCAACGGTATTTGCTTGAAGATTGGCGGAGGCATGTTGCTTGCCGCCCTCGGTGCGCTCGTTGCCCTGGTATTGCGTTCCTGAGACTAAAGAGTTTCAACCCAACCTCGCCCCGGCTGCCCTATCCCGACGTCCTTAAAAGAGGGTGAAATCTTAGGGCGCTCCATTGACGGCCGTTCTGGGGGATAATAGTCCAGCTAATTCGCGAGCGCAGTCTCGCAGTATCCGGGTGAGATACGTGGCCGAGATCTCAAGTTCAAGAAGACTAAGTTGGACGGCGGTGGGCTTCGCGTTCGCCTCGATTTTGCTTTTCATTACGCTGGTGGGTCTTCAGGCCATCAGTTACACCGACCAAATCGGAACGGAAATTCAAAGAATTCAACGAGAGCAGGAAAAAAGCGACCAGATTCTCGACGAGCTTCGCACCGACACCTCTGCCGTAGCCATCGAATTGCGCGACTACTTAATGGCGTCGCCTGCTGACTCGGTAACCGCCAAACAACGGTTTTTCCGGCTCGAAGAGCGCATGAATGCGGATGCAGGCCGTCTCCAAGGCCAATTGGGCTCCCAAGTAACCGAGCCAGTCCAACAGCTCCGCCAGGGACTAGAGCGGTATCGGCGTTCCATCGCGCCGATTTTCAATTGGAGCGCTGCGCAAAGACAGGCGCAAGGGGCGGAACTGCTGCGCAAAAATGTCGTGCCAGAGCGCGCGGCAGTCTTGAGTACCACGAGGGAAATTGAATCCCTGCGATCCATCGGTCTTCGGAACGAGCGCGCGGCATTGGTTGGAGCGCGGCAGGCATTTCGCAAGTCCATGCTGCTTGCTCTGCTGGCCCTGCTTTCATTTGTATTCATCGTGGCATTGGTGACCAGCATTCGTCTTCGATCCCTGGAGAGACAGGCGCGAAGTTTGCAGTTGCAGACAGAGCGGGATCGCGAGAACTTACGGGACCTTTCCCTTCAAATGGTCAGGACGCAAGAGGACGAGCGGCGATCAATTTCGCGAGAGTTGCATGATCAAGTCGGCCAGCTCTTGACGGCCATACAGATGCAATTCAGCAGAATCGAGACATCCCAGGAGCCGTCCGAGCGGAACCTCTACGTACGAGAGGGCAAAGCTCTGGTGTATCGGACGGTGACGACGGTGAGGGACATGGCCATGGGTTTGCGGCCGTCAATACTGGATGACTTGGGCCTCATTGCGGCCCTGGAATGGCAAGCTCGTGAATTCAAAAGGCGGAGCGGGATCGCGTTGAGCCTGAAGCTGGATGGCAACCTCAGCGAACTGCCGGATGGTCATCGTACTTGCCTTTACCGAATCGTACAGGAAGCATTGACGAATTGCGGCCGACATGCTGACGCTAAGCATGTGGAACTAGCTCTTCGCGGGGACCATGACCGTATTTCCCTGACCATAAGGGACGACGGAAAGGGATTCGACCCGGAACAACGCGCGAAGAGAGGATTGGGGTTGGTTGGTGTCGAAGAGCGCGTTCGGGAATTGGGGGGCAAAGCGAAAATCCATTCGCAGTTAGGAAGAGGAACGCTCCTGGAGGTTGAGATACCTTCCGGCCGCGAGCTGCACGTATGAACAAGCTGCGAATTCTGATTGCGGA
This sequence comes from Acidobacteriota bacterium, assembly GCA_039930665.1. Classification (GTDB taxonomy): domain Bacteria; phylum Acidobacteriota; class Terriglobia; order Bryobacterales; family Bryobacteraceae; genus Palsa-187. The sequence goes on from JBDTTL010000027.1 coordinate 20,507, forward strand.
CGATCACAGCATCGTCCGTCATGGGCTTCGTTTTGTGCTTGAAAACGAGCCCGATATCGAAGTAGTGGGCGAGGCCACGGATGGGCGCGAAGCCGTTCGTCTTGCCGAAGAACTGCGCCCCAAGATCATCGTAATCGACATCGGCATGCCTCAGCTCAACGGCCTGGAAGCAACCGCCCAAATCGTGAAGCGAGATCCGGATGCTGCGGTGATTATCCTGAGCGTCTATTCCGATGAAATATATCTGGTGCGGGCACTGAAAGCTGGAGTAAAGGGCTATTTGGTCAAAGGCTCCGTGGAGGATAATCTGGTGACCGCGGTGCGCGTGGTGGCGGGAGGCAAATGCTTCTTCAGTCCCGAGATCGCCCAGTTGCTTGCGGAGAACTACACCCGGCAACTGCAGCAAAAGGAAGTGGAGGACTCCTACGATCTTCTGACAGAGCGTGAGAAGGAGATCCTGCAACTATTGGCCGAAGGACGATCCAACAAAGAGGCGGCCGCCCTTCTCAATGTCAGCCCCTACACTGTGGAAACTCACCGGATGCACTTTATGCAGAAGTTGAATCTGCATAACCGCGGCGAGATTGCGCTGTATGCAGTACGCAAGAAGATTATCACGTGAGGGCCGGTCGCACGGTCGTCATGATGAATTGTTTCAAGGCGGGCGCGAAAAGCTGGTCCCGCTTGCCGCGTGCAGAGCCTGAGCTAGGCCGTCGCCTGCAAGCGACGGCCTAAGTTCAACAGATCTACCGGCTTCGCGTCCGCTTTTTTGCGGTGAATACTAGAAAGTTAACTTCAGGCTCAACCGCAATGTTCGTTGATCGATACCGTCCCGTCCGGTGTTGGCAATCTGCGTCACGTTCATGAAAGCACTATTTTGGACGTTGTTGGCGCTGGTGGTGCTGGTCTGTACGGTATAGCCGGGTCTCGCATGATGCACGTTGTTGCCAACGTTAAACATTTCGGCCCGGAAAGCAAAGTTCCATCTTTCCCCGAAAGCGAACTTCTTCTGAACACTCAGGTCGACGTTTTTCAGCCCGGGACCCCGCAACGTGGTCTCGCCGCAATTTCCGAAGGCGGTGGAAGACGGCGCTGCAAAGGTGGATGGGTCATACCAGTTCAAAACAGTCCCAGTCTGTTTCGGCGTCCCTAGACAGTTAGCCCGCTGGAAGGAATTGTTCGCGTTGAGGTTTTGGTTGGCAACAACGCTAAACGGCTGCCCAGTGAAGTCGCTGAATAGTCCGCTAATCTGCCAGCCGCCCAGGATATGGGAGCCGGCGCCGCTCGTGACATAGCTCTTGCCCTTGCCAAAAGGCAGTTCGTAGATCGCCGTCATCTCGAAGTTGCTCTTGATGTCGGTGGGCAGCACGCCATAGTTATACGTTCGGTAAAGCCAGGGCATGGCCGCCCCGCCTTGCACGGTCGAAGGAGTGATGAACCCGAGGTTCTTGGCAAACGTGTAGCCCAGGCTGAGAGTCAGATCGCTAAACCGGCCCGCCGTCCGCGCCTGGAGGGAGTTGTAATTGGTACCACCCATGATGCCTAGTAGCGGGGTAGCGGCAACGCGTCCGTCCCCGATTGCCTGGCCGTTACGACCAGGCGTATTCAACAGGAGTCCGGCCGTCCCGGTGCCGATGGGGGACCAGTTCTCCTCAAGAGACGTCATAGGATCTACCTGTTGTGAACCAGCGTAAGTAATCGCGGCAGTCCAGCCCGCTCTGATACGCTCCTCAATCGTGAAATTATAAGTCTCGACGTAGCCTCGCTTATAGTTCCCCCGGCTGTAATTGAATAAACCCGCGGTACCTGGCACCGGGACCTGACCTGTAGTCAGAGGGAATGGATTCTTGGGTATATTGATCCCCGTCCGAAGGCTGACTGCGTAGGACATGACGTTGGGAGGAAGCTGAATCACACCTTCGATGTACGGAAAGTTAATCCGCCGGTTGGAAAGCGCAAAGAGGTTCACCACATCGCTCGACATACCGAAACCGGCTCGGATGACGGTGCGATCTCCGATGCGGTATGCCACTCCCAGCCGCGGAACAAAATGCGACTGATATTGGTCGAAAATACCGCAGCTCTTGGGGGTGTTTGCGATCCCGCAGATGACCATATTATTGGTCGCGTGATCGTAGTATTCAGCACCGGTACCCTGCCGCCCGGGGATCGGGAAGTAGTCGAAACGTACGCCGGCATTCACGGTCAGCTTAGGCGTGACCTGCCATTGATCGCGGGCGTAGGCGGCGAAGTATTTCGTGTTCGTGTAGTAGTAATCCGGCCACTGGAATATCTTGCCGGCGTCCTGCGAAAGGCCTAGCAGGAATGAGCCAAACGAGTTGTACTCCGTCGCCTTAGAGGTGCTGGCGCAACCGCCCGAGGCGTTGAGGGAATTGCAGAGTTGCGTGGTTTGCTGGGCGAAATGGAACCCCCCGGCGCCGCTGATAAAGCCGCCGCTGGCGGGCTGATACTGGCTCTCCCTCGAATTCTGAATATCCGAATCGAAACCGAAGCGGAAATTGTGATTTCCCTTGACCCAAGTGAGATTGGCATCATAGTTCCGTTCCGGATCCCAATAGTCTTGCGGTTGGAATCTGCTTACCGAGCCAAGCGCCGAGACGCCGCCGTCAATCGCGATGGACGGCAAGCCACCCTGCTGCAGTGCCTTGTACTTTGGCAGATTCGAGGTATCCAAGCCCGGGATTTTCATTAGCGTCCAGCCGAAGTTTTGATCCTGGCCTGGCTGGTTGCTCACGGCAATGTTTACGTCATAGCCGTAATGGGCATCGAAAATCAAACTGGGACTGAGAATGTATGTTCCTGAGACGGTACCGTTGAAGACATTAGTGGCTCCAGATCCCTGGGCGGTGTTGGTGGGAGACAGACCGGGTCCGCCTAAGACGCCGAACTGTGTCGGAGTCGTCCAGCCATTGTTGCCCCAACCCAGACGAACAAACATGCTGAGTTTCTCATTCGGATTCCAGTTCACTTTCCCGGCAGATTGGTCGCGCCGCAAGTAGGTCTTACCGTTTGTGAGTAGGTTGTTAGCTAGACCCACCGAGCCGATTCCCGCCTGATTCGGAAGCGACCAAAGGTTTCCATTGGCGGCGCTATAGTTCAATAGCGCTTGAATGCCTGGGTCTATCCTGCCCGTGGGAATTATGTTTCCAGCGAAGGGCGTCCTGCCGATGCCCGTAACAGGGTTGCCTGTGGCCGGGTCGTAAATCGGGTTGGGAGAACCGCTTAGATTCCCCGTCCTCATCACCGCAGTGGGGACTTCCGCTTGGAAGGGAGCGCCTTGTACCAGGCCGGTGCCCTCGAAACTCGCGAAGTAAAACAGCTTATCTTTTTTGATCGGTCCACCGATGGTTCCACCATATTGGTTGTTTATATACACAGGGGCGGGCTTGGTGCGATCCGCCGCCCAGGGGTAAGCCTCCATGTGCTGATTGGTATGGTCCTCAAACAAGACACCATGCACGCTATTGGTGCCGCTCTTGATCGTGATGTTCACGGCTCCGCCGCCGGATTGTTGCTCGGCGTCGAAAGAGTTGCCCGAAAGGCTCACGTTCTCGATTTCTTCCAGGGCAGGAATGAACTGCGGCTCGTTGAAGGCAGTCATATCGAAGGTGCCGGTTCCGTCCACACGGACTGTGTTGGTGCCGGTGTTTCCTCCGTTAACAGAGATGATTAGTCCACGGTTTGAATTGGCGGTAAAGGAGTTCGAATTGGTCGGAGGCGAGACACCTGGAACCGTGATGAACAGCATCTGGTAATTGCGCCCGGGAGGCACCGGCACGTTCTGCAGCGAGCGGATGGTAATGTCGTCGCGTATGTCGGCGCGGTCCGTCTGCAAAGCGATCGCGTCGGCCGAGACTTCGACATTCTGAGTTAATTGGCCGATGACCAGAACCACATTGGTTCGGACCACCTGCTCCGGCGCTACGCGGACTCCAGTTGTCGTGCTGGTCTGAAAGGAAGGCGCGGTCACCGTGATGTTATAAGTGCCCGGCGGTACCGTAGGCAGATTGTAAGCACCCGCCCCGTTGGTGGTTGTGTCGCGCGTGAAGTTAGTGGTTTGTTCGGTGGCTACCACCTTCGCGCCCACCA
>JBDTTL010000028.1:0-24426 GCA_039930665.1 Acidobacteriota bacterium
TGGTCCGATCCGGACATTCCGCCTGCCAACAGCATCAATTATTACGAGAGCGTAGTACATCGAATGGGCCGCAACAGTTCCTATGCGCTGCGCGATACCAAGGAGTTCTACCGCCTTTTCATGGTGCCGGGCATGCAGCATTGCAGCGGTGGTCCGGGCACGACGCGCTTCGATGCGCTCGCTGCGCTCGAACAATGGGTGGAGCAGAACAAGGCGCCCGACCAGATCGTGGCTGCTCGCGCTACCAACGGATTGATTGACCGCACCCGCCCGCTGTGCGCCTACCCGCAAGAGGCCAAGTACAAGGGATCGGGCAGCACCGACGACGCGGCGAATTTCGTCTGTTCGCTCCCCTGAGATGTTGGCGCGCGTCGGCTCCAAGCTGACTCTGCGAGTTCGACCGGCTCGCCTGAGGCGTTACCAGCAGTGCGCTTAAGTGCTTTGGCCGCAGCACGTGGAACTCGCTTTTTGTGGTATTTTTTAGTGCTATGCAGTTCAACTTGTCGATTGCATTAATTTTCGTTACTGGTGTTTGTTTCGTTGCTTTGGCCATAATCTTTCGCGATGCCCGCCAGGAGTCGAAGTTACGCCGCAGGCAAGCGAGCGTGCGCAAGTGGGTGCGATCGGAAAGCGGGGGACGCGCGCGCATCGCGAGTGCCGGCACGCGTTCGAGTTGAGCTTAGAGGCGCCTTAGCCGGCACGTCTTCCGAGCTTACTCAGCATCCCAAAGGTTGCTTCGATGCGGGAGGACTTCGGCAAACCGCTCACCTTTCTCGCCAGCGCCACGCAGGCTTCCCCAAAAGGGCTGCCGGTCGCAACCAGCCGCGACTCGACGATGGCGTCGCGGACATGTGTGTAGTCGTTGGGGAGCGCGGCGAAGATCGAATGCCCCAGGACGGCCTCTATCTCCGCGGCCGGTAGTCCACGGCGTTCCTGGCGATTGAGAAGAATGTGAATCCGCTCAGGCGGCACGCCATACTCTTCCAGTTCCGCCAACCGCTGCATGGCCATTCGCAGAGACGGCACCTCTGGCGTGCAAACCAGGAAAACGGCGCGCGCGCAGCGCACAACTTCCGCCGAAGCCTGGTTGACCACCTCGGGGAGATCGGCCAGGACGAAATCGTAACGCGTCTGGACAAAGTGCAGAAGTTGATAGTAGTCAGCCCACCCCGGTAGCGGTTCGCGCCGGTTCGGTTCAGCCAGCAGCACATGGACGCCGTACACTTCGACGTACTGCTCCTGCCATGCAACCGAGGTCATGGTGGCGGCGCCCGCCAGGGCCTGTGGAAGACCGCGGTGGCGCTCCAGGTTGAGCATGATGGCGAGCGGCCCTGAACGGCGGTCCGCCTCGAGCAGCAGAACCTTTTGGCGCAGTTGATTCGCCAGTGCGGCGGCCGTATTGATGGCGATCACCGAGCATCCTCCGCCCGCCTTGGCCGGCAGAAATGCCAGCATGTTTTGAATCAGTGGGTGATCGCGGTGCAGCGCATCGTAGACGATTTTCTCCAGTTCCAGCGACGAAAATGGCAAGGGCAGGAGGTCCACGATGCCGGCAACTCGGAAACCCGCCTGCTGTGGGGCGCTCCCAGAAGCGAGAAACCCAATGACGACGGCGCGCAGGTCGGATGCCCGGAGGTAGCGCGCGAGCGCGGCCGCGCCCCGTGGATCGGTCCCGTTGGGATCGTCGCTGTTCCAGTCCGTCAAATCCAGAAGGATAACGTCCGGATCGCAGCGCTTGAGGGCTTGGAATAAATTCGCCGCCGGTGAATCCGGCGTCCCCTTAATCGCCAGGTGGAATTGGACGGACTCTTGCACCAACTGCTCGATGCAGAACTCGCTGTCGGGATTCGCGGTGTAAAGAGCCAGGCTCAACATAAGAAAGACAGTCCGGCGCAGCTCCATGGCTGGAGATTGTGGCGATTCAATAGCGTATCGGCGCGGCATGAGGCCGCAATAGCGAAATCAGGGTTTTAGCCCGTCCCTACCAACCCTACAGGTGTATAACCACGATGCCGATGGAAAAGAAACGGAGGAATTGCGACCATGTGCCGGTGCCGGTGCGCATTCGATGAAATGGAGAGAGGCACAAATTGTTAAAAGGGATTATTGCCGGTGAGACTCCTGAGCTCATTGCCGAACTTAAATCGGTCTGTGGCCCGTTAGACATCCTTATTCAAAAGACGGTCGACTTTCAGGGTCAACCCGAACCGATCGTGCGTTTGGTGAACTCGTACCGGACGGATATCGTCTTTCTCGAGCTGCGTGCCTCGATGCTGCCTGCCGCGCTCGAACTGGCGAAGCGCTTGCAGGTTAGCCGTGCCGGGACTATCTTCGTGGGATTCTCCGACGAACCGTTAGCGGATAACCGCCAGGTGCTAGAGGCGGGGATTTGGCAGATCCTCATTGCGCCCTTTAGCGAACGCGAGCTTCTCCAGATCATTCGCTTCGGGATTGATCAGCAAAAAGATGCACCCTCCGTCCATGCGTTTCTACCTGCAAAAGGCGGCTCCGGCGCCACCGTGACCGCGCTCAATACCGCCACCTTCCTCGCGCAAGTCCTTCATCAAAAGGTTCTTTTGCTCGAAATGGATTTTCATTCCGGTATCCTGCCGCTGCTCCTGAATTTCAAGCCGCAAGGTTCGGTTTCCGAAGCGCTCGAATCTTCGGAACGGCTAGAGGATCGTTCCTGGGCAACTATGGTCACCACCTGTCACGGCATCGATATTCTGACCGCTTGGGGCCCGCGCACGGCCGGACAGGATTCAGCGTTGAATTTCGACCGCCTGTTCAATTTCGTCAAACGACGCTATGACACTGTGATCGTGGATCTGCCGGTGGTGGTGGACCATGTGGCCGAGGCGGTGAGTTATCATTCCAAGAACATGTTCGTAGTGACGACTCCGGAGCCAGTCTGCCTGGACGTGGCACGGCGGCGTCTCCGGCAGTTGGACTCGCGGGGGACCAAAGCATCCGCGCGGCGAGTAGTCCTGAACCGTGTCTTGCAGCATCCCTCCACTGTGAATGTCGAGGAATACGAGCATGCGATAGCCGGGAAGATCGCCGCAGTGCTGCCCAACGACTATCCGATGATTCAGCAGTCGATTGCCGGTACCGGTCCGGTCAGCCTGGATTCATTGCTCGGTAAGGCCTATTTGGCTTTGGCCGGCTCTCTGGTTGGACAGGAGATGCCGCTAGCGCCCCCCGACGACAAATTCTCCTCACTGAAGAATCTCTTTTCGCATTTGCGGCGAGCGGATAAGGTAACGATAGCCTAAGGCTACCGAGTCAACCAGGTCGAGCCCAACCAAACCGAGCCTGACCAAACTCCCATCGGCCGGAGATTCCCGCCCGAGCGACCTCTACAGCTTGAAACGAAAGATCTCGCCTGGATCGGTGCCTGTGCTGGAAGGTCCGGAGCCGATTCCGGCATCGCACGAATACAAGTACCCGTTGCGGATTGCCGCGCCGTGCGGATCGGGGTCGGAGGACGCAAACGGAATCACTTCCTTTATCTGTCCAGTGGTGCTGTCGCGATGCTCAATGACCTTCTCGCCCGATATCACCAGCCACAGATCGCCGGCTTCATCGAAATCGAGACCGTGCGGGCGGTCGCCGCTCACCGGGAACATTTTAAGGATCCGAAAGTTGTCCTCAGGATCCAGTTCGGCGATTGCCATGACACCCAGCGCCAGGCACCACAGCTTTCCCGTCTTGTTGTTCCAGGTGATGCCGTGGCAGCCGCCCCACGGAGTGCGCCAGGCTTTGATGGTCTTGCCGGTTTTCATGTCCGCTTGGATAATTTCGCCGTAGGCGTGATCGGTCGATCGTTTCTCTCGGCGACTGTTACGGCCGTTGGCAGCCCCCCACACGTAACCGCCACCGACGGCTAAGCCGCTGGTGTTATGCGATTCGGTGGGGAACGAGAGCAGTGTTTTTCCAGTGTTCCAGTCGGTTTTGTAGACCATCTCGGTGAGCTGATCGCACACCCACAGGGCATCGGACGTGGCTTCGAGCGCATTGGGATTCTTGCTCTCAGTCTTGAACAATTTCTCGATGGCGACCGTTCGCTTCGGGGGCGGCGTTCCCCGTTTGCCTCGACCTCGACCGCCGCCGGCTGGCGCTTCACTTTCCTGCGCCCCGGCCCGAAAGGTGGTGAGCGCCAGTCCCGACGATACCAGCCCGGCCATCAACTCTCTGCGCCCAACTTTCATAAGTGTGCCTCCCTGGAGTAGGCTGCTACTCGTCTCTATTGCAAATTCCGGCAGGAGCCATGGTCCTGCGACGATGGCTCCAAGATCGGTTTTTCCGGAATTCCTGGCCAATATTCAACCATACGTGGGCCTTCGCCAATTGTCCCATACCGTGCGATGAAGGCCTGCTAACCACAAGTTAGGCGGGCCGCTCCCCCCGGCCGAAGGCGCGTGAGATCTATGGCCAAGAGGTGCCGCTAATTTTTATCCGCCCTTACGTCGGCGGCGAGCGCACGCGCGCCCCGCCGTTTAACGCCTTCCTTCAATCGATCCATCTCCTCACGCGCGACCGATTCCAACACTTGCGTTAGCTTGAGCGGTTCTCGTCCGGATGGAGCCACCGGCCCTTCAAGACTACTTGCGAACGATAAACGTAGACAGTCGAAACCGCTGGTTGTCGAGCGAAAGTGGAGACTGAGAGAAGCGCGACGACGGCGAGCCTCATGCAAGCGGTCCGAGTGCGGGAACTAGCTTCATTTTCCCTTCGCAGGAAATGAATTATTTTGTTAAGTGTGTCACTTTATCGGGTGACACACAAGCCGGACGGTAGCTCCCCCGCCGGTCAAAGCGCGTTGCGCGTAGAGCGTAGATCCTACGCCCTACCGACGGGCCGAAAACTAGCTGAAGATCATAATTAGCACAAGCACCATTAGCGCAACCACGACGACGGCGGCAAGTGCGCAGCCCAAACAACTCGACCCGCTTGTCCGAGCAGGCTGGCTGGGCTTGTTTTCAGTGGCCCGATATGGATAAGGGGCTGGTGTCTCTATGCCCATTGTGGAATCGGGTCTATACAAGTACGTCTGAACTACCGGTATAGGGAAGCGTTTCCCTTGAAGAATTTTGGTGCAGTACGCAATCTGACGATAGCCCTTATCCAGAAGCTGCGCGATTTCCTCCGCATACTCGCGGGGGATGTACCCAATGTGCCCTTGCGGTATACGAATTAGGACCGCATTGTGATCGAAAGGATTCCCGGTTTCACGAACCAAAAATACTGCTTGACTTATCGTTAGACATTTCTCGATTAAAGCCCCTCGGTCTTCATAAGCCACACCCATGACCATGCAGTTTAGGTTGTATTGTTGCCCACTTCGTTCTCGCTCTTCGCGTTCGCGCTGTTTCTGTTCGGTTGCTGCGCCGCGCTCCCTTTCCTTCGTCACAAGTTCCGATGCGGTCCGGACGGCTTTGGACTGCTTGCGAAGATCGGGAGGCAGAATTCTTTCAATTGCTTTATGCAAAGCTATGCGTTCCGCGTTCGTGATCTTCCCAATCTGCAAGAATCAATTCGAGAGTTGCTCGAAGGAACATGAAAGCTGGGGCTTCACTATCGTTGATGTCCAGCCAATTCTGAAGTTGCCCGATCTCTGCGTCCGTGATTACGCCATCAGCTACCATGACTTCCAGGAGTTGCACTAGCTCGGCGGCAATGCCATCGTCGGTGGCATGTGGGCGGATTGTGACGTGCATTCGTGGCATCGCGAACCTAGAGATTGTACCGCGGTGGAGTTCCAATACCGAGTGAGTCCATTCCGAGTCACGCGCGTCCGTCTTCCAAAACCGTATTGGTCTGTCAGGCTATTGGGTGGAATACAAGGTTGCCCCTGCCGCCTGGCGTGCGCGTTACTCCAGTTCGGTGCGAGCTTTAGTACGGTATCGGAAACGATCCGGCGTGAGTACGGTCGTGGTCGTGCTGAGAGCCTAGGGCTTGCTCCACTTGAAGACTGACGACCCTAGAAGTGGCGACAGCGCGATGGTCATTCAGAAGAAAAGTAAGCCGCATCCCACACACGATAGTACCCAGTATCAAGAGGCCTTCTTCATCTACGGCTCCCCGTAACTGCGCCAGCACGGGCTGAGGGCAGTGGTCAGGATGGCCGGAAATGCGGATCGTATTCCCACCCAAGCGTTCTATTCTGTAGTGACGATTTTTCGTCGCTACATCGACCACCGAGCCTAGTGGCAAACTCGTGAGATTCACTCTTGGGACTTCGCAAAGTGTTGTCAAAGGTGCCTCCAGACAACACAATTATGTGGCCAAAGGACGGGCCGCGCCATCCCGTAAGCATATACAAGTCATGGGGAAACGTACCTAACTCGCGGCCAAAGCGTCCTTAGTATTCCTAGCGAAGTCGATCCAGCGACCGCGCACGTATCCCGAAGGTGGTGAGCGTCGGTCCCGACAACAGCAGCCTCGCCATCAGCTCTCGCCATCCCCAGGGGGGCCACCTCAAAGCTGCAAGAACCCCTGGTGCCTATACTTATACGGCGATCCTGATCCACAATTTTTACCGCAAAAACTTTACTTCACCAGGAAACGAAATCCTCTCCGTCTGCACCATCACTTAGTGTCAGAAGAGCTTTCAGTGATCGTCCTGGGCTTTGGCTGATCGCCAGCGTTTCTGCCAATCGGAGGATATTTGTTGAGCAGTGAAACGATTCGACTTGTGCATTGGGACGCAGGAGTCCGGCGCCGGTGGCGCGCGGCGCTCACTCACCTCCCCGCCCAGGTTCTGGATTCGGGCAATTGGGCCGGGGAGATCGCTTCGGACCGGCAGGTTCTCGTCATAGGAGATCCCGGGGGAGGAACCCCGGCGGCTCTCGAACTGATCGGAAAATATAGCCGGCCGGAAACCGCCGTCATCATTGTGGTGTCGAACGGCGACAGTTGCGAGGACTTCGCCATAAGCGCTCTTGACCTTGGCGTTCGTGCGTATATTCGTGAACCAGTCGCGAATGAATCACTCGCCGATGCCGTGAGGCGCGTTCTTCATCCGCCCGCTGCTGAACCCGCCGGCGATCTGGGCCTGGTGGGCGAAAGTGAGACGATGGAACGGCTCCGACGCCAGATCCGCATGGCCGCCCGAGTGAACAGCACGGTGCTGGTGACAGGCGAAAGCGGCACGGGGAAAGAACTCACTGCCTGTACGGTCCACCTCTTGAGCAATCGTACTGGCCGGCTGGTGACGCTCAACTGCGCCGCGATTCCCGACTCACTTCTCGAAAGTGAACTGTTCGGCTATGAGCGCGGCGCCTTCACCGGGGCCTACCGCTCGGAACCCGGCAAGATGGCTGAAGCCGACGGCGGCACTTTGTTCCTTGACGAAATTGGTGAGCTAAGCGCCTCGGCGCAGGCGAAGCTTCTCCGAACAATTGAGATCAAGGAAGTCCAGCGCCTGGGATCGCACAAGTTTTCGAAGGTGGACGTTCGCGTCGTAGCCGCCACAAATCGCAGGCTCGAAGAAATGGTCGCACAAGGCAAGTTCCGCGAGGACCTCTACTATCGAATCAACGTTATCCAGATTCACATGGCTCCCCTTCGCGAGCGCAAAAGCGATATACCCCTGATCTCCGCACACTGCATCCGTGAGCTGAACTCCCGTTTTCAGCAGAGGGTTGAGACAATCGACGACGCCGTCCGCGAAAGACTCTCGAAATATCATTGGCCCGGCAACGTCCGCGAACTTCGCAACCTTCTGGAGGCTACTTGCGTGGGCAGTCCCGGCCCGACCATACGGTTCGAGCACCTGCCCGATTACTACCAGCGCCGCATCACCGCGCTCGACGAAGCGCCGGTCGCGATGTCCGAGCGCCACCGTTTGCTGGCTGCTCTGAATACCACGCAATGGAACAAGAGCAAAGCCGCCGAGCAATTGCGTTGGTCCCGCGTGACGCTCTACCGCAAGCTCGCTAAGTACGGCATTGCCGATCCCGCGCCAGGGGGGTGAGTTTATGCGTTCTCCAAGGGAAAAGACGCTGCGTCCGTCGCCGGCTGCGCCGCCGAAAGCGCCCCAGCCGCAATCCAAATCCGCGGGCCTCGCGAGACGACTCGGCAATCAGGAAACGCAGCGAATCCTCGCGGCTCACATCCGGACCGATGGCGTCGAGCCGTTGCCACACCGCGATGCGATCGAGCAATCCTTCGGCCCTGGCCATAATCTCGACTCCGTTCGCGCGACGATTGGCGGACACGCCGCCGTTTCCAATGCGCTCCTCGGCTCGTCGGCATTCACTCGAGGGGAACACGTCGCATTCCGCTCGCCGCCCACGCTCGATGAGGCGGCGCACGAAGCCGCGCACGTGATTCAGCAACGCCAAGGCGCGCGTCCGGCTGGCGGACTCTCGGAAGCCGGTGACCCATGGGAACAGCAAGCCGACGCCGTGGCCGGGCGTGTCACGCGCGGCGAATTCGCGGCCGAACTGCTCGGCGCGCCGGCCCCTCCGACGGGGGCAGCCAACCCGCCCGTGCAACGTCGCCTCATCGTCCACGGCAACGATGTCGATTTCGACGACTTCCTGGCGTTCGTGGAACCCGCAACCGGGCTGGTGTTTTCCAGAGACCCCTTGACCGACGAAGTAACTGCCGTGGGCTCCTCGTTGCTTCCGGCCACGTCGCCCTTCTTCAACGGCATGGTCTCCACCATCGTCGACGATACGACCCAGGATGCTGAGGTGCAATTGGGCACTCATCAATCTGCCACCGGTCCCGGGGGCACCACCGGCTCGGTCCTCGTCGGAGCGTTTCCATTCGGCGTCGATTTTATACAGACTGTCGATATGGATGATCTTGACAACGTCGAGGCGGGGGCGCCTGGCCGCGGCGTCGCCTTCCTCGCCCATGAACTGATGGAGAACTATATCGCTCACGCGCTGCCAGCCGGGGGAGCGAGCTTAGGGATTTCGCACAACGCGGCCAACGTCGCCGAAGAAGCTGTGTCGCAAGACCTGTTCGGCCCCGGCGATGAATTACTCGAGTACATCGCGCCGAATCCGGCAGGTGGCTCGTCATTCATCGAGGATTACGAAAATTACCTCGTCGTCATGGACTTTCAGGGTGTGCCCCCTCCTCCGCTCACAAGCGCGCCGCCCGATACGGTTGTCACCGGCGCGCGCCAGGTTGCGCCGACCGTCGTCAACACATTCACGATCGACAACTTCACCACCGGCTCTGACATCATCCCCGGGGCGGGGGTCGCGTCGATCACCGCCGCGGCCGCGCTACTGACCGCCGATCCAAGGGCAGCGTTGCACATCGAGGGCTTTACCGACGATATCGGTTCCACCACAAGCAACGCGGGCCTCGGCGGTCGGCGCGCTGAAAACGCGAAGCTAATCGTAGGCGCTGCACTGGCAAACCGAGTGGCCACCTTCGCGCGCGGCGAGACTAGTTTTGTCGCTCCTAACACCAGCGACGCCAATCGTGCACAAAACCGCCGCATCGTGCTGACCGTTGTTCGCCCGTAACACCCGGTTTACAGTCCGTGTTAACACTCGAACGAACAATACATTCACTCACTTACTCCACTTGTTCGCCCGCATCACTGTATCAAGGGCGTTTACATAAGCCCGCAGAAGCGAAGCACGCTTCCGTATGACCGCGGGTTTCAGCGATCGCTTTAAGTTCCGCTGATCGTTACACTTCTTGAACGCGCCGCTTGCTCCGCAGTCCCAGCGACTCACACTGGCCCGGCGCGTGCCTCAAGAAATCTCTGAATCTTTGATCTGGAGCCGCCTGCGCTATATGGAATGCCACTATGCGAATTACTTTAACGTCGGCTTCAACGAGCAGGAAATCGTCATCGATTTCGGGCAGCACCACGGGGGCGAGGAAACCTTGATGCATACCCGCATCGTTATTTGCCGCGCTTACCTGTCCACGCTTGTCGCAATGTTAGAAGCAAGCGACGGCAAAATCGAACAGAACGTCGAGGCGCGGCGAAGCTGATGTACCAGGCCCTCCAGTCCGCCAGCCTGACGATCGCGGGACTTGTGCGCCGGCGACTGGAAAACGATCCCATCCTCTCCGCTTTCTTCAATTCAGCGAGCGGAGGCACATTAGTTGTGTCCATCAATAATCCTCAAGAGATGGCGCGAGCGCGCGAGGAAGGCGTTTCCCTCTGGATGTACCGCGTCCTCCGCGACGCTGACCGGCTCAACCAGCCCAACACGCGCCTTAATCCGCGCCAGTCCCGCTTTCCGTCGCTACCGCTGCGTCTCCACTATCTGGTAACTCCGTTCGTCCGCGCCGGACAGGCGAACTCGGCCGAACTCGAGCAACTCATTCTCGGAAAAGTGATGCAGACTTTCCACGACCACTCGCGATTCCGCGGGGCTGACCTTGAGGGCGAACTTGCCGGTTCCGCTCAGGAATTCCAGATTTCGCTCGAGAGCCTGGTTCTCGAGGACATCGCCCGTGTTTGGAATGCGCTCAATCAGTCTTATCAGCTGTCCGTGTCCTACGAAGTGGCGATTCTGAATATCGACTCCGAATTGATCGAGTCCGTCGCGCCGGTTCAATCGGCCGAGCCGGTCACCGGAATTATCGTGGGTGGAGGCACGCTGTGACTTCGCGCCAGACCTACACCACGGTTGACCGCTTCTATGTCATCTCGCCCGATCCGCGGCTCCGGCCCGGCAGCATCACGCAGAGTATTGTGTCCGCGCAATTCCAGGACGAGCACACCGGCGCGCCCCCGACGGTAGAACTCATGGCGCGAACAGCGTTTCCAAGACTTACTCCACGTTCCACTACCGATGGGCTCGCCGGACTCACAGGCATTCCCGAACGTGCGCTGCCATTTCTGCGGACGGATACATACGACGTTGACTTTAACGTCGCTGGGCGCCGATATCTGCCCTATTCGACCCTCGCTCACTTCATCAATCAGCCAACTTTCCCGGATGCGTTTGCGCGCCGGGACCTCGGTGTGATCGAACTTCACCGCGAGAGCGTGGAATTGCAGGGCCGTGTTGTGCGCGACACGCCATCCGGAAAGGTCCCGGTCGGGGGCGCAACCGTTACTATTACGGGCTATTGGCTTCGCATCCCGACGCTCAGCGCTTCGCCTCCAATTTCCGCGCCCAATCTCGTTTCGCTGCAGCCCGGCCTGTATCGCGGACGATTCACGGCCACGGCAAATATACGTCGACGCGACTTCGCCATCACGGCGGACGCGAGTGAATTACTCGATGACGCGCCCGCGGGCTCCGCGTCGTGGCGGCTGTCTAACCGGACAGGACTCGTACCTGGTGAGATACTGCGCATCGACCCCGACGATCCTGGCCGTACCGAATACCTCAGTGTCCTTTCCGTCACCGGGAGTTCGGATCCCACCCAGCCGGCGCAAGTCGCGCTCCGCTATGCGAACCGCTTAGACCACCGTCCCGGCGCCCGCGTCGAGCGTGTCACCGCCGCCGCTCCGGGGGTGAACAACGCACTCATCTCTGACGCCATCCCCGGCGACGCCGTCGTCCTTTCCACTGGATTGGCTGGTATTGCGGGAGCCGTCACGATCGAAATCGACGACGGGGGACCCGACCCCGAGTATCACGCCGTGTCTCTGTTTTCCATTACAACTGACGCGGGCGGCTTTTACCGCCTGCCGGCTCTCAATCGCGTGGGTCAGCTGGAACTGACCGCCGACGACGGCGTTAACCCCGCGGTTCACATCGTGGTGGCTCCGAACTACGAATTGCCCCAAAACAACGTGGACATTGTCCTGAACTGAGGAGATTGGAAACCATATGCCCGAATATCTAGCCCCCGGCGTTTACGTGGAAGAGATTGACACCGGCAGTAAGCCGATTGAAGGAGTCAGCACCAGCACCGCGGGCATGATCGGTGTGACCGAGCGCGGCCCGGTTGACGTGCCAATCCTTCTTACCAGCCTGGGCGACTATACGCGGTGGTTCGGTGAACGGCTCTCCTTAATTGACTTTCCAGGCCACTGCTATACGCCGCTGGCGGTGGAAGGCTTCTTCACGAACGGCGGCAAAAGACTCTACCTGACTCGCATTCTCGATACGGGGGGGGCGTCCGCCGCGGCGGGAGAACTGTTTGACCGTGGCTCCGTCGGAGGCGCCGACACCGTGATGCTGCGATCGGCAGGTGAGCTCAGCGGAACACTTGCTCCGGGGCCGCTCGCCTACGCGCTGGATATCTCGGATCTCAACGTCGGCGACTGGGTCCGCATTGGCGACGGTAGCCGCTCGGAGTATCGGCAGGTGGCCAACATCGGCGCCGTCACCGCTAATACGCACGTCCCGCTTTCATTCCCACTTTCGATATCGCACGCCGTCGGCACGAGCGTCGAGGAGTACGCGGTGGCGGCTGACCCCGCATACACCGCGCCCTTCACACTCGCGCAGGCATCGGCCGCCGGCGACACGGCGCTCGAGATTACTGGCGCCGCGGCAGATATTGCGACACTCGCCGGCTCGGCCTCCGTCCCCTTCGAGATCGGCGGCACGGCGGCAGGAGAGCATCGCTATTCCGGCGTTGTCACTGTGCACACCACCACCACCGCGCGCGTCCAACTGCGCGGCAGCGTGCTTGCGGTTCCCCACACATCCGGCGCGACCGTAACCGCACTGTCGCTGGCAGGCGCGCCCATTCAGGCGTCCACCCTCACTCCCGCCTCAGCCGCTGGTGATCGTCTGATCTACGTCGATAACCGCGGCGGCAACCTGGACAATCAGGGCAACCTGGTTGTCATCGATCGAACCAACGCCGATCCGTCGCTCCGGGAGGTCCGGCGCATCGGCCTGCTCGCGACGCTTACTCTCACTACCGGCGCCTATCAAGAGTATGCGGCCGGATCGCTGGTGGAAGCGGTTACCCTCGGTGACGACAACCGCCTGCTCGCTGCAGCGGCTGCCGTAACAGACACCAGCTTCCCGATTCTGAACAATGCGGTTCAGCAGCTCGACGCCGGCGTGCAGCTTCGCGTCGGTACCGGCGCCGCGCAAGAGACCGTCACCGTCCAGTCCGTAACCGCGCCTAACACCGTCAATCTCACTGCCGGACTGCTGAACGCGCACGCTGCGGGCGAGCCGGTCGTTCCCGCCTTCAGCGCCAAGACGCTCAGCGCCGCGGCAGCGGCAGGCGCAGTGGTCATCAGTTTCACCAACCGCGTGAGTCTTTCCGTGGGCGACGTGCTCCGCATCGGAGACATCCCTGACGACGAGTATGTAGCGATTGCCGGCATCCCCAACCGCGCGGCTGCCGGACCCGATCCCGGCAACGTCGTGCTCTCCAGTCCGCTCGTTCGAGCCCATCCCATCGGCTCCAACGTTCGGCGGCAGAACGGAGTCGCCACGGCAGCCGTACAGGCAACGCCGCTGGTCCTCGCTGCGTCCACCGGCAGCAGCTCACTCCTCGTATCCGATGGCACAGGATTCGCGCTGAACGCGCTGGTCCGCGTCACAGCGTCTAGCGGGGACACGTATTTCCACCGTCTGGCCTCCAATTTTACTATCGCGGCTAATGCCGCCGAAGTGGAACTCGACCATCCGCTCGACCTCGCGCACCCCGAAGGCTCAGAGCTAGTCGAGCGCCGGCCGCTGCTCGATGTCCAGGCGCTCGACGCCGGCTCCTGGGGAAATCGCTTGCGCATCTCCGTCGAGGACGAGCGCCCCGGCTCAGTGCCCCGCACCCGCCTCGCCACAGTCGTCGACCCGCTGCACATCCGGCTCGATTCGGCCAGCGGTGTCGAGGCGGGTACCATTATCGACCTTCTGAATCCGCTCGCCGACGATGCGGTGGTTGGCGACCTGCTCAAAGTCGAGAGCATCGATCGCCAAGCCAATTCCACCATCACACTCCGGGCTCCCGGATTGAGCGCCGGCCAACAGGCCGCTCAAACAGCGGCTCTGGGCGCCGGAACTCGCCTTGGCGTCCGCTCCCGCGAGTTCCGCATAACGGTCAACCTCCTGCATCAACCCGACCCCGCACGGCCCTCACGGAACGACCTCATTATCGATAGCGAAATGTTCCGCTATCTCTCGCTCGATCCGCGCCACAGCCGCTACGCCCCGCGCGTAATAGGCGACATCAATGGCGCGCCTCGCTTGGTTGATCACCGCCCCGAGGGTGAGAGCAACTATATCCGCATCCAGGATCCCAGTCCTTCCGAAGACGTCCGCCGGGGTCCCGAAGCGTTGGTAGACATTCTTCCCAGCGGCCGTTGGCGAGCCGCGCGGCATCCGCTCACATCGGTTCGCGGCGACGACTCACTCGCCACCCTTACTGACGCCCTCTATGAAGGCCTCGACAACATCGATCCGGACCTGCGTACCGGACTTTTCTCGCTGACCACCGTCGACGATATCAGCATCGTCGCAGCGCCGGGCCGCATCTCCGCCGGACTGCAGGACGCGCTCATCAGCCATTGTGAGAATCTGCGCTACCGCTTTGCCGTCCTCGACGGTCCCGCGCCGCCGGCGGACTCTATCCCGGACGTGCAGAACCAGCGCCAGCAGTACGACACCAAGTACGCTGCCCTCTACTATCCCTGGATGTTGATCGACGATCCGTATCCGGCTAATCTCCAGGACATCCACAGCGTGCCGATCCCGCCGTCAGGGCACGTGGTTGGCGTCTACGCCCGCACCGACGTCGAACGAGGCGTTCACAAGGCGCCTGCCAACGAAGTGGTGCGCGGCATCACCGGGCTCCAGCGCATCATCAACAAGGGTGAACAGGAGATCCTGAACCCGTTCCCATCGAATATCAACGTCATTCGCGACTTCCGTCCAAATAATCGGGGAATCCGGATCTGGGGCGGCCGCGTCATCACGAGCGATCCCGATTGGAAGTACGTGAATGTCCGCCGTCTTTTGATTTTTATCGAAAAGTCCATCGACGTCGGTCTGCAGTGGGTGGTTTTTGAGCCCAACGCCGACCCGCTTTGGGCGCGTGTCCGCCGCACCATCTCAAACTTCTTGACCACCGTCTGGCGCAGCGGGGCCCTCGAAGGAACCAAGGCTGAAGAAGCCTACTTCGTGCGTTGCGACCGGACGACCATGACTCAGGCGGATATCGACAACGGCCGCCTCATTGTCGTCATTGGCGTGGCCCCGGTTAAGCCCGCCGAGTTTGTCATCATCCGCATCGGTCTGTTTACGGCCCACGCGGAAGATTAGATAGGGAGAGAAAACACGATGTCTAGTCCCGCAATGCCGTTTCTATCATTCAATTTTCGCGTCGAAATCGACGGGCTTACTGTCGGCGCGTTCCGCGAGGTCACCGGACTCTCCGGCGATTCAACCGTTGTGGAGTACCGTGACGGCTCCGATGCGGTACGCTCCGTCCGCAAGGCTCCCGGACTGCACCAGTTCCCCAACATTACGTTGAAGCGCGGCTATACGACAAACCGCGAGTTGTGGGACTGGTACCGCAACATCGCCAATGGCATCTCCGATACTCGTAACGGCTCGATCATTCTTCAGAACGAAGCCCATCAGGATGTCCTCCGCTGGGATTTCGTAAACGCGTGGATTAAGAAGATCGACGGCCCGAGCTTCAACGCCACCGGCAATGAGGTCGCGATAGAAACCGTCGAGCTGGTGCATGAGGGCGTGGCGCTCGCCTGAGCGTGAATCATGCTCTTCGCCTACCAAAGACCCGGTGTTTATTACGAGCGCGTCGACGCCCAAGCGCCCGCCATCGATCCCCTCCGCACCGATATCACCGGCTTCATAGGCCTGGCCCTGCGCGGTCCCGTCGACGTTCCGATTCCAGTGGAAAGCCACCGTCAGTTTGAAGCTCACTTCGGCGGCTTCACCGGCATCGGCTACTTGGCCTATGCCGTGCGCGGTTTCTTTGAAAATGGCGGACGCCGGTGCTGGGTTGTTCGGGTTGCGTCGCGCGATCCGCTCGGAGGCTGCGCGAGCGCGTCCTCTACTCTGGGTACACCCGCTCGCGACGTGTGGCGCATCCAAGCTTCAAGTCCAGGCCTCTGGGGCAATAATCTCAGCCTCCGCTTCACCGAAATCAACCGCGCGCAATCCCTCGTTGCGCCGGGAAAATTCGACGCCGATTCCGCAACGGTCGCTAGCACCGCTGGATTCGCCCGGACCACCGAGATCCGCATCTGGCAGAACGGCGCCGTGCTTGCTACTCGGGTAGTGTCGCTGTTGGATGCGCCCGCCGGCCGCGTTTATTGGATGCACCCCGACCCTGAGTCACGCCTCCTCTACGATGCTCCTCTCGCCGGCTTCGACCCCGACGCGCCGCTGATCATCGAAAGCGTCGAGTACACGCTTGCTGTATTTCAGTCCGGCCAGCTGCTAATGATCCGCGAAGGACTATCCCTAGTAAGGGAAAGCGATCTCTACGGCCCACGAGTACTGACGCCGCCCGTCACCCCGACCGACCCGGCGACGCGCAACATTCTGCCGCCGGCACCCATGCCCGTTACGATTGTGGAGCTGCGGTCCCTAGATAATCGGGTGGACGCGCTTGATCTTCCTACCGCCGCTTTCCGCTTAACCGGCGGCGCCGACGGACTCGACCTCCTGACGATCGACGACTTCATCGGCTCTCCCATTGCCCCCAACGACGACGACTTCGTCCGCGCTCTGAAATTCCGCGGCCTCGAAACGCTGGGACCCATCGACGAGATCAGCATCCTCGCGATGCCCGACATCCACATTCACCCCATCCAGCCGCCAGAAACAGCTCCACCGAACCTCTGCAAGCCAGACCCTTGTCTCGATCCTCCCCAGCAGCCGCAAGTCACAGTGGAAACGTCGTTGGAGCTGCCGCCCATCTTCTCCGACAGCGACATCTACCGCGCGCAGGCCGCGATGGTGACCCAGTGCGAACTGCTTGCCAACCGGATGGCGGTGCTCGAAACTCCCTACAACACGGTCACGGATACAAGGACCGGTCCCGCCGGAGCGGAAGCGTGGCGGAGCCGTTTCGATTCGAAGTACGCGGCGCTTTACTACCCCTGGGTACGCGTAGTCGATCCACTCCGCCAGGACGCAGGCGCCGTTCGCGATATCCCTCCCAGCGGCCACGTCACGGGCCAGTACGCGCGATCGGATTTCGAAACGGGCGTTCACAAGGCTCCCGCGAACAGCCCGCTCAACTGGGTGCAGGACCTCACATCGCCCGTCTCCGGCGAGCTTCATGCGATCTTCAATACGGCCGGCGTCAATGCGCTGCGCAGCATCCCCGGCCGCCACATCCGGATCCAAGGCGCGCGCACCGTTTCGAGCGACACGGACTGGCGTTTCGTAAACGTCCGGCGCCTGCTCATGATGATCGAGAGCGCCGTCTACATGTCGCTCCAGTGGGCCGCGTTCGAACCCAACAACGAAATCACATGGGCCAAGATCCGTCTCGCTATCACCAGTTTTCTCATCACGCTGTGGCAGACCGGGGCGCTAGTCGGCGACACTGTCGCCGAAGCATTCTTCGTCAAGTGCGACGGCGAGACCAATCCCCCACGAGAACGAGACAATGGCCGCTTGCTCTGCCTCGTGGGCGTCGCGCCATCGCAGCCCTTTGAGTTCATCGTTCTGCGCGTCGGCCGCTCCGGCAATGAATTCGAGGTTCAGGAATTGACTCCGCGGAATGGAGGCGCATAAATGGGACTGTCCCGCCTTGTCGGCTTTTCGCCCATGCCAGCCATGGGCTACAACTTCGTTGTCAGCCTGCTCGATACCTCGAGCGGCGGCGCGCTTGCCAAGTCCATCATCTTTTCCGCCGTCGGTGACCTGGCGATCGGAGGTTTCCAGGAATGCACGGGACTCGACCTCTCGCTCACCATGGAGGACTACCGCGAAGGCGGCCGTAATAGCGAGGTGCTTCACTTCCCGACACGCAGCGAGTGGGGGCAGATCACGCTGAAGAAGGGAGTCGGCGCTCTGACTTCTCTGTGGGACTGGAGCTACAGCTTTGTAGAAGGGAAAGGAAAGCGCCGAGACGGCCTCATTATCCTCCTCAGCGATCTTCACATTCCCAACAATATTTGGTATTTCCGCCGCGGACTCCCGGCCAAGTACACGGGTCCCACCATGAATGCCCAGCAGAGCGTGGTTGCCATCGAGCAGATGACGATTGCGCATGAAGGCATTTATCAGGTGCCGTTCGTAGGCCTGGGAGCGGCTGGCGCCGGCTTAGTGGCCAGCCAACTCGTCGGATAGGAGAAAGAATCGCAAATGGATGTCGAAATCGGAGAAATATCGAGCACAGTTCGCGTGACGGATCGGGCTACACCTACAATGCAGTCGATCGTCCGCGCGGTCCTAACCGCGCTGGCAGCGAAGAAGTCTCACGACAAGGATCTGGATGAGGAGCGCCGCGTTGGTACCGGCGTCCGTGACGCTCTGGAGCGCGAGGAATAACATGCCAACCCCGCTGAAGGGTCACATCGATGTCTCATGGCGCCGAGGCGCGCAGCGCATCGACTTCCAGTACAACCCTACCGACCTCGAGTTTACGCGCAATGTCCACATCGCCGAAATCGCTATCCCCGGCCTCGATTCACCTTTACTGCAGTTCATTCGTGGCCAGAACGAAACGCTCTCTATCACACTGTTCTTCGACACCACCGACTCGGGAATGGGAAGCAAGCCGACCGTCAATCCCGTGACTACCTTGATCGACAACATCTACGCCCTGACAAAGGTCGATCCGGACTCCCACGCCCCGCCGATCTGCGAATTCCAGTGGGGCCGCGGATTCCCAGGCGGATCCATGCCACGCCAGTCTGGCAATCAGGCACGCCACAGCTTCGTATGTTTGGTGGAGCAGGTTGTCCACAAATACACGCTGTTCAGTCCGCAGGGCGTGCCTCTCCGCGCCACTGCCGCACTCAAGTTGCGTGAATATAAGCCGCTCACACAGCAACTCAGCCAATTGGGCCTGAACTCGCCGGATAAGACGCAGGTTCGTGTCCTTCGCGGCGATGAGACGCTCTCGTCGATCGCCGGCGATCACTACCGCCGGCCCGGAGACTGGCGTGTGATCGCCAACGCAAATGCAATCGAAGATCCCCGGCGCCTCCATGCCGGGAAGTTTTTGACTCTTCCGCCACTGGACTAACGATATGGCCACGCTCACGCTGGGACAAGAAGCGCAGGTACAGGAAGCGTTCTACACGCCGCGTTTCGAAGTGCGCATCGCCGGCGTTGGTCTGCCCCGAGACGTCCTGCGCGACGTTACCAGCATCACCTACCGTGACAATATCAAGAAGATTGACGGCTTCGATCTCGCCGTCAATAATTGGGACTCCGACCGCAATCGCTTCAAGTACGTCGGTTCCGAGTCCCTAGCAGAACTCCGGCAAACCAACCCGCCAGCGGGAAGCGACGCCGCGCTTTTCCAACTCTTTGAACCGTGCGGTAAGGACGTCGAAATTCGGATGGGCTACGTGGGCGATCTAACTTTGATGCTCAAAGGCGACTTCACCAGCATCAGCCCCGTATTCAGCGCTTCCGCCGCGCCGGTGCTCAATGTCAGTGGCCTCAATGTCCTTCACAAATTGCGTACGCGCCAGTACACCTACGCCTGGCCCAATCTTCGCGACAGCGACATTGCGCTCAATCTCCGAACTCTTCGTGACCCTAGAGGGGGCCCGCGCTTCCCGCTGCCTGTCGAGATCGATCGAAACGCGCGGAACAGCGAGGTCCCCTCCGAGTACGTCGCTGAGACCAACCAGTACGACATCGACTTTCTGCTCGGGCGCGCTCGCCAGCGTGGCTACGTCGTGGCTCTCCGGCCCGATCCTAGCGGCGCCACGCCTGGGACTCTTTACTATGGCCCGCCGGACACCAATAGCCCAGGGCTGCGTGACGTGACCTTTCAGCTTCATTGGGGGCGCGCGCTCATCGACTTCAAACCAAAAATGACGGCTGCCAGCCAGGTGGCCTCCGTGACCGTGAACGGCTGGAACCGGCGCACCAAGAAGCCCATCGTGGAGCGGGTCACTCTGGATGATGCCCGCATAAGATGCAATCGGGATATCCACCGGCTGCTGCAGCAGTGCGATCCCCGCGAGGAGATCGTTGTCGACGAACCGATGTTCACGCAACGCCAGGCGCACGAGCGCGCGCTAGCTATTCTCAACGCCGCCCAGCATGAATTCGTCAAGTGCGAAGGCACCACCGTCGGCCTGCCCGACCTTCGCGCCGGCCTCCACGTTCAGATCCTTAATGTCGGCGCACGTTTTAGCGGCCGATATTTCATAACTGAAACTGAGCACACCATCAACGACAGCGGCTACCTAACGAAGTTCAAGGCCGACCGCGACGATCCGGGGGGCGGGGTCCGATGAACCGCATTACCGGAGTGGTCATCGGCCTGGTCATCGACACCAACGATCCGGTAGGCGAAGGCCGCGTGCTGCTCGAGTTCCCCTGGATGCCGGGCTCCGTGCAAAGTGGATGGGCTCCAATGGCGTCTCCAATGGCCGGCGCTTCGCGGGGCGTGTTCTTCTCGCCGGAAGTGGGTGACGAAGCGCTGGTCGCCTTCGAGCATGGCGACTTCGCCCATCCGTTCGTGATTGGATTTCTCTGGAACGGGTCCGACCTTCCGCCGGAATCCGATCGCAAGAAGCGCGTCATTGTGACCGTCAGCGGGCACAGGATGACGTTTGACGACAGCCCTGGCGGGGAGAAGATCGAGATCAAATCCAGCACCGGACAGACTATTACGATCGACGATACCCAGCAATCCATCGAACTTCACGGAGGAGGACGTGTCCTGGCCCTCAAAGCCGGCCAGGTCCAGATTAGCTGATGCCCAGAATCATGACCACCAACGCGACGGTCTTCTGTCCCCATGGCGGTGTTGGAACCAGCATCCCCACCATGCCCATCTGGAACATCGAAGGCGGCATCGCCCTCCGCGAAGGAGACTCCGGCACGCTCACCTGCCCATTCCTTCCGCCATGCGTCGGCTACACACTCCGCTCCATGAAACTCAACGCCGCCACCATTGGCGGCGTCAATGCCATTTTGGAGACTGACTTCAACCAGACATTCACGGGGCTCCCGCTCCTCATCGCCGACCATCATCACACGATCGACAACAGCACTCCCGCGCCAATCCCCAACGGCGCCGAGGCCGCGGCGCTGAGCCCCGAACTGGCCGACATCGTCGCGCCGTTGATAACGGTTGTCCCACCCGGCGCTCCCTTCGTCATCCTGACGCCAGTCCCAACCATCCCCGTGACTTTCACGCTCAACAGCGCGTTTCCGTCCAAATGGATTCTCACCCGTGTGAGCGAACCGCCTAGCGCTACGCACGCCGACCTCACGAACGGCGATCCGACCGGCGCGATCGTCGCTCCGGCGGGCGGCGACTGGGATACGCCTTCACTTATCGTTACGCTGACGCTGAGCGCCGCCTATCTTACGGCGCTCGGCACCGGCCTCCATCATTTCTATTTGACCGGCGTCAACCGCCGCGGGCTCTCCTCCGTACAGGAGTGCATCATCACGGTGAGCTGACCATGGCCGGTATCCTCAATCGCACAACCCTCGGCTCCGGCTGGAAGTTCCCGCCGCAGATCGCTCCCGGCGGGGGCTTCGCGCGCGCCGCCTATGAGCGCCGCGTGGAAGAGTCGATCTACCTGATTCTCAGCACGTCGAAAGGCGAACGCCTGATGCTGCCCGACTTCGGTTGCGGCATCCACGATTTGGTTTTCGAGCCCAACAACGACTCGACGCTGGCGTCGGTCGAAGCCTCCGTGCGCCAGGCCCTGGTCGCGTTTGAGCCCCGGATCGATGTCCTCTCGATTGACGTCGACACCGCTGACGGGCAGCCCAATCTGCTGCTGATTCGCGTCGCCTACCAGATCCGCGCCAATCAGGCCACCGGCAACCTTGTTTACCCGTTCTACATCAAGGAAGGAGACTGAGCGTGCCGATTGAAAATTTTCTTCCCGTGATCGATAACCGCCGTTTCGACGACATCGTCGCCGAAGTGCGCGCCCGGATCCCGCGCTACAGTCCTGAGTGGACCGATTTCAATGACTCCGATCCCGGGATCACCCTAGCGCAGTTGTTCGCCTGGATGACCGACCTTTTGCTTTACCGTATCAACCTGGTCCCCGAACTCAACTATCTTAAGTTCCTGCAATTGGTCGGAATCGAACTCAAGCCCGCCCAGCCCGCCAAAGCTGAAGTTACCTTCCCTGTCAAAGCCAGCGCGCCCAGCAACTGGGTCTCTGTGCCCGTCGGAACACCAGTCGCTACCGAAAGCACCGACGGCGGCACTCCCGTCGTCTTTGAAACCATACGTGACCTCGTAGCCCTCAAAGCGACCCTCGCTGCGATCCAGGTGCTTGACGGGTACTCGTTCTTCAACCTCACATCCGTCAACGATGCAGGCAATCAAGGCTACGAACCATTCGGTCCCGCCGCCGCGGAAGGCAGCGCACTCATGGTTGGCTTAGACCTCAACGATACCTTCCCCGAAATTGAAATTAATCTCGCCGTATTCGCCGAAGAGAAACAATCGCCGGACACGTTTACCAGTTGCGGCGGGTCTCTGAACCTTCCACTCACCACATCCACTATCTCGTGGGAATATTGGGCCGGGTCTTCCTGGCGCACGCTCACACTGCTCAAGGATGAAACCGACGCCTTCCTCAAGTCCGGCCACGTATATCTTAAGGCTCCCGCCGCCGGATCGATGGCTAAAACGACGATCGGCACTGTTACCTCGAGTCTCTTCTGGATTCGCGCACGCCTCACACGCGCCGCTTTTGATCGTGTTCCACGCATTCTCGCGATTCGCACCAATACAGTTGGCGTTATCCAGGCCGAAACCGCGCGCGATGAAATTCTAGGCGGTTCGAGCGGCGAACCGAATCAAACCTTTCGTCTGACACACTCACCCGTTCTCCTCGATTCCCTCCAGCTCGAAGTCGATGAAGGCGGTGGCTTCATACCCTGGCTACGCGTGGACGACTTCTTCAGTTCCGGTCCACACGATCCGGTATTCGTGCTTAACGCCACGACTGGAGAAATCCGATTCGGCGACGGCATTCACGGCTCTGTCCCTGTCGCCAACGTCGATAACGCCCGCGCCAATATTGTGGCTCGTGTCTATCAGTCAGGCGGTGGGAAGACCGGCAACGTCGCAGCCGGAGCCATCAAGACTCCGCTTATCTCGGTCAACGGCATAGACGACGGCAAAGTCGCCAACCTTCAGGCGGCGGTAGGAGGCGCCAACGAGCAGTCCATCGACGACGCCAAGCAGCGTGCCGCATCCGTGCTCCGCTCAAACGGCCGCGCAGTCACCGTCACGGATTTCGAGGAACTCGCGAAGCAGTCCGGCAACGTCCGGCGCGCCAAAGCGCTGCCTCTTTATCACCCGCGTTTCCCGGGGACCAAGATTCCCGGCGTCGTCACGGTGATCGTCGTGCCCGACAACGATCAGCCCAATCCCACTCCGAGTGAAGCGACAATCCGCCTGGTCTGTGCGTATCTGAGCCAGCGGCGCCTGCTTACGACAGAACTCTACGTGATTCCGCCTTCGTATCTTCGGATCGATACGCAGGTGCATCTTACCGTTTCTCCGCTCGCCGACCTCGCGGCCGTCACAGAGGCCGCGCAGAGCGCCCTGGTGGACTACTTCCATCCGCTGCGCGGCGGCGAGGACGGCCTCGGCTGGCCCTTCGGGGGCACGATCTTCTTCTCGCGCGTCTACCAGCGGCTGCTCTGGGTGTCCGGAGTCGCGCGCGTGGATAGCGTCGCCATCACCGTCGATGGCGAGACCACGCCCGACTGCACCAACATCCCCATTCCCGCGGCCACGCTGCTATTTTCCGGCGATCATCAAATCGTCACAGCCTACGATTTCTCGGAGGACCAATGACCCCAGCCGCGTTGCTTCCTTCGATCCCGCGCCCGCCGCACGACCCGACATTCACGCTGCTCGGCGGCTCACTTGGCTGGCGGGTACTCGAGGCGCAGAACATCGCAATTGCGGATGAGGTTGCGCTTGCGAAACTACCCGGCGCCGCTCGGAGCTTGACCGAACCATCCGGAAGTCTCGGCGGCCTGGTTCCGCCGGCCAACATGGCGATCAACTCCGCCTGCGAAATCTGGCTGGCGGCGAGCGACGGACATATCAAGCGCTTCGATCCTTGCGCCTGCAGCTTCGATTCGATTCCTTGTTACCAATCCCCAGGCCCGGAACACGCTCTCGCGCTCTGCAACAACCTTCTCTTTATAGCCACCGGGCACTCGGTCGAAGTGCGCACATTACCCGCGCTCCATCCTCACGCGGAATGGAAGTCTCCCAAAGGACTCTCGAATCCCTGGACACCCTCCGGCATCGCCCTGGACCCTCAACATCGTGTCTGGGTCGCCGATCCTGCTAACGGTGGCGTCCACCGATTTTCCATCTCCGGCCGCCATCACAAGTTCATCC
>JBDTTL010000029.1:0-23668 GCA_039930665.1 Acidobacteriota bacterium
AGCAGTGCCCCCGACATCATGCTAAAGCTGCGGAACGCGCGTCCGCTCCACCAGCGGCCGGGACCGCGAAACCATTCTTCGATCCGCTCGCGAAATGAAGCTAGCACGACCAGCGCTGCTCCGGCGCTCACCGCCGATGAAAAAATCAACAACGCGACCAGAGCCCTTCTCTCTCCGCCGGCGAACGCCCACGCCGCCGGCCACGCGCCGAACGCCATCGCGGCGGACGCAATCACCGAGAGTACGGCCAGGCGTCCAATGGCTCCCAGCGCCGTCAATAGCGCGCCCGAGAACACCAGCCAGCTCGTAAGCGCCACCGGCACGGCCAGCCACGGAATCATTGGGATCGCGCCCGGCCCGAATCCGGCCAGCGCGGTGACTAGCCGCGGCCATAGAATCATGACGCCCGCCACCAGCGAAATCGCGGCGGCAAACCAGCATGCAACGGTGCGTACATATTCCGACCTCTCCACGCCCGCTAGCGCGCTCGCTCCCTGGACCAATGCGGTCTGCCCGTTGCCGGTTGCAGCCACCACTGCGGCTTGACGGAGCTGTTGCAGGGTCGACAATGTCGCGAGCGCCGCCGGCCCGCCTACCGCGGCGATCATCTTAATGCCAATAGCGCTCAAGAGTCCGCTCGCTAGTGCAGCCAGTCCCGTTTGGCTCATGGCCCGCAGCAGTGGCCTGTAAACCAGTTGCGTCGTCCGGGTCTCGGCCGCGATCACCGTATCGGTCACACCGCTACTCCCACCGGTAAACCGGCCGCCAGGCACACGGAGCCAATAATTTCTTCCACCTGTTCCGCGGTGAGATGTGGATGCAGCGGCAGGCTCAGTTCCTCGGCCGCGATCCGCTCCGCCAACGGGAACGATCCGCGCCGGTAGCCGGCGTCGCGATAGGCGTCCGATAAATGCGGCGGCACCGGATAATGAATCAGCGTCCCGATTTCCTCCAGTGCCAACTGCCGCGCCAGCCAGTCGCGCCGTGGGTGCCGGATCGGAAAGACGTGCCACACGGAGTCGCCGCCCTCGGCCGCCTGGGGCAACACCAGATCCGGGATTCCGGCGAGTCGATCCAGATAGTGCAACGCGATCACCCGCCGCCGCTGGTTCCACTCCTCGAGCGACTGCAACTTCACCCGCAACACCGCCGCCTGCAGCGGATCGAGGCGGGAGTTCACCCCGCGCACCTCGTTCGAATACTTCCTTCGCGATCCATAGTTGCCCAGCAGTCGAACGCGCCCAGCAAGCGCAGCGTCATCCGTGACCACGGCTCCGCCATCGCCCAGCGCTCCTAGATTCTTGGTGGGATAAAAGCTGAACGCCGAAGGGACGCCGTCCAAATCCGCTCCGTGAGCCTGCGCCGCATCCGCCACTAACAGCACACCGCGCCGCCGGGCGATTTCGTCCAGCTCTCTCAGGGCCGCCGTCTGCCCATATAAATGCACGGCGAGGATCGCGCGCGTCCGCGGACCAATGGCGTCTTCGACGCGCTGCGGGTCCAGATTGTATGTGGTGAGATCGGGTTCGACTGGAATCACACGCGCCCCCACCGCCGACACCGCGAGCCAGGTGGCGATATAGGTATTCGACGGCACAATGACTTCATCGCCCGCTCCCATCCCGAGCGCCCGCAGCAGCAGCGTCAGCGCGTCCAGGCCGCTGGCGACTCCCACGCAATGGCGCGCGCCGCAATACTCCGCGAATTCGTGCTCGAAGGCCTCCACTTCCGGGCCCAGAATGTAGCAGCCCGATTCGACTATCCGCGCCATGGCCTGGTCGATTTGAGGGCGCAGTTCCGCTGTGGCCAGCCGAAGATCAAGGAACGGGATCACAAATTTCTCCTTTCATTTGTCCTTGCAGGGTCAGGTATTCATCCACATCGCGTATGTAGTCCTGTTCGCAATAAACATCGGAGGCCAGCACCAGCAGCACCGCATCGGGCGAATATTTGTACTCGGTGGTCCATACCATCGGTGGAACGTGCAGCCCCAGGTCCGGACGGTTGAGCAGAATCTCTTCGCCGGCGTCGCCGTCAAACAGGCGCACCGAGCAGCTCCCATGCACGCACACCAAAAACTGATGGAGCGAGCGGTGCGCGTGCTCGCCGCGAATCTCCCGGCTGGGCACGCCGAAGACCAAAAAGTAGCGGACCACCGGAAAGGGCAGGGCCTGGTCCAGCTCGGCAAAGGATAGATGGCCACGGTGATCGCTGACACGGGGTAGCTCGTAAAGCCCCGCGCCCGCGATCAGCGGCGTCTTCGCTGGCGGCACGGGATGCGAGTCGGGCGTACGCCCGCGGGATTCATGCTCTACGAAGCCCGTCACCACCGCCGGATTTCCTACCACGATGGCGCGCGACGGGATGTCCCGAGTGACCACAGCGCCGGCCCCCACCATGGCCCCCGCGCCCACCGTCACGCCGGGCAGCAACGTAGCGTTGGCCCCAATCGATGCCCCTCGCCGGACCAAAGTGTGCGCGAATTCCGCGGGCCGACGCCCACTGCGCGGAAATGGATCGTTCGTAAAGGTGGCGTTCGGTCCCACGAACACGTCGTCTTCGAGCGTCACGCCGTTCCACAACTGCACCCCGCATTTCACGGTCACCCGGTCGCCCACCACCGCGCCGCCTTCGATGAAAGTGTGGTCGCAGATGTTGCAATTCGCGCCGACGCGCGCTCCGGGGAGAATGTGCGCGAAGGCCCACACCCGCGTTCCCGGCCCAACATCGCTCGATTCAACGCGGCTGTCAGGGTGCGTGAAATGCCCGCGCCCGGCGGGCAATGTCGAAAGCAGCGCGGGTGTCGCCGTGCTCATGGATTCCCTCCCCGAAATATTCCTGATACCAGCGGGCGAAGCGTTCAATGCCTACGGCCAGAGGCGTCGCCGGACGGAACCCGGCAGCGCGCCAAAAGTCTTCCACCTCCGCGTGGGTCGCCAGTACGTCGCCCGGCTGCGCGGGCAGGAAGCGTTTGCGGGCGCGCCGGCCGAGCGCCCCTTCGAGCTCGCCGATAAATTCCATCAATGCCACCGGCTGACTGTTGCCGACATTAAACAATCGATAGCCCGAGGGTTCTCGCTCGGCCAAGCGCAAGACCCCCTCGGCGATGTCGTCTATATAGGTGAAGTCGCGCCACATGCGGCCGTAGTTATAAACCTCGATCGCTTGACCGCTCAGAATCGCCCCAGCGAAGCGAAACGGAGCCATGTCCGGCCGCCCCCATGGCCCGTACACCGTGAAAAAGCGCAGGCCCGTCGCGGGCAAGTCGTAAAGATGCGAATAGCAATGCGCCATCAATTCATTGGCGCGCTTGGTCGCCGCATACAGGGAAATAGGAGAGTCCACCGGGTCCGTTGTCGAAAACGGCAGCTTGGTGTTGGAGCCGTACACCGAACTCGAGGAAGCGTAGATCAGATGCCGCACCCGCGCCCGCCTGCAGCCTTCGAGCACATGTAGAAAGCCCGTCAGGTTAGCTTCCGCGCAGGTGTGTGGATGCTCAATCGAATGGCGTACACCCGGCTGCGCCGCGAGATGAATCACGTTCCCGAAGGCCTCCCGATCAAACATCGCTTCCGTTGCGGCGCGATCGGCAATATTGATGAGCGCAAATTCAAAGTGCGGATGAATCTGCAGCCTGGCCAGCCGCGCGCGCTTCAATCCCGGATCGTAGTAGGCATTCAGATTGTCGATGCCCACCACTTTCCGCCCCTCGGCCAACAGCCGCTCGGCAACGTGATAGCCAATAAAGCCGGCCGCCCCCGTCACTAGTGTTTTCATGTTTCGCTCACCGCTTTTCCACCCACCAGTTGCCCAGCGCCATGTATTCCAGACCGCTGCGCAGAAATACATCGACCGCGTCACGCGCGCGGTAGACCATCGGCTCGCCATGCAGATTGAACGAAGTGTTCAGCACGATCCCGTGGCCGGTTCGAGCTTCGTACTCCTTGAGCAGCCGGTAATAATCCGGATTGTGCGTGGCCGTAACTTCTTGCGGCCGAGTGGTGAAGTCATAAGGATGCTGCGCCGCCGCGAACGCCGCGCGTTGCTCGGGGCGCGAGGGGAACGCGAACATCATGTACGGCGACTCCACCGGCTTGGGCTTGCTGTAATACTCTCCGGCTCGCTCCGCCAGTACCGAAGGCGCAAACGGCATCCAGAAATCCCGGCTCTTAATCATTTCATTAATCGTCCGGACGGCCTTGGTTGAATCGGCGCGCGCCAGAATAGAGCGGTTGCCGAGCGCCCGCGCTCCGAACTCCATCGCTCCCTTGGCCCGCGCCACGATTTTCCCGCCCGCCAGCGTTTCCGCGATCTTCGCTTCGATGTCGCTCACGTGAGAGGCGCTAAACTTCCCCTGGGTGCCGGCGAGTTCGAGCTCCCGGCTGGCCTCCTCGTCCGTGATCGGCTCGCCGTAATAGATCGGTCCCAGCGTTCGGCGAGGCGGCTGGCCTATCTGCGCTGCCACCCGCAGTGCCGCCCCGATACTGTTTGATTCATCCCCGCAGGAAGGAAATATGTACAGGTCGTCCAACTCCGGAATAGCGAGCAACCTCAGATTGGCCTTGACGTTCATGAACACGCCGCCCGAGCAGGCCACCCTGCGAATCCCGGTTTCGCGGATACAGTTGCGCCCCCAGACCGCGAGCCAATCTTCGATAAATCGCTGAACACCTGCGGCAATCAGGTCGAAGCGTTGCCCGGCTAGCCGTCGCGCCAGGAACGCGCTCGCCGAATACATAGGAGGGACTCCTCGCCGCCGCCGCCAAACCATCGGCTCGCGCGTAAATTCGAAAAGTTGCTGAAACTGTTCGGCGGCCGCGGCAGTCTTCGCTTCATTCGCGACATACGGCGCCAATCCCATCACTTTGTACTCGTGTTCGAGCGGCGCCATGCCCAAGTGTCGTGTCACCATCGCATAGAGGCGGCCTATCGAATCCTGTTCCGATACCTGCGCGAGCCGCGTCAGATTCCCCCGTTCGCCCAGGCTCACCGTAGCCGACAGACGGTCGCCCGATCCATCGCACGTAAGAACCAGCACCCTCTCCTCCGGCCACGGGCAAGTGTAGTAGGCCGCGGATGCATGCGCCAGATGATGCTCGACCGGCTCGATACGCTCTCGGCCCACTCCCAGTTGGCTCAATCGCTCCTCGCGAGCGGCCTGCTTGCGCCGCTGATAAGCTCGATCCAGGAAAGTATCCTTGAAGGGCTGTTTCATCCGGCTGGCGAAAGTAGAGGCGCAGCCGTAGTCGTCGAGAATCTTGTCCCTCTGCCACTGG
The DNA here is from genome assembly GCA_039930665.1 of Acidobacteriota bacterium. Lineage (GTDB taxonomy): Bacteria > Acidobacteriota > Terriglobia > Bryobacterales > Bryobacteraceae > Palsa-187. Next base: position 5,277 of record JBDTTL010000029.1, read on the forward strand.
CTGTAATTCATGTAGTGGCCATTTAGCGCGATGCGCGCGCTCCCGGCGGCGCTCCGGGCCAGAGCCAGCGCCCCGCCGAGCGCTTTCTCCGGGGCGTCCCCCTGATTCTTCACGCGAGTAATTCGCTCTTCCTGCAGCGCGAATTCGACGCGCCCGTTGCGCACCAGCGCCACTGACGCGTTATGCCCGTCATGTATTCCGATCACGGTGTTTGACGTTTCCGGACCCGCACCCGCCTGCGCCGATGCGCACTGGTTCGCCCGCGCGGCCGCTGCGGCACTCACGACGACACCGTTTCGCGCTCTTCTATTGGTCGGTAGTAGGAACGATAGTAGCCGTAGTAGTAGTAGCTGTCGCTGAGTTCTTTGTGGACTTCGTTTAGCACCAGTCCCACCACCTTCGCGCGCAGCCGATTCAAAGTCGCGAGCACGCTCGCAACCGCCCGCCGGCTGGTTTTTCCCGCCCGGGCCACCACGATCACGCCATCCACTGCGGTCGCCATCTGCAAAGGTTCGGCAAAGCCCAGCAGCGGAGGAGCGTCCAGAATCACCAGGTCGTACTCGAGTGAAGCTTCTTCCAATAGTTCGGTGAGCCCCCTGCCGACTAGATCCGATGCCCGCCGCGATGGCGGCCCCGCCGGCAAAATATACAGGTCCGGCAGCGCCTCGGTCTGAATGAGGGCCTCGCGCCAGGATATTTCGCCCAGTAGCGCGTTCGACAGACCCACCACGCTTGGCAAATTGAAGTTGCGGTGGACGCTAGGCCGTCGCAGATCGCCGTCGATCAGAAGCGTGCGCTTGCCTTGTTCCGCATGCGCCGCCGCCAGGTTCGCCGCCGTGGTGGTTTTGCCGTCGCCCGGAGCCGCGCTGGTAACCAGCAGTGAACGGTAATGCCGGTCGAAGTTGCCGAGCAAAATGGAATTGCGCAACGCCCGCACGGATTCCCCAAATCCCGACAGATCGCGTTGGTCGTGCCCTTTCCCTCTTGCGCCACCGGCATCCTTCAACGCCGTCAGCGAACCGGCCGTCAGCGACCCTGCGCGCTTGTCCTTCATAAGCGGCAAACTGCCGATGACCTCGGCGTGCAGCGTGCGCGCCACCTGCTCGGGATCGCGCACCGTCTTATCCAGCAGATCGGTGACCACCGCCGCTCCCACCGCCAGCAGCGACGACAACAGGAAGGCCAGTAGAACATTTAACACATGGTCGGGATACACCGGCTTTAGCGCCGCCCGCGCGGCGTCGGCAATGCGTATAGAGCCATTCTGGAACCCCGCGTTAATCCCGGCTTCGCGGATCTTGCGCACCAGTTCCTCGTAAAGAGTTTTATCGGCGTCGGCTTCGCGCTTCACCGCCTGGTATTCAAAGGACCTCGCGTTCATCCGGTCAAACTCCGCCTTCGCCGCTTTCACCGCGTCGCCCACCATCGCCTCGTGGCTCTGGGCTTCGCGAAAGCCGATAGCCGTCCGCTCGACGATCTGCTGCTGCGTGGCGTCGATCGCCGCGTTCACCTGATTCAATTGGGCTTGTGCCTTGCGGTATTCGGGGTGATTCGCTCCGTAGTGCGACCCGACCCCAGCAAACAATTCGGCCGCCTCGTTGCGGTGCTCGGCCAGCTTGCGCAACGCTTCTCCTTCCGGCGCCGCCAGCGCAGCTTCGAACGTTCCGATGTTGGCCGACTGATATTCCGCCTCCCGCTTCAAACGCTCCGACTGCGCATTGGTGAATTCCGTATTGAGCTGCAATAGCCGCGCCGAAAGAATGTTAGTTTTTGCTTCCGGATTAATTACGTTCAGCTCCCGCTCAAACTCGTTCAAGCGGAGGCTGGAGCGCTCCATCTTGGCCTTTAGTTCCTCGATCTGCCGCTCCATGAAGCTGGCCACGCCGGCCGAGCTGCGCAGGCGGATCTCGTAGCTGTGCTCCAGATACGATTGCGTGATGGCGTTGGCCGCGTCGGCCGCCATTTGCGGATCGGCGGAACGGTAGCCGATCTGCATCAGATAAGTGTTGGGCGGCCGCGCCACCTTCAGTTCCTTCAGCGTCACCGGAGCCGCCTCCCCCCGCGGCGACAGCGCCGCCGACTGCCCCTCCTGCTTGCGCAGATGGAACCGCTCGTCGACCGGCCTCAGCACTGCGTCCGATTCCACCAGCTTGATCTGCGTCGCCATGAATTGATCGGAGTCGTTCAGCGCGCTGCGGGTTGCGTCCTCCCCCACCACTCCAGCCGGCGATTGGCGGTCGATATCCACCGTGGCCGTCGATTCGTAGATGGGTGTCAGCCGCGCCGAGACCACCAATGTCGCCAGCACCGCCGCCGTCACCGCGCCCGAAATTCGCCAGCGATAGCGCCGCAGAATCCAGAAATATTGCGCCAACGGAAGCTTGGCGTCTTCGGCGTCTTCATCCGCGTCTTGGTAGGGCGGCGCGAGATACAAAGGCGCCCCGGGTCTCCCCGCTTCTATAGGATTCAAAAGCCTCTCGGACTCGTTGCGATTCATGAGTTCCTAGTGCAGCCCCAAAATCAATACACCGGACGCCGTGCTCGCCGCAAAACCAATGGCCTTTTCGAGGATGCTCAAACTGTTGCGCCGCGCCCGGTTATCGGGAATATAAAGGATGTCGTTAGCCGCCAGCGCCAGATCCGGCGCTTCACGAGCCATAATTTTGTTCAACGCGATGGGTACTTCGGTGCGGCCGCTCTCCCCGCCCGTCCGAAAAATGTAGGCGTCCTTGGTTGCGAAAGGCGCCAGCCCCTCGGCCAGGGCCACCGCTTTCAGCACCGTAGTATCGCCTGCGCCGTCCATTCGAAACGCGCCCGGATGTTTCACGTTCCCGGCCACGAACACGCGGCCTGCCTGGGGTACGCGGATTTCCTCGCCGCCATCGAGCGTCACGTTCCATGCCGGATCCGCGGCGTCGACCAGTTTTTTCACAGGAATGCGTTCCACCCGCGCCGCAACGCCCTCCCCTGCCGTGCGTGTCAGCAGAATCTCCGGCCCTGCGTCTTCGCTCAATCCCTGCGCCCGCGTCAACGCTTCGAGCAGTGTAGTCTTGCCCAGCGCCTGAAACGTAAGCGGCGATTTCACGGCGCCCATTACGCTGATAGGCCGGCTATGATATTCCGCAATCGTTACCGTGACTACCGGGTCCACCAGAATCTCCTCGTTTTCGAGCGCCCGGGCGATGCGCATCTCCACATCGCTAGGCATCAGTCCCCGCGCGTCGATCTTTTCCCGCAGCATCGGCAAACGGATCAGCCCCTCGGGACTCACCCGCACCGTTCGAGTCAATTCGGGCGCGCCGTAGACCGATACCGCCAGCAGGTCGGCCGCGCCAATGGGCTGCGCCGGCAAATTGCCTCCGGGCGTCTCCACCTGCGCCATCACCCGCGCCGCCAGCGCAATTGACAACCAGAATCTGACGCTCCGCATCCACCCTCCTTGAACCATGTCTTAAGCCACCGCCCGGCGTGTCTGCACCGGCGCGACCGTGTCCGCATCAACTTCCACCGCGAGCGACCGCTGCAGCATCTCGATCCCGATCACCAGTTGCAAGCGGCCTCGCCCTCCCGGTTCCGTGCGAGCTTCTTCTCGCAACAACGTTCCTTCGACCCCGCGAAGTGGACCGCGTTCCACCCGCAGCCTGTCGCCTGGTTTTAGATGGGGCCACGGCCGCACCGGCAGCTTCGACGCCATCACGATCCGGATCGCCGCGATCTCGGCCGTTGAAATCTCCGCCGGCGCCCCGCCGAATTCGACCACCTTGGCCACTCCCGGCGCATCGATCACCTGCATCCGCTCGGCATAGGGAAATCGGCAAAATATGTATCCCGCAAATAGCGGCAGTTCTATTTCTTTGACCCGATCCGACCAGCGCCGCCGTGCACGATAGGTGGGCGCCAGCGCCTCGAAGCCCTTAAATTCCAGCGCCGACCGCGCCGCCGTCTCGTGCTGATGTTTCACCGTCAACGCGTACCACGGGCATAGCTCTCGCATTGTGGCTCCCAGTGGGGGAATTTCCCGATGCAATTCTTACATCACTCTTGTGCCTGCCCGGAACGATTTATCTCAGCCAAGCTGGCACTCGTATTACGGTCCCCAGCCGTATCGGCGCACGTAGTGGGAGTAATAGTTATTCGAAAATAAAAGTAGAGTAATTGCCGGAAAGAACTACAGCGCGTTACGGAGTCAATGTCACCGTAAATTCTGATGCCAATTACTCCCGATTAGCCGGTTCAGTGTTTCTTCTGCGCGGGGCAGTAGATATCGAAGCGAATTTAGAGCGATGGTCCAAGGTGCCGATTAAGGTGTCCGTATTTGCGAACTTGGAATCATATTGCCCCCGATTTTGTCGCAAGGTGAGCTGAAGATGATAGAATCCAAGCGGCATGAGAACCCGAATTCTATTTGTGCTGTGTGTGATCCCGGTCTCTGGAGCGGATTTGGAAGCCGTGCAAAGAAGGGTAACTGCGTTGACGGAAGCTGCCGACCGGGCGCGTGCATCCGGAAACATCTCAGCCGCCGAAGAGGGTTACAAGTCCGCCATCCGGGAGTGCGATTCTCTGCCGCCGAGCAAGTACCATTGCAAGACGGACGAACTGCGGAAGCTTGGCAACCTCTACTCTTTGAAGGACCCTGGAAGGGCCGAGTCGGTCCTCAAGCAACGTCTTGCAATTCTTATCGCCAATCATCCACCGTCCGCCCGTCCTGACGTGGATATCGGTGTAGCATTGTTCGAATTGATGTCACTCTTCGACGCCGATTCGACAAGCACGGCAAGGGACGGCGAAGCGGCAAATTACATGGAGCGAGCCCGTAAATTCTATGAGCAATGTAAAACAGGGTTCCCGGATCTGTATGACGTTTGTGATATCCGGCTCGCAGACGTTGAGGGCATCCACGGTGCCGCACTGACCGTGAAAAAGCACTTTGACCAAGCCCTCCCGTTTCTGAAGGCCGTGATAGATCGTGGCGATTCCGGCGTCCGTAGGGAAACAATGATCGGTGTCTTGAATGCGTATGCCTTGATCCTGATTAGCAGGGGCCAATCCGGGGAAGCTCAAGAGTTTATTAACAGGGCCAAACGGCTAGCGGAAAGGCATTAAGAGGTCGGCTACCTCTCTCGATAATCTCTAGCTCGAGAAGCAGATGCCTTCCATGATCCAAGCGCATGCGACAGTAATCAAGGCTAGCCGCGAGCGTCAGTTTCTGTTCGACTGGCCAAGGGGTTTGATCCCCCTCACTTCCAAATCTGATACCACTTCTTCGCCTGGATCTCCACTTCCATATACGGTAATTGCACCGCATGCCCCGTCAGCGTCGCGCGCGGATTATCGATACACAACGCATCCGCCATCGCCTGCCCGTAGTTCTTCACCAGCCAAGCATGAGCCTCGTTCATCGTCGGAGGCCGATGCTTCAAATCATGCCCGTCGCTAGCAATGAAGTGCACCAGCCGCCGGTCGAGCAGCGTGCGCGCAAACTCGGCCGCCTTCTTGCCGAACTGCCCCAGCAGGCTCTGCCCGGTCACCTGTACATAGGCGCCGGCCTCCACCCACAGCGCAATCTCCTCCAGGCGCTTCGTCAAAAGCTGGTTGCGCTCGGGGTGCGTGACGATCGGCATCATCCCCGCCTCCTGCAGCCGACCGAAAATCTCCGCCGTGTTGCGAAAAATCATCAGCTCGGAAAACTCCACCAGCAGGTAGCGATCTTGATTGATGGTGTACTTTCGCGGGTGCATCACCGCGTCCTGGATATTCTCGTAGCTCAGGTGGAAATCGCAGCCGGTGTAGAGCCGTACCGCGCCGCCGATCCCGGCCTCCAGCTCCTTCAGCCGGTCGCGGATCACCAGCGGCTCGAACTTGTAATCGCGGTTCGCGTGCGGCGTGCACACCAGCTCGGTGGTGCCCGCGGCCGCGGCCATCTGCAACATCGCGATCGACTGCTCCAGCGTCTTCGAGCCGTCGTCCATGCCGTATAAAACGTGGCTGTGAATATCGACCAAGTACAATCTTAACCAGGATGGTGCTCACTCTACCAATTGCGCTCGAACAAATCGTGCGCGATCTGCGCGACTCCGGTTTCCAGGCCGTCGTGGTCGGCGGCTCCGTGCGCGACGCCTTGCTCGGCCTGCGACCCAAAGACTTCGACATCGAAGTCTACGGCATGTCCTACAATCCTCTGGCCTCCTTCCTCGCCCGCCGCGGCCGCGTCGACCTGGTCGGCAAGAGCTTCGGCGTGGTGAAGTTCACCTCCCCTCAAAACGACACTTTCGACTTCGGTATCCCCCGCCGCGACAGTAAGACGGGCCCCGCCCACCGCGACTTCCGCACCGAGTTCGACGAATCCATCACCCCGCGCGAAGCCGCCGCGCGCCGCGACTTCACCATCAACGCCATGAGCTTCGACCCCATCACCGGCGAGGTGTGGGACTTCTTCGGCGGCCAGGTAGACCTCAACAACCGCGTCCTCCGCGCCACCAGCGATGCATTCTCCGAAGACCCTCTGCGCGTGCTCCGGGGGATGCAGTTTGCCTGTCGCTTCAATCTCACCGTCGACCCGGCGACGGCGTCGATGTCGCGATCCATCGCCGGCGAGTACGCGACCCTCGCCCGCGAGCGCATCGCCGAAGAGTTCATGAAGTGGGCGGTGAAGAGCGCTCATCCCGGCCGCATCGGCGAATATTTGCAATCGACCGGCTGGATCCTACACTTCCCGGAAATCGAAAACCTCTTCGGCGTGCCGCAGGACCCCGAATGGCATCCCGAAGGCGACGTCGGCATCCACACCATGCACGTGCTGAATCAGGCCGCGCGCATTGCTGAGCGCCATGCGCTTGCCGTGGACGACCGCGCCGTCCTCTTATTCGCCTCCCTGGCCCACGATTTCGCCAAACCCTCGACCACCGAGCTGCGTGAGCGCGATGGCCGCGTGCGTTGGACTTCGTGGGGTCACGAACCCGCCGGTGGTCCCATGGCACGCACGTTCCTCGAACGTATCGGCATCAAAAGCGCGATTGTCGATCAAGTCGTGCCGCTGGTCGAAAATCACCTCTCGCATCACAGCATCGGCCGCGACGTTACCCCCCGCACCGTGCGCCGCCTTGCGATGCGCGTCGCCCCCGCTTCCATCGGTCAGCTAGTCCGTTTGATCGAAGCCGACGCCTCCGGCCGCCCGCCGCTCGCGCCCGGAGTCCCTCCCGCCGCCGCCCGCATTCTCGCCGCCGCCGAATCCGAAGCCGTCGAGTCGCGCCCTCAGCCGCCCCTCATCCTCGGCCGTCATGTGCTGCCCTATTTCGAAGACCGCCCCGGCGTCCACATCGGCGAAGTGACCCATGCCGCCTACGAAGCGCAAGCCGACGGCGCGTTCTCGACCGTTGAAGAAGCTCTCCGCTGGCTCGACGATTATATGGCGCAACGGCGATAGCCTGCCTCACATAGTAGAATTCAAGAGTGGGTGCAAAGACGCTGTTGACCGTCGACGACCTCCTTCCCGGATTCTCCGCCCGCGTGGAGGAGTTATTCGCAGTTTAAGCCGGCGTTCGTGCCCCTTTGTCTTGCTGCTGTGCGCGGCCGTGCTGTGTGCAGTCCCCGCTCTTGCGCAAAAGCGGCCCTTCGATGTCGAAACCCTGCTGCGCATTGAGCGTATCGGCGAGCCTGCCCTTTCGCCCGACGGCCGCCTCGTCGCCTACACCGTTACGACGCCCGATCTCGCCAGCAACACGCGCCCTAAACAAATCTACGTCGTCCCTGTTAGCGGCGGCACCCCGCGCCAACTGACCCGCGAAGGCGACAACAATGAGCGTCCGCGCTGGTCTCCCGATTCGCGACAGATCTACTTCATCTCCAACCGTGGCGGATCTTCGCAGATCTGGGTGATGGACGCGGACGGCCTGCAGCCGCGCCTCATCACCCGTCTTGCTACCGAAGCCGCTGGTTTGCTGGTGTCCGCCGACGGAAAGAAGCTGGTGTTTCAGTCGAGCGTTTTCCCCGACTGCCCGCCTTCCCCCGGCGGCGTGTTAGACAACACTTGTAACCAGCGCAACCTCGACGCCGACGCAAAGGCTCCCTCGAAGGCCCGCATCTATACTTCTTTGCTCTTCCGCCACTGGACCCAATGGCAGACTCGCCGTCGCCAGCATCTGTTAGTCGCGAACGCCGATGGCAGTGATGTCCGCGATCTGACTCCCGGCAAATACGATGTGCCGCCCTTCACGCTCGGCGGACCCGACGGCTACGCCATGTCGCCCGATTCTGCGGAACTGGCCTTCGTCAAAAACCTGGATTCGGACCCGTCTGCCAGCACCAACTCCGACATCTATACGGTGCCGCTCGACGGCGGCGACGCCCGCAAAATAACCATCAGCCCCGGTGGCGATGACAGCCCGCTTTATTCGCCCGACGGAAAGTATCTGGCCTTCCGCTCGCAGCAACGCGCCGGTTATGAAAGCGACCGCTGGCGTCTGATGGTGCTCGATCGCGCCACCGGCAAGACCACCAATCTCACCGAGACGCTGGATCGCTGGGTCGGCAGCTTCACCTGGTCGTCCGATTCCACGCGCCTCTTCTTCACCGCCGAGGACCGCGGCCGCACTGGACTCCAGATGATTGCCGCCACCGGCGGGGGATTGCGCAGCATTATCAGTGGCCAATCGACGCTCGACGACGTGCAGTTCACCTCCGACGGCCGCACCATGATCTATACCGAGGAGAGCGGCTCGCGGCCCTTGGAAATCTTTCGCGCGAGTTCGGGTGGCGGCGCCGGTGTAGCGCTCACCCACATGAACGATGCGCTGCTGGCCGGCGTCACCCTCACCCCGCTGGATGAGATGTGGGTCGACAGCCCCGACAAATCGCGGGTCCATTCCTTCATCGTCAAGCCGCCCAATTTCACGCCCACCCGGAAATACCCTGTCATTTTCCTGATTCACGGCGGCCCCCAAGGCGCTTGGGGCGAGTCCTGGACCTACCGCTGGAACGCTCAGGTCTTCGCCTCCGCGGGCTATGTAGTCGTCCAGCCTAATCCCCGAGGATCAACCGGTTACGGCCAGAAATTCATCGATGAGATTAACGGCGACTGGGGAGGCAAGCCTTATGACGACATCATGTCGGTGGTCGACGCCGTAGGCGCCGAACCTTATATAGATCACCAGCGCATGTCCGTCGCCGGCGCGTCCTACGGCGGCTACATGGTGAACTGGATCAACGGCCACACCAACCGCTTTAAAACGATCGTCTCCCACGGCGGCGTATTCGATCTGGCGAGTTGGCAGCGCGAAACCGACGAGCAATGGTTTCCGCTGTGGGAAATGAAAGGAACGCCGGCGGATAACCCCGAATTATATGTGCGGTTTTCGCCTTCTACCTTCGCCCGGGACTTTAAGACCCCCACCCTGGTAATCCACGGCGAGCAGGATTTCCGCGACGTCATGGGCCAGGGCCTGCAACTCTTCACGGTTCTGCAGCAGGAGAACGTGCCCTCCAAGCTGCTGCTTTTCCCCGACGAGGGCCACTGGATTCTGCATCCGCAAAACAGCCTGCTCTGGTACCACACCGTCCTCGACTGGATCGGCGAATGGACCAAGCGTTAGCTACCCGTCAGGTTCTCCGCGCAAAACGGTTCACTACCGTCGGATCGTCCCGTGAGACCGGCGGTAGGCTGGCGTGTCCAGGCCGCAGCCTAGCACCTCCAGCAGCGACTCATCCATAAAACGGCTGCGCACGCCGATCCCGAAGCGCATCTGATTTTTGCGTTGGATTGGGACATGCCCACCCGACGCACTATTTGAAAATGACGGTCTTGTCCGCCTCGATGGTAATGGACTTAGTGACTGGCGACCCATTCAACGGCACGATCTTGACTTCGTAGGTGCCGGGATTGAGCAGCAGCCCCTGCGCGAAGTTATCGAATTCGTCCGCGTGCCCCATGTACCGATCGTTTACATACACCGCCGAAAAATGATCTCCGTTTTCGATGCGCAGCCGGCCGAAAGGCGGCATGGCCGCAGGCAGCGCGACCATCGTCTCTTTCACCACCGTCTTTTTACCCGCCTCGATGGTGACTTTCTTCACGATCTCCTGATACCGCGGATCGGCCAGCTTGATTTCGTGCTCGCCCGGCGCGACATCATACGTCCGCGCGATCTTGAAGTTGGCCGCGGGACCCACATACTTCCCATCGATGAACACCCCCGCGCGTCCAGGGTTCACTTCCGTCTTGAGCTTTCCGTTGTCCGCCGCAAAACATGTCAACGACGCCAGTATGATTGCCGCTAGAATTCGCATGAATCCTCCTCTTCCTTATTTATTGTGCACACAACAGCCGGTTGTTGCGTGAGGCGCGTGCGTCCCGGGCCAGCGTTTTCTATCCGCGTCCATCTGTGTTCATCTGCGAGCCATTATCTTTTCCTGATTTCTCTTCCACCTCTGGCCCGTCCCTCCTCCACTGTGCTATATTCGATTGTGCCGCTCAGCATTCTTGGCGTGATTCCAGCCAGGTACGCATCTTCCCGATTCCCCGGCAAAGCCCTCGTCTCTATCGCAGGGAAAACTATGCTGCAACACGTTTGGGAGCGTGCCTCGCAGGCCCGCTACCTCACCAGCATCGTAATCGCCACCGATGACCCGCGCATCCGCGACGCCGCCGAAGATTTCCGCGCGCGCGTAATCATGACCCGCGCCGATCACGTCTCCGGTACCGACCGCGTCGCCGAAGCGGCTTCAGCTTCCACAGCGCAAATCGTCGTCAACATTCAGGGCGACGAGCCCATGCTCGACCCCGCCGCCATCGATGCAGCCGTGCTGGGCCTGCTCGAAAACGACGACGTCCCCATGGGCACTCTCAAAAAACTCATCGAAGACCGTGCCGAGATTGCCGATCCCAACGTCGTGAAGGTCGTCACCGATCACCACGGCAATGCGCTCTACTTCTCGCGCTCGCCGCTTCCTTATATACGCGAGACCCCGGGGCCTTATATCCATGAGACGGCGCCCCCGGTCCACTTCAAGCACATCGGCCTGTACGTCTACCGGCGCGATTTCCTGCTCTCCTACTCCGACCTCCCCATCGGCCCTCTCGAACAAGCCGAGCGCCTCGAACAACTGCGCGCCCTCGAAAACGGATTCAAAATACGTGTTATCGAAACCGAGTATGAATCGCTCGGCGTCGACACGCCCGAAGATTGGCACAGAGTCTCGGCTCTCTACGAAAAAATGGTGGTGACGGAATAATGGCGAAATATATATTTGTAACCGGCGGCGTGGTTTCATCTCTCGGCAAAGGGATCGCGGCGGCCAGCATCGGCTGCCTGCTCGAAAGCCGCGGCCTGAAAGTCACGCTGCAGAAGTTCGACCCCTACCTGAACGTCGACCCCGGCACCATGAGCCCCTTCCAGCACGGTGAGGTCTTCGTCACCGACGATGGCGCCGAGACCGATCTCGACCTCGGCCACTACGAGCGCTTCACTCATTCACCGCTCTCCCAAGCCAACAACCTCACCAGCGGGCGCATCTACGAACAGATCATCTCGCGCGAACGCCGTGGCGATTACCTGGGGAAAACCGTGCAAGTGATCCCGCACGTGACCAACGAAATTAAAGCTGCGGCACGCCGCGTCGCCACTTCGCCTGACGGAACTCCGGTCGACGTTGTGATCGTTGAAATCGGCGGCACCGTGGGCGATATCGAATCGCTGCCGTTTCTCGAAGCCATCCGCCAGTTGCGCCATGAGCTCGGCCGCGACAATACTTTGTTCGTTCACGTGACGCTGGTCCCCTGGATCGCCGCCGCGCAGGAGCTCAAGACCAAGCCTACCCAGCACAGCGTCAAGGAGCTGCGAGCCATTGGTATTCAGCCCGACATCCTGCTCTGCCGCAGCGAGCGCCCTTTGCCTCCCGACATGAAAGAGAAGATCGCCCTCTTCTGCGACGTCGATCCGCTGGCCGTCATCACCGCCCGCGACGTCGAAAGCGTCTATGAGTGCCCTCTGGTTTTTGCTGAGCAGGGCGTCGACGATATCGCCTTGCGCCTGCTCGCCATGGACGCGCCGCCTCGCGATCTTACGCGCTGGCGCGAAATGGTCCGACGTATGAAGCATCCCGCGCGCCAGGTGTCCATCGGTCTGGTCGGCAAGTATGTCGAATATGAGGACTCCTACAAGAGCCTCAAGGAAGCATTGCTCCATGGCGGACTCGCGCACGATGCACGAGTAAACATAACCTGGATCGAAGCCGAGCGCCTCGAATGGCCGCAGTGCATGGCCCAGCTAGAAGCCTTCGACGGCATCCTGGTCCCCGGCGGCTTCGGCAAGCGCGGAATCGAGGGAATGCTGGTTGCCATCCGCTACGCTCGTGAAGCCAAGGTGCCGTACTTCGGCATCTGCCTTGGTATGCAGACTCTAGTCATCGAATTCGCCCGCAACGTGTGCGGACTCGCCCACGCCAATTCCACCGAGTTCGATCCAGCCGCCCCCGACCGCGTCATCTATAAACTGCGCGAGCTCAAAGGCGTCGATGAACTAGGCGGCACCATGCGCCTCGGAGCGTATCCCTGCAATCTCGCGGAAGGCAGCTACGCACGCGCCGCCTACGGAAAGGCGCAAATCAGCGAGCGCCACCGCCATCGCTACGAATTCAATCGCGAATATGAAGAAGTTCTGAAGCAGCACGGTTTGCGCCTCACCGGCGAAACTCCCGACGGAATCTACGTCGAGATCTGCGAGCTCGCTGGCCATCCCTGGTATCTCGGCTGCCAGTTCCATCCCGAGTTCAAGTCCAAGCCGCTCGAGCCGCACCCCCTATTCGAAGCCTTCATCGGAGCCGCGCTGGAGCATCACAAGCGGCGTCAGGAAGGCATCCGCGAGCCCACGTCCATCGCGACGCCGGTGCCTCAAGCCGCGGGCGATCTCCACCGCGAAGCCTCTACGGTCAGATCGTGATCCTCGAAGTCGATCCTCAGGTTCAGATCGGCGACGGCCAGCCTCTCGCCCTCATCGCCGGCCCCTGCGTCATCGAAAGCGAGGAGCACGTCCACTTCCTCGCAAATGAGATCCGCAAGCTCGCCGGACCGTTCATCTTCAAGGCGTCGTTCGATAAGGCGAACCGCTCCAGTGCCGCCTCCTACCGGGGCCCCGGCATAAAAGAAGGCCTGCGCATTCTGAAAAGCGTGCGCGAGACTGGCATCTCCGTGCTGACCGATATCCATGAGCCGGCCCAAGCCGAGCTCGCCGCCGATTCCGTCAACATTCTCCAGATCCCCGCCTTCCTTTGCCGCCAGACTGATCTTCTCACCGCCGCCGGACGCACCGGCTGCATCGTGAATATCAAGAAGGGTCAGTTCGTCGCTCCCCACGATATCCAGCACGCTGCTGAGAAGGTCGCCGCCACTGGCAACAACAAGATCCTGATTACCGAGCGCGGCAGCTCCTTCGGCTACAACAATCTGGTGGTCGACATGCGCGGCCTGGCCATCATGCGTGATTTTGGCTGGCCCGTCGTGTTCGATGCCACCCACAGCGTGCAACTCCCCGGAGCAGCCGGAACCGCCTCCGGTGGACAGCCGCAGTTCATCGGACCCCTTTCCCGCGCGGCCGTCGCCGCCGGTTGCGATGCCGTATTCATCGAAGTCCACGAAGCCCCCGAGCGCGCACTCTCTGATGGCGCCAATGCACTGCGGCTGGACCTCCTGGGTCCGCTGTGGTCCACGCTGCGCGCGATCCACGAACTCAACTCCAATCCGCCCGCCGCTTCATGAATGAACGCATGCCCACCCTGCAAGTCCGCGACTGTCCCCGAACACATGTACCGCCGCCTGGCTGCACGAGCCACGAAATCGCTGGCCACCGCGTCGTAACTGCATTTGTTGCAAAATGTATCCACAATGGATGCATGCCCACCCTGCAAGTTCGCGATGTCCCCGAACACATCTACCGCCGCCTGGTAGATCTCGCCGAAAAAGAGCGCCGCAGTCTAGCGCAACAAACTTTGGTTGTCCTAGCCAAAGCCCTCGACGCAGAGAGCGATCCCAAAGCCCGCCGCCGCGCCGCGCTAGATCGAGCCGCCGCCATCGATCGCAACCTGACTAAACATTTGCCCGATTCCGTGAAGTTGATCCGAGAGGATCGCGACCGGTGAAGATCGTTCTAGACGCGAACTGCGCCATTGAGATCGCCCTCAATAAAAAGGAAGGCGACCGGCTCAAAGCCCTGCTGGATGAATCCGACGCGGTGCTCGCCCCGGACTTGCTTTTTCCGGAATTCGTCAACACCCTCTGGAATACCATCAGTTCGAATAACTCAGTCTGGGCCTTTGCGACGAAGCGTTGCATGTGCTCCTCGGACTAGTGGAAATATACGTGCCTTCGATAGAGCTCTACTGCGAAGCCTTCGCGCTGAACCGCGCCCAAAAGAGCCGCGCGGCTTATGACATGTTCTATCTCGCCCTCGCCCTCCGCGAAGACGCCGTGTTGCTCACCCTCGGCGCCACCCTCAAAAAGAAAGCCCGCCGTGCCGGCGTGAGGGTTGGATAAAGTCGGTCTGCACGCCCGCGAACCCATCCACGTCTAGAATATAGATATGCGTGACTCCGTCGTTGCCCCAGGCGCCACCCGAGGCGTTAGCCGGGTCGTTTCCCGAGCCGTGACCCGCAAGGCTCGCCGCCGTGGCTTTTCGCTAATCGAGCTTCTGATTGTGATCGCCATCATCCTGGTCATCGTGATGATCGCCGTCCCACAGTACAACAAGCAACTGATGTCGGCTCACGAAACCGCCGCGATCCAAACTCTCCGCACCATTCATGCCGTCGAAGTTCAGTATTACTCCCAATTTGGACGTTATGCGGCGAGTCTTGCGGAATTGGGGCCGCCCGCCAGCGGCGCCGCTAACCCCGCCGCAGCCGATCTGATCTCAAAGGATCTCTCGGAAGGCAAGAAAAGCGGGTACGTTTTCACGGTCGCCACTATACCTACCGGCTACGCGATCTCGGCCGTGCCTGAAGCCTTCAACAGCTCCGGCCGGCGGACTTTTTATTCCGATCAGACCATGGTGGTCCGCAACAACTGGTCGCAGGAACCCGCCACCGCCAACAGCCCCGAGGCTAGATAGAAATCCGTCCTACCCTGCCGCCGCGATCTCGCCTCGCTTAAATCAGCCCGCCTCCGCCCAGCGCGTAGCCCGAGTCAAAGCCGACACCTGATCCCGCAGAAAATCCGCCTCCTTGTGCTGGCGGAGCAGATCGAACAGGAACACCCGATGCTTCAGGTTCCGGATCAAATCCTGAGCATGCTCGGGCTTAAGCGACTCCCATACTTTGCCCGACCGTGCCAGCTCCCGTAAAGCCTCATGGTAGTGACCGGTGTCCTCTTCCAATTGGCCCAGAGCTTCATAGCCACTAGCCAGGCGTGCGCCGCCGGTACGTTTGAAGGTTCCCACCGCTTCCATCAGCAGTTCGCGCGCCCGCGAATAACGACGCCAGCCCATATAGCGCGTGCCCAGCTCCCATTGCGCTTCCGCGACGGTATCCATATTCATTCCCACCGCGCGCAACTTCAGCGCCAGCACTCGTTCCAGTTGGGATGCGGCGCCGTCAATGTCGCCCGATGCTTCAAGCGATGCGGTCAGCATCTCCAAATCCGCCGCAGCTTCGGGCGAGTCCAGGCCATATTCCTTCTCGTGGACCCGAATCGCCCGCCGCAGGCAGCGCTGCGCTTCCGCGTGATTCCCCAGCGCGTGGTGCACCGCGCCCAGCTCGCTCAACCGCTGCGCCGTCGCCGCATGAGTCTCGCCCAAATACTGTTCGTGGAGCAGCGCGCACTCCGCCAGCGACTCGACGGCCTCGCGCAATTCGCCGCGCTGCTGGCGCAGCAGACCCAGGCGCTGCAATCTGCGAGCCGCCGCCATTGGGTCCGGACGCTTCAACTTCGCCTCTAGCTCCCCGGCTTCCCGCAGCAGGCGTTCCACTTCATCCACCTGCCCGCGATCCGCCGCGATCGCCGCCAGCCCGTCTAACACTTGTACCAGCAGTGCCCGCTCATTCGCCCGCGACGCAAGCTCCAGCGCCGAGCGCACGGTTTCCTCCGCCTCGGCCAGCTTGCGAAAGTCTTCGCCGCCGCGAAATTGCTTTCGCTGGGCCTCCGCCAGTTCCAGACGCAGTAGAATTCGCTGATCCGGATTTTCCTGCCGGCGCTCGCTCTCCAGCATGGCCTGCGCCAAGTGCAGTTCGGCACCCTGGTAGTCCGATTCCTCGAGCAACCGTTCGCCGTCTTTGCGTTCCGTGGCGTGTTGCTGACTTCCCGTAAATGCGATCAGAGACCGAAGATTTCCAAACATAGGCGTTCTCCGAGTAACGCCTTTTTTATCGGTCGTCTAAGGCGGGGGCTTTAGCCCGCTCGCGAGAAAAGTTTGTGGACCCCCCAATGCCCCAGTCCTATAGGGCGGCCGCATCTGGGAGCCTGCGGCCACTTCTTATCCGTGTCCATCTGTCGACGCGCCCGAAGTTATACCAGCAGTACCGCAGCGCAGTTCTCCTACTTCTTGCTTAAGGCGCTTAAGGCGCGTGAATCTGCATATCCTATTCTCAGAGAGAAATTGGGTTTAGCGCACTCTCATGCCAAGCGACGACACTCGTGCCAGACTCATTTGTGATCACGGTTGGTGACGGCCCATGTCCTGGCCGTGGGCCTCGTTTTCGCCAGCCCGCGCGCCCGATTCCGTCGATCTCCGTCTCTGTCGTATCCTAACGAACGTATCCAAGCGAGCGTATTTCAGAGAACACATGGCAGCGCCTACCATCACCAGCCCCAGGCCCACATTGTTCGCGCAAGCCAAAGCCTCGCTCGAAAACTATTTCGAGTTCTCACGCCTGGCGACTGACTGGAAAACCGAAGTTCTCGCCGGCTTCACAACCTTCATCACGATGGCCTACATCGTGTTCGTCAACCCCGCGATTCTCCACGACGCCGGGATGCCGCTCGCCGCCGTCGCCGCCGCCACCTGTATTTCCGCCGCTCTCGGCACTCTGCTGATGGGAACTTTCGCGCGCTATCCCATCGCACTCGCACCCGGCATGGGGCTGAACGCCTACTTCACTTACAGCGTGGTAAAAGGCATGGGTGTCCCCTGGCCCACCGCCCTCGGAGCCGTCTTCATCTCCGGCGTCGCTTTCCTGCTCCTGACCGCACTCGGGATCCGCCAATGGATCATCTCCGCCATTCCAGCCGAACTCTACGCCGCACTCAGCGCCGGCATCGGACTCTTCATCGCCTTCATCGGACTGCGCAACGCCGGCCTGATCCAGACCAGTCCCGCCACCATGGTCACCATCGGCAACCTAAGCAATCCCAACGCCGCGCTGGCAGCCTTCGGCATCCTATTGATCGCAATCTTGCAAGCCCGGAAAGTCCGCGCCGCTATCCTCCTCGGCATCTTAGGAACCACGCTCGTGGGCGCGCTCGCCGGCCTGGTGGAATGGCATCCGCAAGCCTTTCGCTGGGAAGACATGAGCGCCACCATGTTCAAGCTCGACATCAAATCCGCCTTCGGCATCGGATTCCTCGAGATCGTCTTCGTCTTCCTCTTCGTCGATCTGTTCGATAACGTCGGCACCCTGGTCGCCATCAGCAAGAAAGCCAACCTCCAGAACCCCGACGGCACCATCCCGCGCGTGAACCGCATTCTCTATTCCGACGCCATCGCCACCATCGCAGGCTCGCTCTCCGGCACCACCACCGTCGTTAGTTATGTCGAAAGCGCAGCCGGCGTCGCCGCAGGCGGCCGCAGCGGAGTCACGTCGGTAGTAACCGGGCTCCTCTTCATCCTCGCCCTATTCGCCGCGCCCCTGATCGGAGCCGTCCCCGCCGCCGCCACCGCGCCCGCGCTGGTAGTGGTTGGCGGATTGATGCTGTCCTCCATCGGCGAAATCCCCTGGGACGACGTGTGCATCGCGTTCCCCGCGTTCCTCACGCTCATCATGATCCCGCTCACCTTCAGCATCGCCAACGGACTGGCCTTCGGACTGACATCCTACGTGCTGATTCACCTGGCATGCGGCCGGGGCAGGGAAGTACCCAAGCCCGCCTATCCGCTCGCGCTCGTGCTGCTGATCCGTTTCATCTATATGGGCAGCCGCCTGTAGAGGAAATTTTTCAGAGGTGGCCATTTGGCAGATTTCGCCGAACGCCTTTAGGATGAAAATCAGGTTGTGCTGTGTGTCGAGTGCGTCTATTGCAAGACTCCAATGCAGTTGGAAGATAGCGACAGCCTAACGGTCTGCATCAAGTGCAAGGAGCACCAGATCCGCAGTGTTCTGGTCCAAGAACTCTTAGTAGCTGCCGAACATGGCAAGGATGCGGAAGAATCGTCCGCGGCCCGCCGTGAAATGATCAAGGCCCACTCCCGCCTCGA
>JBDTTL010000030.1:0-23642 GCA_039930665.1 Acidobacteriota bacterium
CGGTGCGCATCTAAGATCTCCCTAAATCTTAGACGAAACCCGCCTTAATTATGTTTCGTTCTTCCGGGACAGGAGACTAGCTTATGGCGACGGCCACAGCGAGCAGGTCGTCGGCCGCGCTGTCAAAAGCGCTGGCAAGCCGATTACGATTGCCACCAAAGTTCCGCCTAAAAACCGCATTTGGCCCGCTGCTCCCAATTCGTCTCTGGAAGAAGTCTTCCCTGCCGCATACGTTGTCGAATCGACTGAGACCAGCCTGCGCCACCTGGGCGTCGATACCATCGACCTTCAGCAATTGCATGTATGGAATCCACGCTGGACGCCGCAGGAAGAATGGCGTCGTGTTTTCGAAGATCTGAAACGTTCGGGGAAGGTACGGCACGTCGGCATGTCTCTTACCGATCACGATCCCGATTCCGGATTGGACTTGATTCGCACCGGTTTGGTCGATTCGGTGCAAGTGATTTACAACATCTTCGATCCCTCGGCGGCCGACCGCCTGTTTCCGCTGGCCCAAAGTCTCGGCGTTGGACTCCTGGCCCGCGTCCCTTTGGATGAGGGCAGCCTCACTGGCTCGATCACGGAAGATACGCAGTTCGAGCCTGGCGACTTTCGGGCCTTCTATTTTCGGGGCGGCCGCAAGCGGCAAGTGGCCGAACGCGTTGTCCGGTTGCGGCAGGATCTCGGTTCCTTTCCCGGAACTCTGGCGCAGATCGCACTGCGCTTCTGCCTCTCGCATCCGGCGGTGCCTTCGGTCATTCCGGGAATGCGCAGGATCGCCAACGTGGAAAGCAACGCTGCGGCCTCCGACGCCGGACCGTTGCCGCCAGAAATCCTGGCGATGCTTGCGGGCCATCGCTGGGAACGGAATTTCTATCAGTAGGTCTAGAATAAGGTAGCCATGCTGATTCCACGAGTGAGACCCGCGATGCCGCTGTTGTTGGCCGCGGCGGTGCTTGTTCTGGGATCGCAGGGTTTAGAGGGTTCGCAGGTTCAGGGGGGCAATGCGCGCAGTCGTGCGCTACCGCCCGACCCCAACATGGACTGGCCTGTGGATCTCACCGGGCAGTGGGTTGCGGCGGTGACGGAGGACTGGAACTACCGCATGGTCACGCCCGCTAAGGGCGACTATACCGGTGTTCCGCTCAACGCCGAAGGCCGCAAGGTGGCAGATGCGTGGGATCCGGCCAAAGACGAAGCCTCCGGCAACCAGTGCAAAGCTTACGGCGCGCCGGCGATCATGCGCGTTCCGGGGCGTATTCGAATTTCCTGGGCCGACGCGGGAGTCATGAAGATGGAGACCGACTCCGGCAAGCAGACGCGACTGCTTTATTTCCAGGACGCCGAGAGCCCGGGCGGGGATCTGCAGGGAGTCTCGCGCGCCGCCTGGGATGTGAGAGGCCGGCGCGGACCAGTGCGGGGTGGTTCGATGCGGGTGATCACCACCAAGCTGAAGCCGGGATATTTGCGCAAAAACGGTGTGCCGTATAGCGACAAGGCCGAGATGACGGAATACTACTCGCGCACGGATAACCCGAATGGCGATAGCTGGCTGGTCATTATGACGGTGGTGACCGACCCAACGTACCTGGAGGAGCCTTACACCACTACCGTTCACTTCAAGAAAGAAGACGACGAATCCGGCTGGAGTCCGACTCCCTGTTCCGCGCGATAAACGTGCGGTGAAACTGTACGCGTAGATGTCGGCCCTAGCGTTCTTCGAGGTGCTTGAGGCGGGCCTAGAGAACTTCTTCGACGCGGCGCAGTTCGGAATGCCCGGTGCTTCTCATTTCGTCGAAGCGCGAGTCCATGTGATTGCGCAGGTCGTTGATCCGGCTATTCATTTCGCCGAGCCGCGAATTGTTGAGCAGAATTCCTATCAAGACCGTAAGCATGGTCGGCACGGTTGCCAAGGCGAGCGACAAAACCAGGCTGGGATTGATGTCCATGCTTCTTGGACAAAGGTAGCAGAATCCGAGGATTTCTCTGACGGGCGCGTTGCTTCGGGGCCTCTATTCAATTTTAACTGTAATGATTCCGGTGTCAGTAGCAGAATCGCTCGTTTGGGAGTACAATTACGGATGAGGTCCCTACCGAAGTCGATGTTACCCCCAGGGTTCAAATTATGAGCGGCCGCGTTCTCGGCGAGTATCTAGAGCTGACCAAGCCTCGCATCACCTGCTTCATTTTGATGAGCACGGCGATCGGCTTTCTGTGCGCCGAACACCTGGTGGGGAGCTTCAGTTGGCTGGTGTTGTTCCACGCGCTCATGGGTACGGCGCTGCTTGCGAGCGGCACGGCCGCGCTGAATCAGTGGTACGAGCGCGAGGGCGACGCCAAGATGCCTCGTACGCGCAAGCGCCCAATTCCATCCGGCCGGATGACGCCGAAGGCAGCCTTTGAGTTTGGCTTAGCGTTATCGATCTTCGGCTTTCTTGAATTGTGGCTCGGCGCCAATCTGCTGACGGCGCTGCTGGGAGCGTTCACCGAATTCAGCTATCTCTTCTTATATACACCGCTGAAAAAAATCTCGCCCCATTCGACCACTATCGGCGCGATTCCCGGCGCGATGCCTCCGCTCATCGGCTACGCCGCGGCGAGCGGCTTGCTCAACTGGGAAGCCGGAGTGCTCTACGCCATCCTGTTTCTCTGGCAGTTCCCGCATTTTTATGCGATCGCCTGGATGTATCGCGAAGACTACGCCAAGGCCGGCATCCTCATGCTGCCGGTGGTGGAGCCGTCCAATGAATCGACGGCGCGGCGCATTGTCTGGTGCAGCCTGGTGCTAATCCCCATCAGCCTGCTGCCAAAATATTTCGATATGGTCGGCCATTACTACGTCTATGGCGCGGTGGCGGTCGGCTTGTACTATTTCTACGCGGGCTTGCGGGCTTCCTACGACCGCACTATTCCGCGCGCCCGTCAGGTATTGCTGGCGAGCGTGGTATATCTCCCGGTGCTTTATGGTCTCCTGGTGTTCGACGGTACTCGTTACTAGCGCGGTTTTGGGCGCGCTGTCATTGGCTGGGTGCAGCGGCAAGCCTCCGCTGCCTTCCTTTGGCGTGGTCCCGGATTTCACCCTTACGGATCAAACCGGCGCGGCGTTTAAGAGCGCTGCGAAGCTCGACAAGAAAATCTGGATCGCGGATTTTATTTTTACCAATTGCCCGGGGCCGTGCCCGCGCATGAGCTCGCAGATGCATCAGGTCCAGACGACGCTCGCGGGGAACGACGCCGTGCGCTTCGTGTCCTTCACTGTAGATCCAGCCCGCGACACTCCGCCGGTGCTCGCCGCCTACGCCCAGCACTTCGAAGCCACCACCGGAAAGTGGTACTTTCTCACTGGCGCCGAAGCGGACCTGAACCGCATGAGCCGCGGTGTCTTCATGCTGAACAACGTGGATGGCAGTCTGCAACACTCGACGCGCTTCGCTTTGATCGATGGCTCCGGCCGCATCCGCGGCTACTATCTGACTTCGGAGCCTGATGCTATTCCCACGCTGATCGCCGATACCAGGCGTCTGCTCAAGGAGCAGCTCTGATCGGAATTCACGACCTTCCCGCAGTCGACGCAGTCTTGAACGCGTCCGCGGCCGGGCTGCTGATCACGGCCTATGTACTGATCAAGAAAGGACGGCGTGAGGCGCACAAGCGCGTGATGCTGGCCGCGTTCGCCGTATCGAGCATATTCTTGGTGTGCTATCTCATTTACCACTCGCAAGTCGGTTCGGTGCATTATTCGCATACCGGTCCGATCCGCACGATCTACTTGACCATTTTGACCACGCATACGATCCTCGCCGCGAGCGTGCCAGTACTAGCGATCATTACGCTCCGCCGCGGGCTCAAGGGTATGTTCATCCGCCACAAGGCTATCGCCAAGTGGACTTTCCCCATCTGGCTCTACGTCAGCGTCACCGGCGTGGTGGTGTACCTGATGCTCTACCAATTCTGATGCAGAATCTCAATGCGGAAGCATGGCTCCGGCTGGGATTCCTGGCCATAGTCATGGGCTTAGCACTATTCGTCACGGCAGGTACGCGTCATTACTGGCAAGCATGGGTGTATCTCAGTACTTTTTTCGGGTCGTCAATCCTCATCACGCTTTATCTCATGAAACACGATCCTGCGCTTCTGAAGCGTCGTATGTCGGCTGGGCCGACGGCCGAGAAAGAGTCGCCGCAAGCGATCATCATGTTCGTTGCGTCAATTGCATTTATTGCCCTGCTGGTGGTGCCGGCGCTCGACCGCCGTTTCCTATGGTCAAGCGTCCCGCTCTGGGCGGTGGTCGCAGGCGACATGCTAACGGCCCTGTGCTTCTACATTGCGTTTGTTGTTTTTGAGGAGAACACGTTCTCTTCCGCGACCATCGAGATCGTTGAGGACCAGGAAGTCATCTCCACGGGCCTCTATTCTCTTGTGCGTCACCCCATGTACGCAGGTGCGCTGCTGCTGGCTATCGGCACGCCGCTGGCGCTCGGCTCGTACTGGGGATTTCTCGCATCCGCGATGTTGCTATCCGCTGGCGCATGGCGGCTGTTCGACGAAGAGGCGTTTCTCTCCAAGAACCTGCCGGGGTACACAGACTATTGCGCAAGAGTCCGCTGGCGATTGATACCTGGAATTTTTTAGCGCCTATGCGTCCTGAGTACCTTTAGTACCTCGACGTCCCAGGTTTCGCGTCTATAATCGGGTAGGACGGAAACGCCATGCGACTTATACTGGTTGCCACACTCGCCTTCGCACCCGCAACGTTCGCGCAGCACAGCCGCACTCCGAGCGGAAGCTACGGTAACATCTTGCACCCCGGCGTCCCGTCGCCTGGGGCGCTGCGCGCGCCAGCCCCGGCTCCTCGATCCCGCGGCGGCGTGCGAATCGGCACTGGCGGCCAAAACGGTGGCGGGCGAATCAGCACTGGTGGCCAAATCGGTGGCCGCAGAAACGGCGACGGACGAATCGGAGAGGGCAGAAACGGCGGCGGACGGCGTTCCTTCGGCGGCGGCGCGGTCTATGTTCCGTACCCGGTTTACGGCGCAGGCTACGGATTCGACTATGGGTTCGACGGCTTTTATGCGGGCGACTATCCTGGCGCTTATGGGCCTCCGCCGGCTGGCGACTACGATGCGGGTTACAACGGCTATGAGCAGGCCGCTCCTCCGCCCCCCACCGTTATCATTAACCAGAATTTCCAGACCGACAGCGTTCATCCGCAGTTCCGCGATTACTCGAACGTGCAGTTGCCTGAGCCAGGCGCGGTGGCCGCTCCGCCTGTAGCCGTTCCAGCCGCAGCCGCTCCGTCTGCACCCGCCGGCGCGCTCGCAGACGATCAGCCCACCATCTTTCTGATCGCCATGCAGGACCATACCATTCGTCCAGTAATCGCTTATTGGGTGCAGGGAGACACGCTGAAATACATCAGCATTGAAGGTGTCATGGACGAAGTGAGCCTGGCGCTGGTGGACCGCAACTTCTCCAAGCAACTCAACGCCGAACGCAACGTGCCATTCGCTCTTCCTGGGACCCGCTAAGGCCGGTGAGCCTTCCCTAACTATGACTCACGATTTCGTCACTACTGCTTTCACGCTGGACGGTTTTCGAATCACCCATAACCTGGGCTTGGTGCGCGGCATTATCGTGCGCTCCCGCTCGATCTTCGGAACCATTGGCGCCAGCCTGCAAACCATCGTGGGCGGGAACATCACGCTGCTTACCGACTTGTGCGAGAAAACCCGCGAGCAGGCTTTCGAGAAAATGGTGAGCCACGCCATCATGATGGGCGCCGATGCCATCATCGGGGTACGCTACGACGCCACCGAGGTGATGCAGGGCGTCACCGAAGTCCTGTGTTACGGCACCGCCGTGCGTATCGAGAAAATTTCGGCCTGACTCGGTTAGTTAAATATTCCCAGCGGAACCGACACGATAATTTGCGGTCCTGTATAAGTGCCTGCGATGTAGGGCGATACCCGGACGTATTTGTAGCCGGCTAGCCGCACGTTGAGGACGTAATCGTCGGTCCCCGCGCCAGGGTTCGTCACGAATACATTGGCGGATGTCAGGTTAAAGTATCCGGTTCCCGAGCCCGTGGGTTGGTTATACAGGACCATATTAGTGATGGATGTTGAATCCGTCGGATCGTTGATGGCGCCCCATCTGGCTGCGTAGCGGGCGCGCTCCACCAGCGCCTGGTGGATGAACAAAAATTGCCCGAAATCGAAAGCGCCCGATAGCAGGCAAGCGAAGACCAAAAAGATCAGCGCGGTCTCTACCATCACGCTGCCGTTCGAATTCCTTCGCCGCAGGCTCACGCCGTGTGGCTTTTCGCTAGTTTTCATTCTGGAGCCCATATTCCTTGGTACGCGTATGTGATTTTCGGTTTATTGGTGAGCGTGGCACTAGCCACCACCGCATTAATGGTGTACCCGCTGATCGAAACCGTCATCGTGCCAGGCACGCCGTTCGTGAAAGTCACGGTCAGATTCACGTTAGCGGTGGTTAGGCCGGGAAGTGCAGGCGAGGAGCCCGCACTTGAGCTGCCGTACAAGACCATATTCTTCACCGCCGATGAAAAGGCGCCTGACGGCGCGGTGGAGGTGGAATCGTAAGGGATTAAGGAAGCATAGCGCGCCCCACGCGCCACCGCGTTTTCGAGACTGTTGTATTGCAGAAAGGTGTAGCCGAACTGAAAGGTCCCGACGAACGCCATCACCAGAATGCCCGACCCCAAGGCGAACTCGATCATGGCATTACCGGCGCGGTCGCCCGCGACGCCGGCCGCTCGCCCCAGCCAGCGCTCGAGTGGAAGTTTCATCGGCGTCTCATTGAACCAGCTTCACCCGGGACCCGCCCGAAGCGCCTCCCACTCCCGGACCCGTACTCCCGATGTTGTATGTGCCCGCATAGATTGCGCAGTAGGGCTCATTGCCATTGGTGTTGGACTTGTAGTAATCGCTTGTCCCAGGGCCGTTCGCCAGCAGCAAGAATACTCCATAGCCCATCACAGTCGTACTATTCGAACTGACGGGATTCACAATGGGCACCGCCAGCAGCCGCTGGCCGTTGTGGGCAGACGCTAAATAACCGCTGACGGTGTTGTCGGTAGTGTTAACATCCTGGCTCACGCGTTGATCCAGGATCTTCGCCTCGCTCGCCTTGGTTCCATTGGTGAGCACGGGTTCAATATTGTCGCCCACGGCCAGCTCCTGCACCTGAATCAGATTTAGAACTTGCTGCTTAATGACGCTGTTGGAATTGCTGCCCCAAAAGCCGCTGTTGCTGGACCCCCAATTTGAGACCACCGCCGTCTTTGACGCTGCCGTATCTCCCGGACAGGGTGGCGAATTGAAACAACTATCTGGCGTGGTTGGCGTGCAACCACTGCGATGGGAGTTGAATTGCGGCCAATGAATGTCATAGGAATTTCCGACGATCAGCCCGAAGTTTGGCGGTGCTGGGACGGTGCTGACCGCAGTGTAGGGCGCCAGTCCGATGGGGATGCTGGTGAGGGCTACTTGCGCTGCCGTAGCCACCGAATTGACGTTTGCCAGGGTTTGCGCGACCAGCACCGGAATGAAATAGAGCTGCGTCGGCACTGTGGCGTTGACTCTCGCAAACGAGTATCCGGTGGCGGGGCTTGGATTACTCTGCCAGGGCCCATTAATAGTGGTCGCGAAGGTGACGATGGGGCTGCTGACGCTGGTGGTGCCGAAGTTCCAGGAGTTTGTGGAATTAGTAACGGCAGATTTCGCGTTGGCGATGCCGAAGGTGGTCCCGTCGAGTGCGAGCGCGGCTGCTAGAGCCGCTGAATCGCAATAAGCTTGCGTCTCATTCTTGGAAATGAACATATGCCCCAAGTCGACCGCCAGGCCGAGAACGCCGATGAGCGCAATCGCGGCTACGGCCATCGTGATCAGCACGAAGCCGCGCTCGCGGCCATGCCGCCGTCCTTTACCCGCTATAGATTCTCGACGCATTTCCACCCTCCAAAACTGACGACTCGTTCGATCCGAATACCACTTATCGGCGCTGAGGGGGAGATGTTGCGGACTATCGACACCTAGCAAGGGCGTCATCGTCGCGGAGTCACTCATGCGGACCCACTACCCGGTACGGGCCGTGGCGGACTAGGGCCGCGAGTAGCGCGCATTTCGTATCCTTAGTTCTGATGATCTCGCACCTGCGCGGCAGTCTTCTCGAAAAACATCCCAACCAGATCGTTATCGACGTACATGGCGTGGGTTACGAGATCACCATCCCGGTCTCAGCCTATTCGTCGCTTCCCGAGCCCGGCGGGCCGGTGCACATGCACATCTACCAGCACGTGCGCGAGGACATCCTGGCGCTCTATGGTTTCCCGACGAAAGACGACAAGCTGTTGTTCGAAAAATTGATCGCGGTGAGCGGCATCGGACCCAAGCTCGCGATCACGGCGCTGAGCGGGCTGACCACCGACGATCTGGTAGCCGCGATTCGCTCGGGCGCGGTGGAACAACTGGTGCGCATTCCAGGAGTCGGCAAAAAAACCGCGGAGCGCATGGTTTTGGAACTGCGCGATAAACTGGGTCCGCCGACTGCCTCGCAGACCGGGGCGAGCGGCGCTCCCAAAGGCGCGTTCAATACCACGGAAGAGGATGTGATCTCGGCGCTTATGAATTTTGGCGCTACTCGGGCGTCCGCGGAAACTGCGGTAAACAAGGCGCGCTCAGAGAGCGAATCGAACGAATTCGATGCGCTCTTCCGGCGCGCGCTGAAACTGGTGAGATAAATTCGGCCGGCGTCAATTACTGGATTGCGCAAGGAAAGCCGCGTATTCCTGGGGACAAGTGCTTCTCGCCAGGTCGTTGAAAATCACAATGGCCCAAATGCTTCCGCCCGGGGCGTAGTGAGTGCCATGCGCGGGAGACACTACCCCATCCACCGTCAGGTTCCTGTAAAGGCGTTGAGCGTGGTAGATCCAGAACTCGGTGGCGGCGTCGAAATGCCCCGTCACCTGTGGTACTCCGATACTTGCGGCCGGGGCCTTCCCGCGGGCACCCATTTGCATCAAGTTCTGTACCACGCGAACGTCATCCGGATTATTCGGCTCGCCCGGGCCCACGCGCGCCAACACATTCACGATCGCGGACATTCCGCTTTAGGGGGGATTTAACGCGAGTATTCTGCCCATTCAGCTCGCCTCCTTGACTATTTCCATGAGGTCCATTATCCGACCAGCCAGACCTGGCTCGCAAGCTTCGCGAGGGGGCATTTTCATTCGCGCGATTTCCTGCGTTCCACTACACTAAAGCTTCATGCAGGAAAAGGGCATTGTTTCGGCGTCGTTGCGCGAAGAAGAGAGGCAGTTTGAAACCGCACTGCGGCCCGTGCGGCTCGCCGATTTCGCGGGCCAGAGCAAGCTCAAAGAGCAGCTTTCGATCGCCATCGAAGCGGCGTGCAAGCGCGGCGAGGCGATGGACCACGTGCTGCTCTACGGGCCTCCGGGACTGGGCAAAACCACGCTGGCCGGGATCATCGCCGCCGAGCTCGGCGTGGGCATGCAGCAAACCTCCGGCCCGGTGCTGCAGAAGAAACTGGACCTGGTGGGCATCCTAAGCAATGTTGCTGAGCGCGAAGTCTTCTTCATCGACGAGATCCACCGCCTGCAGCCGGACGTCGAGGAAATGATCTACTCGGCCCTCGAAGACTTCCGCATGGACATCCTGATCGGCACCGGCCCGGGCGCGCGCACCGTGGCGATGGACATCAAGCCCTTCACTGCCATTGGCGCAACCACCCGCCAGGGCATCATCAGCGCGCCATTGCGCGGCCGCTTCGGCCTGGTGCTGCGCTTGAATCCGTACGAAGTGAAGGAGCTGGCGAGTATCGTCCGGCGCTCGGCGGCGCTATTGAACGTGGAGGTAGAGGCAGCCGGGGCCGAAGAAATTGCCCGCCGCAGCCGCGGAACTCCGCGGATCGCGAATCGTCTGCTGCGCCGCGTGCGGGATTACGCCCAGGTACGCGCCGACGGACGCGTGGACCTAGGAGTCGCCGAGAAGGCGCTGGACTTGCTGGAAGTGGATCGCTACGGACTCGACGAGATCGATCAGAAGATCATGCTGACCGTGCTGGAGAAATACGGCGGCGGGCCGGTGGGGCTGAGCACCATCGCGGCATCGATTGACGAAGAGCAGGGGACCATCGAAGAAGTCTACGAGCCCTACCTGATGCAAATGGGTTTTCTGGACCGCACGCCGCGCGGCCGCGTGGGTACCGAGCGCGGCTTTGAATACTTCGGCATCGCACGGCGCAGGGGCGGCTCGCAGGGTGCGCTGTTCTAGGCGGACGACGTTGTGAAAACCGTCTACATCGCTCTGGGTTCCAACCTGGGGGACCGGGTGGCGAACCTGTTGCTGGCGCGCGAGCAAGTCGTGTCGCCGCATGTTCGTCTGACGCGCGCGTCTTCCATCTACGAAACCGCGCCGCGCGAGATCGTCGATCAACCTTGGTTCCTGAACCAAGTGGTAAAGGCGGAAACCACGCTTTTCCCCCGCCAGCTATTGGCGCGGCTGCTTAGAATCGAACAGGAAATGGGGCGGCTGCGCACGATCGCCAAAGGGCCACGCCTGATCGACCTCGACATTCTGCTGTTCGGCGACGCCATCGTCCACGCCGCCGGTCTTGAAATCCCGCATCCGCGCATGGCTGAGCGCAGATTCGTGCTGGAGCCACTGGCGGAACTCGCGCCCGCACTGCGTCCACCACGGAGCAGCCTCACCGTTCGTGAGCTGCTCGCAAAAGTAATGGATCAGCCAGTGCGGCGGCTTTGATTATTGCCGGCGATCTGGAATGCCGTCGCGATTACGATCCTGGTCGCGCCGCCTGCGGTCACGATCCCATTTGTGGTCGTGTCCAACTTGCCGGTCATTACCGTTCCAGTAGCCTTGATAATACATGCCACCTTCATAGCGCGGCGCCATCCATCGCGAACCCTCGTAAGGCGGGCGCGTCCAATAGCCCTGATGCCAGCTATAGCGGTTGCCCCGAGGATACCAATAGCCGTCCACGTAGGAATAGCCCGGACCGGGCGAGACGGGGCGCACGCGTACAACGCGGGGACGCGGCGGCTCGCCAATATGAATTCCGATAGAAAATTGTCCGAAGCCTAGTCCCGCGGTCAAAAGCAACCCTGCTAACAGTTTCATCATTTATCTTTCTCCTTGTTCCAGCACAGTCCAATCTTAGGTGCACGCAGCCGTCCAAGCGCCTAAGTCGCTCACGAAATGGGGGGACGGGTGGTTAAGCGAGCGTTGGGGAGGAGGCGAAGTGGCGGCAGGCGGTCAAGGCGTCACGCCGCCGGGAGTACTAAAGTACCAAAATGTACCGGCGGAATATTTCATCGAGTCGCCAGCCCATGGCTTCGTAGAGTGCTTGCGCCGGCGTGTTGGTGTGGGCCGTCAGGAGCACAAGTCTAGGCGCTCCCTCGGCGCGGCCGAAATCCGCAGCCGCTTCGAGCAGTGCTTGTCCCGCGCCTTTGCGGCGTGCGCCTGGATCGACGAACAGGTCATTCAAAATGAAAAAATGTTTCGCGCTCGCCGACGAAAAAGTGGGATAGAGCTGCGTGAACCCGACGGCCGATCCATCCTGGCCGAGCGCCAGGAAGATCACGGATTCATCTCGTTCCAGTCGCTCGCGAAGAAACTCGCGCGCCAGAGCGAGATCCGGCGCCTGCTCGTAAAACCGACGGTAAGCATCGAACAAGGGAACGATCAGATCGAGGTCGGCGAGCGAAGCTCGGCGCACGAAAAAATTCTGCGTCTCCATGGGACTGATATTCTGACAGTGTAGCGGATGGCATTGCTTACGATTTCGGGCGATCCCGCGTCGCGCTGGGAAGAAGTAGCGCAAGCTGTCGCGCAGCTCCTGAACTTCGAGCTGGTCACGGAAACGCGCCTGGCGCAATGGATGACCGAAGAATTTGGCGATACTCCCCTGCCAGCGCGGGCGTGGGCATCGGCGGCCGTCGCAGTGCTGGCGCGTTTGGCGCGGGAGCATTCCTTGCTGATTGCTCTTGACCGTTCCGAACATCTCTTTCGGCCTGCGCCGTGGGTGCTGCGTTCGCGCATCACGACGATCGACGCGCATCGCGCCGGTAAACTGATGCTCGATCTGCGCCTGGAAAAGCCGGAGGCGATTGCACGGCTGCGGGAACTCGACGCCGAACAGAACCGTCTGCGCAAAGCGCGCTTCGGGCGCGCTTCGGCCGATCCCATGTCGTTCGACCTGACGTTGAATCTCACACACATGGACGCCGCACAAGCCGCCGAGGTACTGGCCGCTGCGGCCGGCAAGCGCCTTGACCAGCAAGGCTTGCTTTCGCCCAACGCCGCCGACGAAATCGAATTTGACATGCGACTGGAACTAGCCAAGCGCGGCATTGTTCCCGCGCGCCGCGCCCGGGTCACGCGCGCCAGCTTCGGGCATCCCAGCGAAGAGATGTTCGCCAACCTGCTGGATTTTTACCGCATCCAGTGGGAATATGAACCGCGCAGTTTCCCGCTGCAATGGGATAAGGACGGCCGCGTCACGGAAGCCTTCACGCCCGACTTCTATTTGCCTGAGATCGACCTCTATGTGGAGGTCACTACCATGAAACAATCGCTGGTCACCAAGAAGAACCGCAAGGTCAAGCTGCTGCGCGCCATCTATCCGCACATTAACATCCAGGTATTCTACCAGAAAGATTTCCAGGAACTGGTCTTCAAATACGGGCTTCAGATGGTGCACTCGTGACCCCCGCGCCCGAAAATATCGAGCGCATCCTGTTTACCGAGGAGCAGGTGTCGTCGCGCATCGCCGAAGTCGCCGCTGAGATCAGTGAAAAATATCGCGGGCGCGAGCTCAAGCTGATTGCCGTGCTCAAGGGTTCGGTTTTTTTTCTGACTTCGCTGGCGCGCGCGATCACGATTCCGGTCAAGATCGATTTCCTGGCGATTTCAAGCTTTGGCGGTCCGTCGCGCGGTCCTACGCCCGGCCTGGTGCGCATTGCCAAGGATCTCGACGAGCCGATCCACGACGAAGACGTGCTGCTGGTGGAAGACATAGTCGATACCGGCTTCACCACGCGCTATCTGCTGCAGACGCTGGCGGGG
This sequence comes from Acidobacteriota bacterium, assembly GCA_039930665.1. Classification (GTDB taxonomy): domain Bacteria; phylum Acidobacteriota; class Terriglobia; order Bryobacterales; family Bryobacteraceae; genus Palsa-187. The sequence goes on from JBDTTL010000030.1 coordinate 13,128, forward strand.
CGCGGCCCGCGGTCGCTCGGAATCTGCACTCTGCTCGATCGCACGGTGCGACGCATCGTGCAGGTGCCCATCGATTTCCGCTGCTTCGAGATCCCGGACCGCTTCGTGGTGGGCTGCGGTTTGGATTACCGCCAGCTATATCGAAATTTGGGCTACATCGCGGTGCTCGATCCCGAGAGGGGCTGAGCGCAAGTCGCTTCGGCTAAAATCAATTAATGAGCACGGTCGCAGGGGAGCCGCAATTCCACACCTCCGGGATCGTGCGTCTGACCCGGCCGCAACTGGTCGGCACTATGACAGGCTTGGTGCTGGCGATGTTTCTGGCGGCACTCGATCAGACCATTGTCGGCACCGCCGAGCCGCGCATCATCGCCTCCCTTTCCGGCTTCAATCGCTATCCGTGGGTGGCTACGGCATACATGCTGACGTCCACGATGGTGGTCCCCATCATCGCCAAACTGTCGGATTTGTGGGGCCGAAAGTGGTTCTTCCTGTGGGGATCGGCGCTGTTCGTGGCTACTTCCGCGCTATGCGGGGCTTCGGGCCACCTCAACTTCCTGGGGCTTGACGGCATGAACCAGCTGATCTTGTTTCGAGCCCTGCAGGGCATCGGCGGCGGCGCCATCATGGGCCTGATCTTCACCATTATCGGCGACATTTTTTCGCCGGTGGAACGCGGCCGCTACCAAGGATTTTTCTCGGGAGTGTGGGGGCTGGCGGCCATCTTTGGGCCCACGCTCGGCGGCTGGCTGACCGATCACATCTCCTGGCGCGCCACGTTCTACGTCAACTTGCCGGTGGGCGTCATCGCCATCGCTGCGATCTATTTCGAGTTTCCGGATATACGCCCGCAGGCTATGCGGCGCGTACTCGACTGGGCCGGGGTGTTCACGCTGCTGGCCTGCATGGGGCCGCTGCTATTGGCTTTCACCTGGGTCAGCGAATACGGTTGGGGATCGGGCCGCGTAGAAGCGCTGCTGGCGGTCGCCGTGATCATGCTCATCGCGTTCCTCTATGCGGAAGGCAAAGCTGTCGAACCGCTCATCCCGCTCACGCTCTTCAAGGACCCGGTGATCCAAGTGTCTTCCATCTGTATTTTTGTGCTGGGCATGGGCATGTTCGGCATGATTATTTATTTGCCCCTGTTCATGCAAGGCGTGCTGGGCGTCTCGGCGACGCAATCCGGCACGCTCATGACCCCGATGCTGCTGGGCGCGGTGTCAGGCAGTTTTGTGGGTGGCCAGATGACCTATCGTTTCAGGAGTTACAAGGTGCCCGGAGTACTTGGTTCCATCGTGGTCACAGGCGGGATGAGCGTCTTTGCCTTCATGGACGCATCGACGCCGCCCGTCCACGTGGTCCTGGGCATGATTCTGGCCGGCCTGGGCATGGGCCTGTTACAGCCGGTTTATACAGTAGCGGTACAGAACGTCGCGCCGCCCGCGCAGATGGGCGCGGCTACCGCTTCCACCATCTTTTTTCGCGCGATCGGCAGCACGGTAGGCGTGGCGCTGTTCGGCAGCGTGCTGCTCACCAACTATCACGCGGAGTTCGCGCGCCGCCTGCCGGCGGGCGTGTCCGCGGAAGCGTTGACGTTTTTCAACAATCCACTGCTGCTGATCCAAATGCGTCCGCAAATGGAGGCGTATTTCGCCCACTATCCCAACGGGCTCGCCTTGATGCAGACGCTGATGGTGAACGTACGGGAATCCCTGGTGCACGGCCTGCATCTCATTTTCGTTTCGAGCGCTTGTGTCATGGCCGGAGCGGCAGTGCTGAACATACTTCTGAAGAATGTCCCACTGCGGACTCATCATCACGCGCCCAGCGCCGAGACGGTAGTTCATTAGAATCTCGGCTGCTCCTTTAAATGGGTGGCTGGGAATGTGCACTTCGCTTGATCGCCCGGTGCGCCGCGTGTGCCCCGAGAGCGATGTCCCCGAAAGGGGTTGACTCACCCGGTGTGCGGCAGTGTAATTGACGCATGACCTCTTCTCCGCTTGTAGCCACAATAAAAGGCGCGGAAAGCCGCACCATCGGGTGGAGTCCAGTTGGATATTGCGCAGGCTGACGCCGGCGGGTTGAAAGGGCGTGATCTACCCGCCGGGCTTCAATTAGGCACAACTTACGAACGCTTCGCCCCATGGCGCGGAATTTATTGCGAAATCAATAGCGAGCGGGGTTAAAACCTATCTACCGGTTCCAAAGGTATCGCAGGCGGAGATCTGGCCCGCATTCAAGCCGCTCTGAAACCACTGCATGCGTTGTTGCGACGATCCGTGGGTGAAACTTTCGGGGCTGACGCGTCCGGTCGCCATCTTCTGCAGACGGTCGTCGCCCACGGCTGCCGCCGCGCGCAGTCCCGCCGCGATGTCGCTCTGGTCGATGATTTTTCGTTGCTGGGTAGAGTTGGCCCACACCCCCGCGAAACAATCGGCCTGCAACTCCAGGCGCACCGATAGCGGATTCGCCGCCGCGGGATTGCTCTGCCGCAGGCGCTGCACTCTACCCTCAATGCCCAGCAGTTTCTGCACGTGATGGCCAAGCTCGTGAGCGATCACGTAGGCCTGCGCGAATTCCCCGGGCGCTCCGAAACGACGCTTCAATTCGTCGAAGAAGCCCAGATCCAGGTACACCTTTTCATCGCCCGGACAGTAAAATGGCCCGGTCGCGCTCCCCGCTTCCCCACATGCCGAGTCGATCGAATCCCGATAGAGCACCAGCTTGGCATGGCGGTACTGTCTGTCCGCTTGAGCGGGCAGTAAGTTCTGCCACGTCCCCTGCGCGTCATCGAGCACAAATGACACGAATTGGACCTCGGCGCCTTCTGCCCCGTTGGACGCCGGAGCGGAAGTCGCAGCCGGCTGATCCGATCCGGAGCCGCCCAAAAACATCGTGAAAAGATTGCGATGGAACACCAGACTAAGGACAAGTAGCAGCAGCATGCCGCCGATCCCGACGTGTGGCGCTCCGAACCCCATCCCGGAGAAACCGCCGCCGCCTCCGCCGCTGCTAGCGCGCCGATCCTCAACGTCGTTGCTAACGCCGCCCGGTTTCCAGTTCATGTCCGCCATTATGCAATCCCCTGCCCATTCCAGTCCAGCCCCAGTGCGCGACCGGTCCCTGGATTAAGGCTAGATATCGACCATTGGCCGTCATCCGGCCAAATATCGTTACGCGACAGGTCTCAAAACCTGCCGGTCGAGCGGAAAACGCCGATCTCCTGAGCGGCAATCAGCGTGCTCTGCTTCCGGCAGGAGATTTTACTTTCATGGATGGAAAAAAATGTCGCGATGTCATGACCAGCGTTCTCACGTGCTGTACGCCGGGTGATACGGCCCATGTCGTAGCGCAATCGCTAAAGGCCCACGACGTGGGTTCCTTGCCGGTCATTGACAGCCACGAGGGGAAAAAAGTGGTCGGAATCGTGACGGACCGCGATCTGGCGCTGAAAGTAGTGGCGGAGGGCCGAGATCCGCGCACCACGAAGATCGAAGACGTCATGTCGCGGGATATGGTGACATGCGAAGTCGACGACGATTGGCAGCTCGCTCTGGACGCGATGGCCAAGCATCAACTGCGGCGGATTCCGGTGGTGGACGATCGCGGACTCATCATGGGCATCATTACTCAAGCGGATGTTGCCACCCGGATTGAGCAGCCTGAAGTCACCGCCAAAGTTGTAGCAAAGATTTCAAGAGCGTCTTAAAGCGGCGGTCGGACGCGACTCTTTACGCCGGAACCGAAATTCCCGGATGGGGCGATGGCTCGCCCTGCTGCACGCCATCGCGCAAGTGCAACACGCCTTGCCCGAGTGCACTCGTGCGCGGGCCTGGCAGAATGACCCCAGTCAGATTCAGCGGATCGGCGAGGGCGATCTCGATCTCCTCGCCTTGCGTTGCCTTACGGCGCAGTTCGCGCAGCAATTCCACCGCTTCCGGACGCGCGAATTGTTCCCCCGAAAATCCGCTGACGAATCGTCCGCCGCGCACCTCGCCGCGAGCCTCCCATTGCCGCAGAACGACCAGCAGACTGCGCCACGGCGGCGCCAGCGTTTCGCGCGCCAGTACATCGCGGAACAGCACGCCCCAGCGATCTAATAACAGCCGCGCGAAGAATTCGACGTCGATTCCGGCAGCGCCGGCTTCCCCGCCCGCGCGAGTTTCAATGACGGCCCAGCGGCCGTTAGCATGACGTGGACGCGCCATTCGCCCGCGTCCCTCGCCGCGCCGCCGTTTAGGATCGATCAGCGCCCGCAGATTCTCGAACCCGTCGGCGGTGACACGCCCTCCCGCGACCAGTTCCCACAACCCGTCCTCCACTTCGCTCGCCAAGCGCCCGGTGGCGCGCACCAGGTCGTGGAAGAAGGAAGCTCCACGCTGCTCAAGCGCGGCCAGGACGTCCTTCGCCGCATGCGACCAGGATTGATGTGCGGCGCCGGCGGCCGGCAATAATCGCGCGGCATCTTCACGCAGAAAAATCCCCAGCGGGGCAACACGCGTCGGACGGACCCTGCGGCTCCCCAGCGACTCGAGTGCGGGATGCGGCGACAGCCGGCCCCACATGACTTCGCCTGCGAGGCACAATCGATCCAGCCACTCGGGGTCGTATTTGTGCACGCGCCTGGGCAGTACCGTCGATTCCCACGCGGCGGCGGAAATTTCGTAGCCCTGGAGTTGCCGCAAGACTTGATAAAGGCCGTCGACACCGTGCAGTCTGGCTCCCGGGCTGAGGTGCTGCCAGCGGCACAGGAAACGCATGAAGTCAGCGGAGGACACCGGCTCGATCTCGCGGCGCAGGCGGCCCAGCGTCTGGCGGTGGATGCGCGCCAGAACGCGGCGATGACAGAATTCGTGGTCCGCGCCCGTGAAATTGCCGCGCAGGATCTGGCCTTCGGCTTCGAGTTGCGCGAGCGCGATTTCGACATCGCTCAGCGGCAGGCTCAAGCGGGACGCTAGACTCGCCGCTGTGAACGGACCAATCGAGTCGGCCCAGCCGCGCAGAATCGCCAGCGTGTCGTCTGCGCGATCTAGCCGTTCGGTCGCCACCCAATATCCGCGAACCTGGGCCGCGCGCCCCATTCGAAACAGCTCATCGTAATATTCGCGCCATTCTTCCGCCGGCGGCAGCACCACCAGAGTCAACAGCGCATCGTGCAATTCATCGGCATCGCGAACCACCGGCCAGGATTGCTCGGACACTTCGGCGATCGCGGCGGGGTCGAGCGCGCCCATGCTGGCGGCGTCCGCGGGCGGCAGGCTGCGGCGAAGCTGGACGGCTCGCGTACGGCGCTCTTCAAGCGGCGCGTCATCCAGAAACGCATACGGATTCGCGTTGAGAATCTCGTGGCAGAAAGGCGATGGCTCGGGCGTGTCGATCGCGACAGTCTTGAGCGTCCCTTCTTCCATACGCTGGAGGAGTGCGATCAGTCCCTCCAGATCCATGGCCTCATGCAGGCAGTTGTCGATGGTCTCGTTGACCAGCGGATGATCCGGAATGCGGATCTCACCCTCCAGGTTCTCCGCGCACGCCGCCTGATCCGGAAATACGGCCGCCAGTAAATCGTCGGCGCGCATGCGCTGAATCGGAGGCGGCACCTTGCGCCCGCCTAGGAAACGCGGCACCGCTAATGCCCGCGTTGCGTTCCATTTCCAGCGCGCTCCGAACATGGGCGCCGCGAGCATCGCCTGCGTCAAGACATGCGTCACGCTGTCGGGGCCCAGGTAGCTGAATACCAACTCCAAAGGGAAAGAATGTTGATCGCTGAGCGACAGCACCAGTCCGTTGTCGGTCGCCGCCGCTTGCAATTCAAAGTTAAACGCACGGCAGAAGCGTTTGCGCAGCGCCAAGCCCCAGGCCCGGTTGATCCGCGAGCCGAAGGGCGAATGCACCACCATCTGCATCCCGCCGGCCTCATCGAAAAATCTCTCGGCTACCACGGTGTCTTCGCTGGGCACCGCGCCCAGGGAACGCGCGCCGGCCCGAACGTATTCGACCGCCTGCTCCGCACCCAGACGATCCAGCCCGCACTCCGTCAGGAGCAGATCGACGGCATCTGCGCGGTCCGCCAGTTCCACACGCAGTTCCGATACCGCCTGCGACAGTTCCCGCGTGCGGCCGGGAGCCTCGCCGTTCCAGAAAGGAATCGACGGCGCGGCGCCGTGGGCGTCTTCGACGCGAACCCGCCCGGTTTCGACGCGTTTGATACGCCATGACGTGGTGCCCAGCAGGAAGATGTCGCCAGCGAGGCTCTCCACCGCGAAATCTTCGTCCAAGGTGCCGACGACGGTGCCCTCCGGCTCGGCCACCACCTGATATTGAGCGGTCTCCGGAATTGCGCCGCCGTTGGTAATCGCCATCAGCCGCGCGCCGCGCCGCCCGCGCAGCCGGTGATTCACCTGATCGCGATGCAGCATTGCACCGCGCCGCCCACGCGAGGTCGCCATGCCTTCGGAAAGCATCTCGATCACCGCGTCGAAGTCGCGCCGGACCAACTCCCGATATGGATATGCGCTGCGAACAAAAGCGTAGAGCGCATCTTCGTCCCAATCGTCGCAAGCGGCCATGGCGACAATCTGTTGCGCCAGAATATCCAGCGGCGCGCGCGGAATCTCCAGACGGTCGATCTCGCCCCGCTTGATGGAACGGACCACCGCCGCGCTTTCGATTAATTCGTCGCGGGTCGTCGCGAAAATTCTGCCCTTGGGCCTGGCTCCCACCCAGTGACCCGCGCGCCCGATGCGTTGCAGCGCCACCGATATCGATCGTGGAGAACCGATCTGGCAAACCAGGTCAATGGTTCCGATATCGATTCCCAATTCGAGCGACGCCGTCGCCACCACCGCCCGCAGTTCGCCGCGCTTCAGGCGCTGCTCCGCTTCGAGACGCAGCCGCCGCGACAGGCTGCCGTGATGCGGCAGCACGGTGCCCCCGCCCATGCGCTCGCCGAGTGCGTGAGCGATACGCTCGGCTTGACGGCGCGTGTTGACGAAGATTAGCGTGGTGCGATGCTCCGCGGTAAGTGCGGCCGCGCGGTCGTAGATCTCCGACCACATTTCGTTGCTCGCTACCGCGCCCAATTCGTCGCGCGGCACTTCGACCGCGATATCCATGTCGCGGCGGCGTCCCACTTGAATGATTTGCGCGCGATCGCTGAGAAATCGCCCCACTTCTTCGATGGGACTGACCGTTGCCGACAGGCCGATCTTCTGTACCGGCCGCTCGGCGCCCTGCTCCAGACGTCTTACGGATAAGGCCAGATGCGAGCCGCGTTTCGATCCGGCCACCGCGTGAATCTCGTCCACGATCAGCGTGCGCACAGAGCGCAGCATCTCGCGCGACTTGCCGGCCGTGAGCAGAATGAACAGCGACTCCGGGGTTGTCACCAAGATATGCGGCGCTTTCCGGATCATCAGCGCGCGCTCCGCCATGGGAGTGTCGCCCGTGCGCACCGCCACGCGAATTTCCGGCAGCGGAGCTCCCTCGGCCCGCGCCAGATCTGCAATTTCGGCCAGCGGGATCTCCAGGTTCACGCGCACGTCGTTGCTGAGCGCCTTCAGCGGCGATACGTAAAGGATGCGCGTTTGGTCCGTCAACTCGCCGGCGCTGGCGGCCCGCACCAGTTCGTCAAGCGCGTGCAGAAACGCGGCCAGCGTCTTGCCCGATCCGGTGGGCGCCGAAATCAACACGTTTTCGCCGGACTGAATCACCGGCCAACCCAGACGTTGCGGCTCGGTTACGCCCGCAAACTTTTGTGAGAACCATTTTTGGACGAGGGGATGAAACATGCGATCACCAACTGCGATCAAAAATCAGCAGCGACGATAATCAGGATAGCAAGGTCGATTTTGGCGCTGTGCCTTTTAGCATAGCGCCCCCTAAGCCATCTGGAATCGTGTGTTTATGCTAACCTGAATCGTCCGGTTGTGAGCCCGAGGGAGCACCCATCTGTCTTCGCGAAGCTCGGACCGACAAAGCATTACTGAAGGCAATTGAATCGCGTGAACTCAAATACATTCCCCCGTCGAAGTTTTTGGCTGGCCAGCGTTGGCCTGGTCGGATTGTTGCTGGCGTCTCTGATGACAGCGGGCTGTAACACCGCGGAGACCAGCGCCAACGGCGGGAAAAAGGGCAAGAAGGGCAAGGGCGGAGACGCCGGTCCGGTTCCCGTCGAAGTAGCCAAAGTGATCCGCAAGAATGTGCCCGTCGATATCACGGCGGTGGGAAACGTGGAGCCGCTTTCCACGGTTTCCGTGCGGCCACAAGTAAGCGGACAAATCCAGGAAGTCTTCATTGAAGACGGGCAATACGTGGCCAAGGGCCAGAAACTGTTTCAGATCGATCCCCGCCCCTTCGAGGCTCAAGTAGCGCAGTCAGAGGCCACGCTTTCACGCGACCGCGCGCAACTGGGGCAGGCGCAAGCCAATCTGGCGCGCGATGTTGCGAACGAAAAATACGCGCGCGAAGTAGCGGGACGCTACGTTCAATTGTTTACCGAAGGCGTGGTTTCCCGCGACGACCGCGACCGACTCGCGTCCAGCGCGGACGCTCTCACGCAACTGGTAGTGGCCGATAAAGCCGCGATCCAAAGCGTAGACGCGCAGATTCAGGCGGACACTGCCAATCTGTCCCAAATCAAACTTCAATTGGGTTTCACTACTATCTACTCGACGCTCGACGGGCGCGCGGGCAACGTCGCGGTTAAGGCCGGCAACATCGTCACCGCGAATCAGACCGAAGTCTTGTCCATCGCGCAGGTGCAACCCATTTACGTCACTTTCGCCGTGCCTGAAAACCGGCTGGGCGAAATTCAGCGCTTTATGGCGGGAACGCGGCTGCCGGTGGAGGCCGCCGGCCAGGACGATCTCGTCAACCCCGAGCGCGGAGTGTTGACCTTTATCGATAACAACGTGGATACCACTACCGGAACCATCAAGCTGAAGGGCACCTTTCAGAACGCCAATCGCAAATTGTGGCCCGGCGAATACGCCAATGTAACGCTGAATTTATCCATGCAAAACAACGCGCTGGTGATTCCTAACCAGGCGATGCAGACCGGCCAGGACGGCACTTATGTATACGTCGTCGATGCCGAACACAAAGCCGAAGTCCGGCCGATTACGATTGGGATTCGCGGGGAAGTCGATCTGGTGGTTACCAAAGGACTCTCCGAAGGCGAGATGGTGGTTACACAAGGTCAGTTGCGACTGGCGCCGGGCATGGTTGTGAGTTTACCGGGCGAGGGCGGCGGTCGCCGCGGCGGTGCAGGTAAGACCGGCAGTTAACGAAGCCCGCTATTCGATCGGTACGTTATTCAATCAGCACGGCACGGTCGAACACGACGTCCAGCGTAGTTCCCTGATGTAAATCGACTTCATTGCCCCGCGTGAGCAACACCGTGGCGAGCCCTACCGCGCTACCGATACCCGAGCCGATCCCCGCACCCTTGAAACTGCGATCCGCCAGGGCGCCGATGGCGGCGCCGGACCCGGCCAGAATCGCCACCTGGCCAGCGTCTTTTCCGCGCGTGGGCTCCTGCTTGATCTGGCTCTCGGTATCGTCCACTTTCTGACCGGTGTCGCCCGAATCGACGGCACTGAGGCGCGGCGAAATCTTTACCATCCTGCCGCCCGCGAAGGTCATGGTCTCGAGGTGGATCGCCAGTTCCGCGCGTCCCTTCACCCGGCCGCTGCGCCTGGCGTGCGAGACCGAGCCTTGCACATAGGTGCCAGGCGGAATCACGATCGCGCTATCGACCGCTACCGGCGTGACGGTTTGCAGATAAACTTGAGTGCCGGCCGCGGCAGTGCGTGAACTGATGGAGTTCAGCATGCGCAGAAGCAGGTGCGTGCCCGGAGGGATCTCGGCGGCTCCCGCGCTCCAACAAAAAATAGTCAACGCGGCGGCGAGTTTCATACTGCCACGCTAGCATGAAGGACGGTCGAGATCGAGCGCCGTGGAGCGTTATGCCGCCGTCAGCCCACGGTTTGTGCAGCGGCGAGTTTTTTCAGATCCAACGTCTCATCGGCCACCTGTTCCGGCCTGAGCGGCGTTTCGGCCGCCAGCATTTTCCGCGCCGTGATGTGATCGCCGGCGCGGTTCACGGAATCAACCGCCAGCAGATTGCCCAGCTTGAAATAGAACACCGAGAACTTGCGCGACTCGATGCTGCCGCGCAGCACGGACTGATCGTGGGTTCCCGACAGTCCGGCCATTTGAAAGCGAACGTCATGTTGGTCGGTCCAGAACCAGGGAACCTCGCGGTAAGGTTCAGGCCGGCCGGTGATGACGCGCGCCACGCAGCGGGCTTGATCGACGGCATTCTGCACGGACTCGAGCCGCGCGCGGCCGCCGGCGAAGACGTTGGGATGATCCGCGCAATCGCCGATCGCGAAAATCGCGGGGTCGGTGGTGCGCATATATTCGTCCACCATGATGCCGTCGTTCACTTCCAGTCCCGCGGCGCGCGCCAGTTCAAGGTTAGGCACCACGCCGATGCCCACCACCACCAGATCC
>JBDTTL010000031.1:0-23269 GCA_039930665.1 Acidobacteriota bacterium
ATTAAGACGGCGGAGGGCTTACCTATGCGGATCACGATTGCCCACTCAAAAGGCCAGCAGCAGATGATCCAGATAGTGGATGGAGCTTTCGACCAAGCGTTTCAAGGCTTGATACCAGGGCCGATCACGATCGCCGATCAGCAAAAGTCCTGGCAAGGCTCGGTGATGAAGTTCTCGCTGATCGCGCGAATGGGGTTCATCAAGAATCCGATTAGCGGCACGGTCGAGGTCACCGAGCGCGACGTCACGATCGATGCCGATCTTGGGATGCTTGAAAAATTGATCCCCGCCCAAGAGGTTCGGAGCAACCTCGAAACCCGGTTTCGCAAACTCCTTACCTGATCTTTAACGGACCGGCCACGTTCCGGGAACCGTGTTACTCTTCCCGAGAGGAAGGCCTGAGGAATCGATCATGAGAAAGCTTGGAATCGCGGTAGCGGCATTCGCCGCAGGATTGTTCGCCCAAAGCGCCGCCAGCAACTTCGACAAGTGGTGGACGCCGGAAAAGGATGCGACTGTGGCCGCGCCCGCAAACCACAAGGTCCTTCTGGAGAACGACGAGGTGCGAGTGCTACAGGTCTCGGTGCCGCCGCACACGCAAGAGCCGATGCACGTGCATCGCTATCCGGCCGTAATCTACCTGCAGTCGTCTCCGCGCATGATCGAGCACACCGAAGACGGAAAATCGCGGGACGTAGGAATACGCCCGGACGGGTTCACGCGGTGGCTGCCGGTCGATCAGGGTCACTATCTGGAAAACACCGATGACAAACCGCTGCTGGCGATTCGAGTTGAGCTGAAAAAGGCCCGCTAGACCGCGCGTTATACGACGCGATGCAGCAGGGGCTGGCCCGCTTGAAGCCGGTGGCAGTTCTCTACGGCGACTTTCAAACTTCTATCCAAGGTGCCGGTGGTGAGCCATGCCAAGTGCGGCGCGACCACTACATTCTCAAGCTTTAGCAGGGGCTCATCAGCGGAGACGGGTTCGGTTGCAAATACGTCCAGGCCGGCCGCTCCGAGATGGCCACCCTGGAGCGATTCCAAAAGCGCCCCCTGATCGACCAGGCCGCCGCGCGCGGTGTTGATCAGAATGGAGCCGGGCCGCATCAGCGCCAGGCGCTGCTGGTTTATGAGATTGCCGGTGACTGCGGTCAAGGGCACATGCAGAGAAACGATGTCGGCCTCGTTCAGCAACTCCGGCAAGCTCCGGAAAACGTCCGGTGCGGTAATGTTGCGTTCGACGTCGGTATAGATCACGCGCGCGTCCATAGACTGGAGGATGGGCATGAGCATTTGCGCAATTGCACCGAATCCGACCAGGCCCACGGTCTTCCCGGCCAACTCGCGGTAAGAATCCTGGAGGCTGGAATCGAGCTTCCAGCCGCGGCCTTCGCGGGTTGCGCGATCCAGCAGGGGCAGCCTTCGGAGACAAGCCAGCATTAGGAGCAAAGTCATTTCCGCTACCGCGCGGGAATTTGTGCCGGGCATATTGCAGACGACGATATCGCGAGCCTTCGCGGCTTCCAGATCGATGGTATTCACGCCGACGCCGATCTTCTGAATCATGCGGAGATTTTTGGCTCGGGCAATATCGTCCGCGCTCAAAGGTCGCAGAAGGTGCCACAGCACCTCTACGTCGGGGAGCAGGGCATAGAAGCGCACGTCATCGCTCTCGTCGCAACAGTCGAGCTGCAAGCCTTGGCCATCGAGAGACGACAGCTCCCGCCGCCAAGCAGGACCGGGCGTGTAGTGAAGGAGAACTTTCATCTTCGGCGCACTCATTTCCCCCAGGCGAAGGCGCTGCGCGGCAACAGAGTACCCGGGCCTCCTAACGCTGCGGCAATGCGCAGGCCCTCATTCCATTTCGCCATTCGTTCGGAGCGAGCGAACGAACCAACCTTGAGCATGTGCGCTCCCCAGCCTACCGCAAGATGGACGATGGTGACATCTTCGGTCTCGCCGGAGCGGGCGGACACGATGACGTTCCAATTCGCCTCGCGAGCGGCGTCGAACGCGGCCTTGGTCTCGGTCAATGTTCCGATCTGATTGGGCTTGATGAGCGCCGCATTACAGGCGCCGGACGCTGCTGCAGCTCGGATACGAGCGGCATTGGTGGCAAGAAAATCGTCGCCGATCACGGCCACGTTTTTTACCAGTGTCGTGAATCGAACGAGGCCTGCGGCATCGTCTTCGGCGAGCGGGTCTTCGATCGCGACGATGGGATACTTGTGAATCCAGCCCAGCAGCAGCTCGCTAAAGGACCCCGAATCGAATTCGCGTTGCTCCAAGCCCAGCCGGTAACGGCCACCCTTGCCGAACTGCGATGCGGCAATATCCAGCGAGATCGCAATCTGTTCGCCGGGACGAAAACCAGCGTGCTCGATGGCTCGCAGCAGCATGTCGAGCGCCTCGCTGTTGCTCTTGAAGAGAGGCCAATAGCCGCCTTCGTCGGCGACGCCCGCGAGAAGTCCGGCTTCGGCCATCAGTTGTCCGGCGCTGTGATAAACCTCGGCCGTCCAATCGAGCGCCTCGGTGTAGTTGCTCGCGCCGACTGCGATCACCATGAAATCCTGAACGTCGACGCGACGCCCGGCGTGGGCTCCTCCGCCAAAGATCTGGATCTCGGGAAGAGGCAAGTGCACGGGTCGGCCGCCGGCCAGATATCGCCACAGTGGGAGGCCGGCGTTGTCCGCGGCCGCATGGGCCACGCTCATGGATGTTGCCACCATCGCGTTGCCGCCAAGCCGGGATTTATTGGGCGTGCCGTCGAGCGCGATGAGCGCAGCATCGATGGCCGCTTGATCCTCGGCGTCCATTCCGTGCAGCCGAGGTGCGATCTCGATCTCGACTGAGTGAATCGCGTGAGTGACGTCCCGGCCGCGAAGGCGGCTCCCGCCATCGCGTAGATCGACCGCTTCCCAGGTTCCCGTGGACGCACCGGCAGGGGCCAGCGCGCGGCCGACAGCGCCCGAACTCAAATGAGTCTCGACCTCGATAGTAGGCCAGCCTCGCGAATCCCATAGGCGCCGGGCGTTAACGCGCTTGATGGCGCTGCTAGGCATCCTTCAACTCCTGCGCCCAAGTTCGCCGAATGGTCTCCAGGCGTTCAGGACCGGCTAGTATCAAAGGCCGCGCGAAGCGGCGCACACGAACTTGATCCGCGGCAGTGAGATATTCGACTGGCGATTTGCCATCCACGCGCGCTAGGAAAAGGGCGGGCAAGAGCGCGGCGGCCCGCGCTTCCAGAACATCGACCCGCTCCCACGCGACGCCTTCGAGGTATGCTTCGCGCAACGCATCGAAGCAGCGCAGAAAATCGGCGGCGGCCGCGGGAGTCCACAGGCACTTCAGCAATAAATGATTCAGACAGAACGCGAGATCGAAAGCCGGATCGCCATACCAGGCGCACTCTGCGTCGAGCAAAATCGGGCCTTGCGGACCGGACAGAATGTTCTTGGGGCTGACATCGCCGTGTACCAGCGCGTGTTTCGATGCCGCTGTGGTCTCTACCAGACGATGCAAGGGTGAAGCGAGATCGGGGTGGCGGAGCGCGGTGGCTTCCAGATACGGCTCCAGGCGCAGGCTGTGGAAAATTGCATCGGTTGGAAACTCTTCTGCGATATCGGGCATGTGCGCTGTGCTGCGATGAATGAGCGCGAGGAGGCGGCCGAGTTGAGCGGCGAATATTGGATCGGCATGGCCGTCGCGCAGTTCCGCCTTCCACAAAGGGTGGGACACGGGTGACAGAAACTCCATCACGAACAGATTCTGTTCCTCGTCGTGCGCGAGCAGCCGGGGAACAGCGCGCGGCGCGATGGCCGACACCGCGCGCATCCAAGCGAACTCATAACGGTTGCGCTCGATGGGGGCAAGCCACTCTCGTTCGACGCGCAACTTCGGCAGCGCGCGCTTAACGCACACCGGTCCGCTGCGAAGATCGACGCGCCAGATCTGCGAGGACACACCGCCGGTAAGAGCGGAGTAACGGGGCTCTTCGTCGACCGCAGCCAGACCGAGATTGCGGAGGGACTCGGTAAGCGCAGTGGTTTCGGCGGTCGCGTTCATGGGCGCCGCTAAGGACGAATGCCGGGCACGTTCAGCTTGATCCGGTAGAGTCCACTGCGGGCTGTTATGTAGAGAGTCTTTCCGTCGGCATCGCCCCAAGCGCAATTTGCGGCGATCTCGGGAACTGGGATCGTGCCCAAGTGCTTCCCCTCGGGCGAGAGCACCAATACACCGCCAGGTCCGGTCGCGTAAAGGTTTCCTAAACGATCCATTTTCATCCCATCCGGCAAGCCGTCGGCGGGATCTTGAGTGAGATTCAGGAACTTCTTGCCGTTGGCGATCGTGCCATCGGCCTGGACGTCATACACCATCCAGAATTTATCGGGCCGCGTATTGGCGACGTAGAGTTTCTTTTCATCCGGCGAGAACGCGATGCCGTTGGGATATGGCACGTCCTTGGTTAGCAATTCGAGCTTGCCCGCGGCAGTGATGCGATAGACGCCGTTGAAGCCCAGCTCAGCCTGAAAGTAGTGATTCGGATCCGGGGGATTGTTGCGGGCCACGGAATTCGGGTCGGTAAAGTAAATGTCTCCGTTGCGCCGGAGCACCACGTCATTCGGGCTATTGAGACGTTGGCCCTGGTAGCGATCGGCCAAGGTTGTGATGGTGCCGTTCTTCTCGGTGCGCGATATTCGACGGTTGCCATGCTCGCAGGCGATGACCCGGCCCTGGCGGTCGAATGTCAGACCGTTCGTTCCAATCTGTATTCCCTTGGGAAACTCATTCGTAAAAACAGATTTGCGGTAAACCGACAGGCCAGCCGCGGGAGCCCACTTCATGATGGCGTTGGCCGGAAGGTCGCTGAACAGCAAATATCCGCCGGTACGCACCCACACCGGACCTTCGGCGAACTGAAGATTGCCGAGTACCTTCTCGACGGCGGCCCCGGGGGGGACGAGTTTGTCGAGCGCGGGGTCGAAGCGGATAACGCTTCCCGCTCCGGCCGTTTGGGCTGCTGCCGGCAGAGCGCACGCGAGCAGCAGAAGAAAATGGTCAGGTCGCACGTTATTTCGCTGCTCCCGGCAATGCGAAGCTGTACAGCACATTGCCCGCGGAAACGGCCACGTATTGTTTTCCGTCGACCGAATAACTCATCGGCGAAGCCGCGATCCGGCCGCCGGTCTGGAAGCGCCAGAGCAGCGCACCCGTGCGCGAGTCGAGAGCGATTAGGTTCCCATCCGCAGCGCTGGCGAAAACTACGCCGCCGCCTGTCGCGAGCACGCCACCGCCCAGGGATGCTTGCGCGATCTTGAAGCGCCACTTCACGTCCCCGGTTTCGACGTCTATCGCCATGACACCTGATGATTCGGCTTCTCCGGGGATCCGCGATCCGCGGCCACCCCAATACTGCTTGCCGATCTCATACTCCTCCGCCTGGCGAACGTATTTCTGGCCCGATTCCGTATAGACCAGATAAATCCAGTGGCTGGCGGGATCGTAGGAGGGCGACCTCCAATTATTGCCGCCTCCGCCCGAGGGATAGACCACGGTGCCTTCCAGACTCGCGTCCGTGTCGGGGATAACCTTGGGCCGGCCATTTTCGTCGAAGCCGGCGTTCCAGGTCTGGCGAACGAATGCCGTGCCCGAAAGAAATTTCCCGTCGGTTCGGTCCAGCGCATAGAACATTCCGTTGCGGTTGGCCTGCAACAGCAGCTTGCGGTTTTGCCCGCGATACATCTGGTCGACGAGCACGACGTCTTCCGTGGCATCCCAATCATGGCTGTCGTTGGGCGTGAACTGATAGTGCCATTTACGCTGCCCGGTGGCCGGATCAAGCGCCACCACCGAACAGGAGAACAAGTTATCACCTTTGCGAATCGTATAGTCGCTATCGGGACCCGGGTTGCCGATGGGCCAATACAGCACGTCGAGATCGGGATCGTAGCTACCAGTCAGCCAGCCGGGTGCGCCGCCGCGCTTCCAACTATCGCCGGACCAGGTATCGTGGCCGTATTCACCGGGACGCGGAACGGTGTTGAATCGCCATATGCGTTTTCCGGTGGCGGGATCGTAAGCGTCCACATAGCCGGGGAGTCCGAACTCCCCGCCGGTGATGCCGATAACAATCTTGTCTTTCACCGCTAAAGGAGCCGAAGTGAAGCTGAAGCCCTTCATGGTGTCGTCAACCTGCACTTCCCAGAGGGGGAGTCCGGTTCGGGCGTCGAGCGCGACCAGTGCGGCGTCGAGAGTGCCGAAGAAAACACGATTGCCGAGCACCGCCACGCCGCGATTGAATGGATTAATCTCGTACGGATTGACACGCTTCTGCTGGCGCTGATAGCGCCAGATCTGCAGCCCCGTCCGGGCATCCAGCGCTACTACGGTTCCGGGCGAACCGCTGGTGTACATGATGCCGTCGACCACCAGAGGTGTCGCTTCGAGGATCGACTGGCCGGGCAATTGAGCGCTCCATTTGGCCTGCATTTGGCCGACGTTAGTGGCGTCGATCTGCTTCAGCGATGAATAGTGCCGCCCCTGATAGTCGCCCCAATACGTAAGCCAGTTTTGCGGCTCGGAGGCGGAATTGCGAATGCGCTCGAAAGTAAGACCGCCGGGAACATCTACGCGTACCGTCTTCGAGAGGTCACGCCCGTTAAGCGTCTTCAAGTAAGCGACGATGTTCTGAATCTCGGGCGCCGAAAGACGCTTCGCGAAATCATCCGGCATTAGCGATTTGAACTCGTAGCGTTGCTCTTGAATGTGGGCTTTATCCAGCAAATGACGCTCGCCGGAGAGGTCGGTCATCTGCAACGAGAACGTGTCTTCGATGCGAAGAACGCCACGGATTTCGCGGCCATCGTCGGTTTTCACTACTACTGCGCTCGGCGCGCGCCGGCCACGATCAGTGGGATTCATGTCGGTGTCCGGATTCAGAATTTTCGCGCGCAGTGTGGCTGCACTGGTTCTCCCCGCCGCGGAGAGATCCGGGCCCACCAATCCACCTCTTTCATTCACTGCGTGACAGGAAGAGCACGCGGCCTTGCCGAAGAACAGGCCCTCACCCGCCGCGGCGTCGCCAGTGACCACTTCGTTGGCCCCGCCCCCACTCAGGCTGCGAATGTAGCTCACCAATTGCCAGACCTGATCGGTGGTCAACCTCGAAAACGCGGGCATCGCCGTACCGCGAATGCCACTGGAGATATTGCGGAACAGATCGCCATCGTCGCTGCCATGCGCGAAATTATTGGTGGCGAGAGCCGGGCCTCGATCGCCGCGCGCCTGGCCGCCGTGGCACGCCTGGCAGGTCTGGCGGTATAGTTTCTCGCCAGCCGCAACCGCGGCGGCGCTTCCGGCGATGGGATTGGTCCCGTTAGTAGCGGTGTGCTCCTGAGCGAGAGTCACTGATGCAGCAACAAAGAAGACTACAGAAGCTTTGGTGATTGTCATTTTTTCGCCATCCTATCGCGCGCCCCTATTATTTTATGCGATGCCTAACCTGCGGTTTCTGCGCTCCACGGTAACGGTTGCTCTTAGTTCTTTCGCAAATCCACTACCGATCACACCAGCTTAGCGCGGCGCTTCTGAAGACAGAGAGATCCTTAGTGCGACCCTAGCCCAATAGTTCCAAGGCCGGCAGTACTTCAGGCTCACCCAAAATGTAACCTACGGGTCTATGGGAGACCACGCGAAACGCACAAAATGTTTTTAGGGTCAGAGCGCCTGGAACCAGGATCTGGCTACGTGCCCGGCTAGGCACGACAACCAGCGCCTAGAAGCGGGCTGGCGCGAGGAGCGCGAATTGACATGCACTTACGGATTGAGCCCCGATTCACGACTGAAACCATGGTCCTACTGGAGCGGCTGCGACGTGAGACGCAGCTACTCCCCGCGCGCATCATGGACGTCTCCGGTGTTGGTTTCCGCCTAGCGGTAGAGGAAGCCTTCCTGGTGGGCGAGCCGCTGCGGATCATCATAGCGGACTATAAGTTGCTTGTAACGGTGCGCTATTCCGTGGCGGTTGAAGATGGGCACTCGGTGGGCGTGGAACGCATCGACGCGTGGCTGCAGGATGACAAAACTGTCCCCGGGGTCAAGGCTCTCGATCAAGACATCGCACACGATAGGGTGAGCGTCGTTACGGGGGCCGGTTAAATGCCGCAACCGGCTGCGCCTCAGTGGTGTCGCAACCACCTTCAATCTCGCGCTACCGCCGTTTTGGTGCCGAGGTTCCACCGATTTTGCCTATGATTGCGCGCTAAAGAGAATCGTGGCATGATAACCGGAAACCGGGAGGCAATCATGGATCGATTCCGCTTTCTTAGAGCTTCAGGCGCGCGCAAGTTCGTCGCGGGCGCCGCGTATCTGACAGCTGCCATGATTCTTGGCGCGCAGACGCCCGGCCTGCAGATGAATGTCATGTATGAGTGCCCGGCTGTGCAGACCGCTTTGAAAGTCTATTCCTGCGCCGGTCCGGCGGTGGGCGACTGGTGCGATGTGGAAACGTTCAGCCGCGTGCGGCCGGCTGCGCGTGGGAATTCGACGCGCGCCCAGGTGATGGCAATGCTCGGAATCTGCCATCCGCAAACCGCGGCGGAAGCGAAGGCGGCGGCAAGCGGCGGGGGTGCGGCAGCCGCTCCGGCAGGCCCTCAGGCAGGCGTCGGCGGTTTCAAGGTCGGCGACGACGTGCGGGTGCTCACCGCGGGCGGTTTCATGGACGCAAAGGTCACGCAGGCCAGGGGCAATTCTTACTTTGTCCATGCCGCGAATGGCGCCGACGTCTGGAAGTCCTACCCGACGGAGTTGCGGCGAATCGGCAAGCTCTCCCTGGAGGATCACGCCAATGGGCAATACGATCTGAACGACCGGGTGCAGGTAATGGTAAACGGGAAGTGGGTGGAGAGCGAGATCCACGGGATAAACGCAGACGAGTTTGAGGTCGATATTCCCGGAGGTCGCCGGGCTTGGGTGAAGCTGCAGAGCATTCGCGCCTCCACCGCCCCGCCGCCGGGTCCGCCGAAGAGCGGCGTTCCTCCCCTGCCTGGATTGACCAGTTGCGCCGGGAAGATCGAAGGCCGTTATGCATCTACTGGCGGGTTCGGAACGCTCCAGATCACCTTCCGCTCGGGCAAGGCAACTCTCGGCGGCGGACTCGGCGGGGACATGGAAACGGTGGAATGCTGGATGGGCGGTGGCAAGATCTATCTGCATAAACCCGGTGACGATCCCAAAGTAGACATGCCAATCGACATCAACGATGACGGCACTTTACAGACGCCGCTAGGGGAGATCAAGCGCAAAGGGAACTAAGGGGGAGGCGCGTCATAGGCATCTGAGGCCGGGTTAACGTTCCGTAACTTTTCCCGCCCCAGGGCCCCCGGAAATGGCCTCCTGGTCCAGTACCTGCTTCCTCGGTACTTCGCTGAAAATAAAACATAATATTGCCTGAACGTTCTAGCTGTGGTACTTTCGGAGGGGACGCTCTGGACCTTCCGGTACTTTCCCTTGTTCTTTATGAATCTGCGGTCATTATTCAGTCTCTTTTCTTCCGATCTTGCCATCGATTTAGGCACCGCCAATACGCTGGTCTACGCGAAAGGGAAGGGCATCGTAGTGAACGAGCCCTCCATCGTAGCCATCAACAAGACCAATGGAGAGGTGGAGGCGGTGGGGAGGGAAGCCAAGGAGATGCTGGGCCGCACGCCCGGCAATATCGTGGCCATCCGGCCCATGAAGGACGGCGTGATCGCCGACTTCAAAGTCACCGAGCGCATGCTGAACTATTTCATTCAGAAAGCGCACGGGCGCAAGATGCTGGTGCATCCGCGCATTATTATTGGAGTTCCCAGCGAAATCACGCAGGTAGAAAAGCGTGCTGTGATCGACTCCGCTTATCACGCCAAGGCGAGCGAAGTGTATCTGGTGGAGCAGGCCATGGTAGCTGCTATCGGCGCGGGTTTGCCCATCACCGAGCCTTCCGGCAACATGGTAGTGGACATCGGAGGCGGCACCACCGACGTTGCGGTGATCTCCCTGTCGGGGATTGTTTATTCGCGCTCGGTGCGTGTGGCGGGCAATGAGATGGACGACGCCATCATGCAGTACATGAAGCGCAAGTACAACCTGCTGATCGGCGAGACCACGGCGGAACGGGTTAAGATGACCATCGGCTCCGCGTACGAGTTGGATAAGCCGCTGACCATGGAAATCAAGGGCCGCAACCTGATCGAAGGTGTTCCGAAGACCATCACCATAGACGATAGCGAGATCCGCGAGGCGCTTTCCGAGTGCGTGGCCACCATCATGAATGCCATCCGGGTGGCGCTGGAGCGCACGCCCCCGGAACTTTCTGCCGATATCAGCGATCGAGGCATCGTCCTGACGGGCGGTGGTGCTTTGCTGAAGAACTTGGACAAGCGAATTCGCCAGGAGACGGGTCTGCCGGTATCTATCGCCGAGGATCCCCTGGCATCGGTTGTACTGGGAACGGGTAAGATGCTGACGGAGTTCAGACTGCTACGGCGGATCGCGATCGAGTAGCATGAGGGGGTTGGTCTTCTTGTCGGGCGACTGGGGCAGCCGCATGTAGTATGGAATTTTTCCTCAATCGATACCGCAACCTGACAGTGTTGCTGGTGGCCATTGTGGCGCAACTGATGCTGCTGGCCTACCAGGTGAAGAGCAATGGCGAAGTGCGGCTGATTCGCGTGTGGGCCGTAAGCGCGGTCACGCCCCTGGCGCGCGTGATTGAGGCCGGGCGCAGCGGCACGGTGCATTTCTTCCGCGACTACTTTGTGCTGTTGAATGTGCGGGAAGAAAATCAGCGCCTGAAGTCGGATCTGGACCGCACCAAGATGGACAACCAGTACCTGCGGGCCGAGCTTTCGACCGCTGACCGCGCCAAGTCTCTGGCCATCTTCCAGCAGCAGTCGCCCTCGAAGACCATTGCTGCGCACGTGATCGGCAACACCACGGGAGTGGGCGCCAAGGTGGTGATCGTCGATCGCGGCACAGGCAGCGGCGTTCAGAAAGGCATGGCGGTAATCACGCCGGATGGCATTGTGGGCAAAGTGACCTCCGTCTATCCCACCGCCTCTTTCGTGCTGCTGATCACTGATCCCACCTTCGCCGCGGGCGTCATTTCACAGAAAAATCACGTTCACGGAACCTTGAAGGGCCAAGGGTACAGTACCGTGATGGTGGATTATGTCCAGAACGAGGAAAAAGTGGAGCCGGGCGAGCAGTTCTTTACCTCTGGCGACGACCGCATTTTTCCCAAGGGGCTGCCGGTGGGCGAAGCTACCGTGGTTCGCGAGGGGAAGTCATATAAGGAAATCTTTTTGACGCCGAGTGGCCTGCAGAATGGCCTGGAGGAAGTGCTGATTGTGACCGAAGGAGTGCATGTGCCGATTCCGGAAACGCAGCCCACTGCGCAACCTGTCCACTTGCAGGACCCGCCGCCGGAGACTTCGGAACTACCGGCGACAGATGCCGGGCACGCTCAGGAATCCGCAACCGCTCCTGCAACCGCTCCCGCTCCTGCGCCCGCCCCACCGCCAGGCGGGGCCTTGACCACCGACGCGGACCGCCTGCTCGACCAATACCGCAAGATCGGAGAGGCTGAAAAGCACGTCTGGGGGCAAAGCGCCGGCGGCGCCCCGAATTTCAATATCAACCTGAACGCGCGGCCCACGGAGGCAGTACCGGCGCGGCCGCGGGTGCAGAGTTCGGCGCCTGCGCCACCCGAGCCTGCGTCCAAAAATCCCGCCGCGAAGAAGCCCTAAACCATTGGTATGAGCGACCTGGGGACAGATTTCCGAGCAGACTTCACCGAAGCGCCGCATCTCAAGAAAGGTGTGTCGAAGTTCCATATCGCGGCCATCATCGCAATCCCTCTGGCTGCGATTCTGTTCCAGGTTTACGTACCCCGCTTCTTTGAAAGGCTCTCTTACCTGGAACTGCCGCTGCTGGTAACGGTGTATTTTTCGCTGATGCGCCGGTCGCCGGTTGCTGGAGTCCTATTTGGCGCAGGCATCGGCCTCGCGCAGGATTCACTCTCACACAATCCGCTGGGGATGTTCGGAATCGTCAAAACCTTAGTGGGCTATTTTGCCGCGTCCATGAGCCAGCGCTTCGACGTGCAGAACGCTGGCGTGCGATTGGTGCTGGGTTTCTTCTTTTGTTTCTTTCACCAGTTTTTCTATTGGGTGCTCGGCCGCGCCCTGCTGGGTGAAGCGCTGGATCTGGATCTGCGGACCACGCTGGTGGTGGCGGTGCTCAATGCGCTGGTCGCCGTGCCCCTGTTTCACATCTTGGATAAACTGAAGGTTACCGATTAATATGCCACTGGAGCGCGAGCCCGACTTTAAGCCCGACGCCGCCAAGCGGCTCTCGCACGACGACACTCGCTTCGCGCTGGGGCGGATCGCAGGGTTTCAGTATTTCATCGTCGCCGTCTTTTTATTCCTGATCACCGGCTTTTGGGTGCTCCAGATCCGGGAGGGCCAAAGCAACAGCGAGCTGGCCGAGCATAACCGCGTCAAGACCGTTCCGGTGCTGGCGCCGCGCGGCAAGATCCTGGACCGCGATGGGCGCGTGATCGTGGACAATCAGGCCGCCTTCACGCTGTTGCTGGCCAGGGAAAACCTGAAGCTGGAGCACCTCGATGGCATTGCCGCCGGTCTGCATCTGGATCCGGCCGATGTTCGCGCGCGCGTCAAGCGGTTCGCCTCGCGGCCCAAGTATGTGCCGGTGATGATCAAGCAGGAACTGACGCCGGCGGAAATTTCGTTTGTCGAGTCGCATCGCGACGCCAATACCTACCCGGAGATGGAGCTGGTGCAGAACCAGCGGCGCCTGTATCCACGTAATGGCTTTGCCGCGCACGCGGTCGGGTATGTGGGCGAGGTCTCCGAGCCGGAACTGGACACAACCGAGTTTGCGAAATATTCGCAGGGAGACATCGTCGGCAAAGCCGGGCTGGAGCGCCAGTACAACGACATGCTGATGGGCACCGACGGACAGCGCCGCGTGGTGGTGGATAGTTCCGGTCGCGAGCGAGAAGTGCTGGAGAGCATCGAGGCCACGCCCGGTCACAGCCTGCATCTGACCTTGGATCTGGATCTGCAGGCGGTGGCGGAACTCGGACTGGAAGGCCAGCGCGGATCAGTGGTTGCCTTGGACCCGCGTTCGGGCGAAGTGCTGGCGATGGTCAGCCGCCCGGCCTACGATCCCAACGCCTTTGCGGCCCACATCACAAATGAATATTGGAAACAGTTAACTTCGGGGAACGACAACCCCATGCTGAATCGCGCGATTCAGGCGCAGTTCGCCCCCGGCTCGACTTTCAAGCCGATCATGGCGCTGGCAGGCCTTGAAACCGGCACGATTAGTGACCACGACACGTTCCACTGTCCCGGCGGGGCGACGTTCTTCGGACGCTACTTCAAATGCTGGCAGAAGCGGGGGCACGGGAACGTGAACGTACACCTGGGCATCGTGCAATCCTGCGATGTCTTCTTTTACAACCTGGGCAATAAGCTGGGCATCGATCAGATTGCCGAATACGCGCAGATGGCGGGCATCGGCAAGAAAACCGGGATCGATCTGCCCGGCGAGGCCGAGGGACTGATGCCTTCCACCAAATGGAAACTGCGGACCCAGCGCCAGAAGTGGTACTCCGGTGAGACTATCTCGGTTGCCATAGGACAAGGTGCGATTACAGTGACGCCGCTGCAATTGGCGGCGGCCATCGGAGGCATCGCAGCCGGTGGAAACTGGTTCAAACCGCACATGGTGAAAGAAGCGGCGGCGCTCGAACCGCGGCACGTCGATCTACGGCCGGAGAGCGTCACTAGCGTGGTCTCCGGAATGTACGGCGTGATCAATGAGGGGGGCACGGGCGCCGCGTCGCGCATTGAGGGCGTGGAATTTTCGGGCAAGACCGGGAGCGCCCAGCGCATTTCGAACGATCTGCGCAAGTCCGGCCTGCTGGATGCGGACGAACAAAAAGACAACGGCTGGTTTGTGGGATTCGCGCCGCGTGAGAATCCGGAAATTGTCGTGGCCGTCCTGCTGGAAGGCGGCGAACACGGCGCGCTGGCCGGACCGATCGCCCGCGACATCGTCAAATCTTACTTCGACAAGAAGATTCGCCTCTCGCAAGTCACACCGCTCGGGCGGCCATTGGCGCTCCTGCGGCAGCCGCGGCATTAGCGGGTTGTGAGCACGCGCCGCCTTGGCGAAATCCCCTAATGTGTCTAAGTGACCTTGGGACGCCGCAAAGCAGCACATTTTTCTGCCCGCCCATGCCATATTTGCCTCTTTTCCGTACTTGCTTCTGCGTATCTGCCTGATTCGATTCGAACCGGTGCCCAATGGTGACGCACATGCACGTAGGGTGGCATGTTACGCATCAAAACACTCGCGATCACAGCCGTTGTAGGGTCCTGCCTGGCTTGGGCGCAGGAGCCAAATCCGTTGCAACAGCCGGGCCTCCAGCCAGAGCCTGGCATGCCGACTGCAATATTCCGCATCCAGGTCGTCTCGCGCTCGACCGCAGCGGTCAACTATCTGCATCGGGGAGGTTCCACCAAGATTGATTTTGCAGGCACACCGCTGATGCCTGACGGAGAGGGCGACGCGAAGGTGGAAAGCGAGCGCGGAGTGATTCGCATCTCCGCCGACTTCAAGAACTTCGTGCAGCCGAGCACTTTCGGTCCTGAATATCTGACCTACGTGCTATGGGCTATTTCGCCGGATGGCCGGCCGGTCAACATGGGCGAACTGACGCTCGACCACTACGGCAAAGGTTCGGACAGCGCTATTAAGACCACCAGTGAGATCCAGACCTTCGGGATGATCGTAACTGCTGAACCTTATTATGCAGTCACGCAGCCGAGCGACGTGGTTGTCATGGAAAACATAGTGCGCAAGGATACCCGCGGGGTGGTCGAGACTATCGATGCCAAATACGAGCTTTTGCCACGCGGCATTTATACCAGCGAAGGAAAAGCCAAAGGCTTCCTGCCCATTCGCGTCGACAAGAAGAATCCCTTTGAGCTGTACGAGGCAGAGAATGCCGTGATGCTTGCGCGCATCGCAGGAGCGGACAAGTACGCGGCCGACAGCTATCAGAAGGCTCTGGACGCGCTCGACTGGGCGCACCGCAACCAAGCCCAAAAGCCGGGCCAGAAGCCTGTGATCACAATGGCTCGCGAGGCGGCTCTACGCGCCGAGGATTCGCGCGTGATCGCTATCCGGGTACAACGCGAAGAAGCTTTGGCGCAGGAGCGTGCGGCCTCGTTAGCCCGCGAAACGGCGTCCAATACCAAAGCGGACGATGAAGCGCGGGAACGCGCACGCGCTGACCGGGAGAAGGCCGAGGCCGATCGCCAACGCGCCCAAGCGGATACGCAGCGAATACAGGCTGAAGCCGATCGCGCGGCCGCCGAGCGGGCGCGAGCGGCTGCCATGGCCGCGACGCAGCAGGCTAATGCGGACCGGCAGCAAGCGGAGACCGCTAAACTCGAAGCCGATCGTGCACGCCAGGATGCCGACCGTGCCCGTCAGGAAGCGGTGGACCAGCAACAAAGGCTCGCAGCAGAAGCTGATCAGGCGCGGGATGCGGCGGCAAAGGCTCAGCAGGCACAGGCGGAACTGCGGCAAAAATTGATGATTCAGTTCAATCAGGTTTTGCAGACGCGCGAGACGGCGCGGGGTCTAATCGTGAACATGAGCGATGTTCTCTTCGACACCGGCAAATTTTCGCTGAAGCCAGGCGCTCGGGAGAAGCTGTCTAAAATATCCGGCATCATTCTGGCTCATCCGGGGCTGACGATTACCGTTGAGGGGCACACGGATAGCGTGGGCAGCGACGACTATAATATGAAGCTCTCGGAAGATCGCGCCAATGCGGTGCGAAGCTACCTGGTGTCACAAGGGCTCGATTCCGGGATTCTGACGGCGCAAGGCTTCGGTGAAACGCGGCCGGTGGCCGATAATGGCACCGCCGCCGGACGCCAGCAGAATCGCCGCGTGGAGATGGTTGTTGCCGGCGACGTTCTCGGGACCAGCGCGCACGTGTCGACCGACGTGGCGCCGCAATAGCTGTTGTGGGGCGGAGATCCGCCCCTTCCCGCTACGCTAAATCGAATTTCTCGTGGTGCAGTTGCGGATCGCTTTTGACCAGCACCGGGCGCCGTAGCGTCTCCTCCAATTCCTCCAGGAACTTGTTCTGGTGGGATTTCAGGACCTTCGCGACGTCCGGGTGGACGCGTAGCATTACCTCTTTGCCCTCGATGCTTCGTGACAGCTTGCGGGCTTCGGTAAGAATCTCGCTCACCACCGTTTGGGGGCTCTTGACGTAGCCCGCGCCTTCGCAATGCGGGCAGGGAGCGCAGAGAGTTCGCTCGAGCGACTGTTTCACGCGTTTGCGAGTGATGGCCACCAACCCGAAATCGTTGAACTGGAGAATCTTGTACGGGGCGCGATCGACGCGCATGGCTTCTTCGAGCGTCTGCATCACTTTCTGGCGATTCTTGCGCTCGTCCATGTCGATGAAATCGATCACGATGATGCCGCCGAGGTCGCGCAGGCGGATCTGGCGGACGATTTCTTTAATCGCTTCGGTATTGGTTTTGACGATGGTGTCTTCTAGACGATTGGTCTTGCCGACATACTTGCCGGTATTGACATCGATGGCCACCAGCGCCTCGGTCTGATTGATGACGATGAAGCCGCCGGATTTCAGCCATACCTTTGGCCTAAGCGCCTTTTCGAGCTCATTGGTCACGCTGAAGGCGTCGAAGATGGGAGCATCGCGCGTATACAGCTTCACCTTCGGCACCAGCACCGGCTGGAAGCGCTCGACGAAGCGCAGCACGCTTTCGTAGGTCTCTTCGTTATCGATCCAGATGGCTTTGAAGCTGTCGGCCAACTGGTCGCGCAGAATGCGCTGTACGATATCCAGATCGTGATGCAGCATCATGGGCGCGGGACGCTTGTCGGCCTTGGTGCGGATGTCCTGCCACAGGTTGTAGAGGAACAGCATGTCGCCCGCGATTTCGTCTTCAGTGCGGCCCTCCGCGGCGGTGCGCGTGATGAATCCGCCGACGGGACCCGGCCGTTTACCTTGCAGAATGCGCTTCAGGCGTAACCGCTCTTCGTCGCTCGCGATCTTGCGCGAAACGCCCATGTGTTCGAGCGTCGGCATGTAGACCACATAGCGGCCCGGGAGCGCGATATGGGATGTGATGCGCGCGCCCTTGGGACCCAGCGGCTCCTTGGCGATCTGGACGATGATTTCCTGGCCCTCTTTCAGAAGGTCGCTGATCGAGGGCTGGCCCTGGTTGGGGCGCGAGACGGTATGCTCCTGACGTGGCTGGCGCTCTTGCCGCGGTTGCTCTTCGCGAACCGCTTCGACGCCATTTGACTCGCCACCCGCCGCTTCCGGACGAGCTTGCTGTGTAGCCGCCTGATCCGGCGAGTCCTGCCCGCCCTGCGAACCCTGCCCACGACCACGCCGGCGCCGGCGGGAGACCCGATGCGGGAAGCGGCCCCCCCGCTCGCGAACCGAAGCGCTGCCGGACTCCGCGGCCGCTTCGCCCGCGGACGCTCCTTCTTCGGAAGGCGCGATCTCGATACCTTCGACATCGCCCAGAATCATCGCCTGTATGTCGCTATCTTCGTCGTCGTTTAGTAGTGGCGCGACGGCAGGCTCGTCTTCGGATTCGCCTGCCAGATGCTCGGAGATTTCGGCGGACTCCAGCGTCTCAGGCACGAAATCGGCCGCCTCAGCTGGCTCTGCTTCGGTCTCCGTTTCGGCCTCCACCGCCAGCCTGCCGGGAACCTCGGGCACCTCCGTTAATTCCGGATCTGCCGCCCGGTTGTGGAGCGGAGCGTCCGGCAATGCATTTTCCGGTGGATAGTGGCTGGGTTCGTCGAACTCGTTTTCTTCCACTTCAGTTTCTTCCAGCGCGCCGGCCTCGTCGAGGCTAGCGGGCTCGCTGCTGACTGCGGGAGGCTGTGGTTCCGCAGCTGGTTCCCGAGGGGGGGCATGGCGATATTTAGCCAGGGACTCACCAGGCAAAACTATAGACGCAACAGGTGAGGGCACCCACGCGGGCGTCATCGGAGCCTCCACCGCGGCCTCCGTCTCGGCCTCCAGCGCGGCAGCAGCTTCGGGCTCGGCCACTCCGGGCTCCATGGCAGCGGCGGGACGAGCGCTGTCACTGGCATACTTCGAATCCGGGAAACCCTGTCCGCCACGGCGACGGCGGCGAGATCTGCGGCCCCTGCGCTCGCGCTCTTCCGGTTCGCCGGAGGGAACGGGTCCGCTTCCATTGGCGGGCCGTTCGACGGCGGCCGCGACCGGTGACGCCGATGTCACCGTTACGGCAGAGTCATCAGCGATATCGGCGCGAACGGCTTCTTCAGAGGGAGCCTGGACCGGCGGCCGGTAGGCTGGAGCGGCCTCACGTGGTTCACGGCTGCCTCGATCGCGATCCCGGCCACGGTCTCTGCCCCGGTCGCGATCGCGATCCCGGACGGGGCGCTCGTCGCCCGTGATCTTGTCGAAATCCTCGTGCTCTTCGAGGAAGTCCGAAACGTAGAGAAACGTGTCGCGATCGAGGCCCACATCGACGAAGGCCGATTGCATTCCGGGCAGAACGCGCGTGACGCGCCCTTTATGAATGCTGCCGGCGAGCGAATATTCGTTGGCGCGCTGGAAGTAGACCTCCACCAACTGGTCGTCTTCGATCAGTGCAACTTTGGTCTCATGCCGATTGGCTGAGATCACCAATTCCTTACTCATGTGTTCATCCCCTCATGGGCCTTTGCGGCCCTTCACGGGCCATCGGAACCTTTTATAGGCTTTCGATGGCCTCGGGACCTGGTCCAAGGGAAGAGGCGTGTAGCGCGGGCTTCGGGCTTTAAATCAGTCGCTCGCTGGCGGAGTCGCCGGGATGGAGAATTTTCCTCGCACATCCCGCTTCCAACTGCTCTGACCGCCAGCAGAAGAACCCACTCTCGGGGAGGCCAAGTGATCCGCCACGAACGGCGCGTCTCAATCCCCTTGAAGGAGTTCAAAAAACTTTGGTAGCCGAAATCCGTTTTACGCCTGAACGCCTTTGGAGCGCCAAGTCCGTATCTAAATCAACTCAGAAACCGCCGGAGCCGTACGTTGTTGACCAGCCCCAGCATCATAAATACCGAAAACATATTCGAGCCGCCCGAACTCATGAGCGGCAAAGGAATTCCTGTCACGGGCATACGCCCCACCACCATTCCCACGTTCACCAGGACGTGGAACAGCAGCAGCGCAGCCACCCCCATACAAACGTACATCCCGGCCCGGTCGGGGGCCATCTGGGCATTTTGAACGATCTGCATCAACAGCAGAAAATAAAGACCTAACACTACCACCACTCCCACGAACCCATGCTCTTCGGCAAAGGAGGAGAAAATCAGATCCGTGTGCGTGGCCGGCAGGAAGCGGAGTTGGGTTTGAGTGCCGCGCGTGACGCCGCGTCCCCAGACGCCGCCGTCCCCCACCGCAATTTTGGATTGAATCACTTGATAACCGGCTCCCCGCGGATCGCCAGAGGGGTCGAGAAACGTGACCAGGCGCTGCCGTTGGTATTCCTTGAGAAAATACCAGCCTACCGGCAAAGTGAGTGCGCCTACTAACGCGAGGATCGCCAGATATCGCCATTGAACGCCGGCTATCAGAATCCCGACGGCCAGGATCGGCAGGTACGTTAACCCCGTTCCCAGATCCGGCTGGTACATGACCAGCAGCGCCGGAATCCCTACTAACCCTCCTAACTTAAACAAATCACGAGGCTTAATCTCATCGCTCCTAAGCTCTGAGACATACCTTGCTACGACTAATATTATCACCAATTTGACAAATTCCGAGACCTGAAGAGTCACACCCAGGATATTAATCCAGCGGCGTGACCCGAATACCAGGCGTCCCACTAACAGCACAGCGACAAGCGCACTGACCGCGAGCGTGTAAAGCAGCGGAATCTGCCCAAGCAGCGTATGGTAGTCGATGGAGGTGACAACCCACATCAGACCGAGGGCAATGCCGATCCAGATGAGCTGCTTCCACCAGGCGTCTTCCCAGCGCGTATCGCGGGTGGCGGAGTAGATCTGCAGCACTCCCAGCCCGCAGATGACCAGAGTGATCAGCAGCAGCGGCCAGTCGAGGTCACGATAACTGCGGTAACGCGCCATGCAGCTTTCAGTTTACGGCAGAAACGGGAGAAACTCTTAAGCCAGCCATTCCGTCGTCGCGCCCACCAGCATCGGACCCAGCAATGACGCGGCCTCGCGCTCCACGCTCTGCAGCACTTGTTCGGCGAAAGCTTGATCCGGCGATACCGTGACGCAGGCGACCAAGCCGCGCTGCCACAAGTCCTGATAATCGATCTCGGCGACGGCGACGTTGAACTTGGAGCGCAGCCGATCCTTCAGGCTCTTGATGTAATGGCGCTTGTCTTTGAGCGAATGCGCGTCATCCAGGCGCAGCTCGAAAGTGATGACGCCGACGGCAGGCATGAGACTCGCGCGAAGACTACGCCATCGCTTCGGCGGCGACGCGCTCGGTTACGAATGCCTCGATCACGTCCCCGGGCTTGAGGTCGTTGTAGTTGGCGAGCGAGATACCGCACTCGAATCCCGACTTCACTTCGCTGGCGTCGTTCTTGAAGCGCTTGAGCGATTCGATTTTCCCGCTATGAACCAGCACATTGTCGCGCAGCAGCCGTATCTCGTTGTTGCGCCCGATCACGCCGTCGTCCACATAGCAGCCGGCGACGCTGCCGACCTTGGAGATCCGGAATACGTCGCGCACCTGTGCACGGCCCTTGTAGACTTCCTTGAATACCGGCTCCAGCATTCCGGTCATGGCCTTCTTGATTTCGTCGGCCAGCTCGTAAATGATCGAATGCAGGCGAATGTCCACCTTCTCCTGCTCGGCCGTGGTCTGCGCGTTGCGCTCCGGCCGCACGTTGAAGCCCACGATGATCGCGTTCGACGCCGACGCGAGCAACACGTCGGTTTCGGTAATCGCGCCGACGCCAGAATGCAGGACGCGAATCTTCACCTTCTCGTTCGAGAGCTTCTGCAGCGTGTCCGTCAAGACCTCGGCGGTTCCGCCTACGTCGGTCTTGAGGATGATGTTCAGCTCCTTGGTCTCGCCTTCCTTCAACTGATCGTGGAGCTGATCGAGCGTGATGCGATTGGTCTTCGACATCGCCACTTCGCGCGCCTTGGCCTCGCGATAGATGACGATCTGCTTGGCCTTGGCGGTATCCGTGACCACCTGCAGGGTGTCGCCGACATCGGGCAGCGATTCCAGACCCAGCACTTCTGCCGGCATGGACGGTCCAGCTTCGCGGATCGGCTCACCTTGATCGCCGAACATCGCGCGTACTTTACCGAACACCGAGCCGCAAATGAAATAATCGCCGACTTTGAGTGTGCCGTTGCGCACCAGAACAGTGGCCACGGGACCGCGTCCACGATCAAGCTTCGCTTCGAGAACCGTTCCCATGGCGGGACGCGCGGGATTCGCCTTCAGATCCTGAATCTCGGCCACCAGCAGGATCATTTCGAGCAGCAGATCCAGATTAGTCTTGGCTTTGGCGGAAACCGGAACCATTACTACTTCGCCGCCCCAATCTTCAGCCAGCAGACCGCGGTCGGCGAGCTGCTGTTTGATGCGCTCGGGCTGAGCATCCGGCTTGTCGATTTTATTAATCGCGACGATCATCGGCACGCCGGCTGCCTTGGCGTGGTCGATGGCTTCGAGGGTCTGCGGCATTACGCCGTCATCGGCCGCGACCACCAGCACCACGATGTCAGTGACTTTGGCGCCGCGAGCGCGCATGCGCGTGAACGCTTCGTGACCCGGCGTATCGATGAAGACAATGTTCTTGCCGTTCTTCTCCACGTGATAGGCGCCAATGTGCTGTGTGATCCCGCCGGCTTCTCCGCCCGCCACGTTGGCCAGACGAATCGCATCCAGCAACGACGTCTTGCCGTGATCGACGTGGCCCATAATGGTAACCACTGGAGGGCGCTTCTCACGATCCAGGTCGACCTCGGTCTGCTGAATGTCGTGCGTGCTCTCTTCTTCGTAGCTGAGCTTGTTGGTGGACGCCCCGAAATCGCGCGCCAGCTCCTCGGCCAGCTTTACGTCCAGTGTCTGATTGATGGTGGCGAAAATCTTTTTCTCCACCAGGCGCTTCACGAGCAGGTTGCCTTTGATGCCCAGTTTTTCGGAAAGCTCCTTTACCGTGATGCCTTCGGCGATGGTGATCTCGCGATCGATGGGCGGCGGCTGGAACGATTCCTGGCGGCGCATCACCGGGCGGATGCGGCCCTCTTCATCCTCGCGGCGGTGACCGGTGCCGCGCGTTCCTGGCTTGGTGGCGTGGCGGCGTCCCGGATCAGCCGGGAGGGTTGCGGGTTCCGCCCGCAAGGGCGACGTCGGATGCATCGGACGCCCGCGCATCGGGCCACCCGGACCTGTCGGACGCGGGCCGCCCGGGCCACTGGGTCCGCGCATCAAAGGCTGTCCGGGGCGAACGGGACCGGTATAAATCGGACGGCCGGGAACCGGGCTCGCGGGGCGAGCGGTCGGCATTCCCGGGCGGGGTGCACCCGGCGCTGGAGATCCCGGCATGGCCGGCGGGCGGGCAAGCCGCGCTACCATGTCGGCGCGCGGCGGAACCACAGGTCGTGCGGCAGGTTGACCCACCAAATTCGGCTTGGCTGGCGGACGCAGCGGTATGCCCGTTCCCGCAGCTTGCTGAGGAGGCGCCGCTCCCGGCGAAGGTCTCAGCGTGGGCCGGGCCGGCATCGGAATCGTCGGCACGGCGGAACTGGGCCGCGGTGCGCCCGGCGTGGTAATCATCACGGGTGGCGCAGGCGCGGAGGGAGCAGGATGCGCAGAGTGCAAAGATGGAGGACTGCTCATGGGCGCGCTCGCTCCCGGCGAGGGTTTCGCAGTGTCGGCTATCGGGGGGAGAGGCTGGCGCGGTCCTGAAAGAATCTGTCCAGGTCGCGGCGGTGGAGGCGCGGGGCGCGACGGAATTACCGGACCCCGATTGGCAGGAGCGTTCGCGCCACCGAGATGTCCGGTCGCCAACGGCGGGCGCAGCGGAAACGCCGGACGCACGGGTGCGGGAGCTTCGGCATGCTCATGCGGCGCCGATGCCACGGGCTTCTCGGGTTCCGCCGGGGCGGGGGG
>JBDTTL010000032.1:0-22735 GCA_039930665.1 Acidobacteriota bacterium
AATATGTTATCCATCGGCCGCCGGCCCGAAACCGAAAAGGTGTTCCCCATGCTGGTGATGGTATTGGGACTCTTCAGACCGTAGCTGATGGCCCCGGGGTTCAGAGCAATCAGGTTGTCGAAGCTCCGGCCATTGAGCGGCAGATCCTTTATTTCACGCTCACTCACGAGTCCGGAAACCGAGGAGGTAGTGGTGTTCACTATCGGCGTTTCCCCCACCACGGTTATCTGCTGCACCAGTTCGCCAACTTCAAGCTCAAGGTTGACGACCGCCTCCTGGCCCACGGCAAGGTCAACGCCGCTTCGCACCGCTACCTTGAAGCCGGTCTTTTCCGCCTTCAATTCCTGCTGGCCCACCGGTAGGGAGAGAACCCTGAAGTTGCCGTCAGGGTCGGTGGTGACGGACCGCGTGGCGCCGGTGTCGATGCTCTTTACGGTGATGGTTGTGCCCCCGACAGGGGAGCCGCTCGCGTCCTTGACCCTGCCGGAAATCGCGGCGGTTACTTGAGCGTATAGTAGCCCCGGGAGCAGCAGCATGACTCCCAGCAGCAAATGCTTCCTTGCTAATATTCTCATGCGACCCTCATGGACATAAGTATATATAGTGACACGCTAATGAGGTAACTTGCAGCGCTGAATGGCAGGGTTGGAAGCTCCGAGTCGCTCTGAATCATCAAAGATGTTGATCTCCGATATTGACCGCGCTCTTCCACCGCGATACTATTAGGACCCGATTTCCAAAGGCGTAACGCGGCGCCCTGAGGTTTCACGGCTGACGCCGTAGTGGGGGAGTTTATAAATCATGTTGTGGTAGCATCAGCAGAGGCAGGGTGGGGATCCGTCAACGCCGGTAAACACAGGCACCACGTTGGTATCGAGAAGCGCCGGCTCAAGTCCATGAACGACTGCATTAACCGCTCTAACGGGTCGAGGTTCGATGAGTCACGCCGCTCAGGCACTCGCCACTTTCCTCCAGCGTACCTCGTGACGATGGTTCTGGCGCTCACGGGGCCGGTGCTGCATGCCGAGCAGCCCATCGCGTATTCGCATAAGATACATATCGATCACGGATTGAAGTGCCTCGATTGTCACAGCGGAGCCGATACAGGCGCGCGCGCGACTATTCCATCGGTGGCGAAATGTATGTTGTGCCACGGTAAGATCGCCATCGACAATCCAGAAGTGAGGAAAGTCGCCGAGTATGCCGCTGCACGGCACGAGATTCCGTGGCAGCGCGTTTACCGCTTCGATCCAGGCGCGTTGGTGAAGTTTCAACACGCGCCGCATATCCGGGCCAGCGTCCAGTGCTCGCGGTGTCACGGCGATATGACGCAGGCCACGACGGCGCAGCGCCTGGTAAAGCACACGATGGGGACTTGCTTGACCTGCCACCGCCAGAATCACGCGTCCGAGGATTGCGCCACATGTCACTACTAGACGAAATTCACGTCATGGTGGCCCACAGGACGGCCGAGTAACCATGGATCGGCGCGTCTTTTTCCGGATTCTTTCGGCCACCTCGGCCGGGGCACTCACCACCGGGTGCGGAACCAGCGTCGGCAAGTTAATGCCGCTGCTGGTGCCGGATTACGAAATCGTTCCTGGCGAAGAGCAGTGGCACCCGGCAGTTTGCACGGCATGCAGCGCGGGATGCGGAACGCTGGCGCGCATCATGGAAGGCGAACGCGTCACTACCGACAAGGGTGAGCAAGTTCGGGAGCGCGTGGCCGCCGTGAAGAAGATGGAAGGCAATCCGCTCGACCCCATCAGTGGTGGCAGGCTGTGCGCCAGAGGGCAGGCCGCGGTCCAGGCCTTGTATCATCCTGACCGGCTGCGCGGCCCCATGCAGCGTTCGGGTGAGCGCGGCAGCGGGCAGTTCGCGGCAACTTCCTGGGATACGGCGATTGCTTCCGCGGCCGAAAAGATCGGAAAAGCCAGAGCCGCCGATCCCGGCAGGATCGTGATTCTCACGGGCGGCGCCGCCGGTTCCCGCTCGCTGGCGCTCGACCGGTTCGCGAAAGCTTTGAAAGCGCCGGCTCCCATTGTGTGCTCCATCACGGATCATCCGGTAGAGCGCAAAGCCGCGCAAATGGTTTTCGGATGGACGGGTCAACCGGTCTACGATCTGGCCAATGCCCAGTTTGTTTTAGGCGTCGGCGCAGACTTCCTGGGCGGCTGGACATCGCCGGTCTATTACGCCCGCCAGTATGGATCTTTCCGGCAAGGGCGCCGCGAGGTGCGCGGACGATTGGTGCAGGCGGAATCGCGCCTGTCCATCACCGCGGCGGCGGCGGATCGATGGCTGCCAGTGCATCCGGGAGCGGAGCCGCAATTTCTGGCGGCGGTTGGACGGATACTGTTCGACACCAAACTCGCTCGCAATGCCAAGGATCTCCCGAAGGCAGCGGCTGATACCTTCCGCTCCGCCGACGTGAAGGCGTTGCTAGCCGCTTGCGGCCTGGAAGAGAAGCGCGTTCGCGAAGTGGTCCAGGAACTGGGCGAATCACCCACTCCGCTGGTGATCGGTGGAGCATCCATCGTGCAGAACAACTCGCTCGACGCGGTGATTGCCTCGCACTACATCAATGTCATGCTGGGAGCTGTAGGCAAGCCCGGCGGAGTTCTGGCTCCGGCGAAGGAGACCGTCACTCCATTCGACAACTACCGCGTGGCCGACGCTCTCTCGCGCGCGCAGGTGGTTCTGATCGACGGTGCAAATCCCGCGTACTTGTTCCCGAAGTCCAGTGGAGTTGAAGAAGCGTTGAAGCGTGCGGAAACGGTTATCAACTTTGGAACATTTCTCGACGACTCAAGCGCGTTTGCGGATTTGATCCTGCCGGATCACGATACATTGGAGTCCGAAATCGCGCTGGTGCCCGCGGTGTCGAACCGAGTGGGGATGGCTGTGGGGAGCCCCTTCATTCGTCCGTTGTATGATACGCGGGCGGTGGAAAGAACTCTGGCCGAGATCGCGAAAAAAATGCAGGTGGTCTATGACGGCGTCAGCGTGAGGGAACTTGTGGAGCCGTTCGCGGCGGGCGAGACGACCATAGACGACATCCTGCATCAAGGCGGCTTCTGGAACGATGCCGCGCCCGCCGCCGCTCCGCGCATCAGCGACGCGAAATTTGAGGCGACCTCGTCTGCAATGGCGGGCGACGCGGCGCAGTTCCCGCTTGCGTTCCAACCTTATACTTCGCTCCAGCACCACGATGGATCCGGCGCGAACCTTCCGTGGATGCAGGAACTGCCCGATCCGGTGTCGAGCTCCATCTGGGGTTTACCGGTGGAGCTCGATCCGAAGACCGCCGCGGGGCTGCGCGTCGCCAATGGCGATATCGTCCGCGTCGAGTCGGCGCATGGATCGATTGACGCCCCCGCCTATGTCCATCCCGGAGCGATTCCCGGCGTGGTGAGCATGCCCATCGGCGACGGCCACACACATTATGGACGCTACGCGACCGGGCGCGGCGCGAATCCATTGTCGATTTTGGCGTCCGCATATGAGAAGTCGACAGGAGCGTTGGTTCTCGGCGGCACGCGCGTGAAGGTGTCACGCGTGGGCGACCGCAAGCAATGGATTCAGTTCTCGACGCCCGACCGTGAAGAAAGAGACATCCACAGGTAAACGCATGGAACATCGTTGGGGAATGTCGATTGATTTGGACCGCTGCACGGGATGCGAAGCGTGTGTAGTGGCCTGCCATGCGGAAAACAATCTGCCGGTGTCGAGTCCGGATCAAGCAGAAAAGGGCCGCACCGCGCACTGGATTCGCGTAGACCGTTACTACGAGGGCGAATTTCCGGACGTGAAAGTAAAGTATAGGCCAGTGCTTTGCCAGCAGTGCGACAACGCGCCCTGCGAACCCGTGTGCCCGACCTACGCTACGTATCACAACCCCGAGGGGCTGAACGTGCAGGTCTACAATCGCTGCGTCGGGACGTTCTATTGCGCCAATAATTGTCCCTACACCGTGCGTTTCTTTAACTGGTTCGCGCCGGAATGGCCCGAACCGCTCCAGCTACAGCACAATCCGGATGTCGCGATTCGTCCGGCCGGCGTCATGGAAAAATGCACCTTCTGCGTGCAGCGGATTCAGCGCGGCAAGCGGGATGCGATGGTTGAAAATCGGCCGCTGGCGGATGGCGAGATTCAGCCGGCCTGCGTGCAGTCCTGCCCGGCAGAG
Source organism: Acidobacteriota bacterium (assembly GCA_039930665.1). Taxonomy (GTDB): domain Bacteria; phylum Acidobacteriota; class Terriglobia; order Bryobacterales; family Bryobacteraceae; genus Palsa-187. The sequence continues at coordinate 4,187 of JBDTTL010000032.1, forward strand.
GCGATGGCTTTTGGGGACCTGAACGATCCCGAAAGCAAAGTGTCGAAACTGGCAGGGAGCGGGCGCTCGACGCTACTCCTGGGCGAGCTCGGCACCAAGCCCAAAGTTTTTTATCTGGAGAGGGCCAAGTAAAGCATGGCGGCGTCCGCACCCGAGTTGTTGCCGTACGCAAAAATTCGCGAAGATCTGTTCCGCCCGCTGTCCAAGGGAAGCTCGGCGTATTGGACTACGGTATTCGGCGCGCTGTCGATCGTGATTCTGGGTGCCGTGGCATGGGGCATTCAAGTCCGCGATGGAATGGGCGTCACCGGCCTGAACCGTCCCGTCTTCTGGGGTTTCTATATCGTAGATTTTGTTTTTTGGATCGGGATTTCACACGCGGGCACGCTGATCTCCGCGATTCTGCGGTTGACCGACGCCGGCTGGCGCAAACCGGTCACGCGCGCGGCGGAAGCGATCACGGTATTTTGCCTGATGATCGGCGGAATGTTCCCGATCATTCACCTCGGCCGCTCCTGGTTGTTTTACTGGCTGATTCCTTATCCCAGCGAGCGCCTCTTGTGGCCGAATTTCCGTTCGCCGTTGCTATGGGATTTGGTTGCGATCCTTACCTACGTGACTGGGAGCGTCATTTATCTTTATCTGCCGCTCATCCCGGACATGGCGCAGCTTGCCGAGCACAACGTTCCCTGGCGTCGCAAACTGTATCGAATTCTTTCGCTCGGATGGACCGGCAGCGATCGCGAATGGCATGCTTTGGAACGCGCGATGAAGCTGATGGCCTGCATCATCTTGGCCGTGGCCATTTCGGTGCACACCGTGGTCTCGTGGGATTTCGCGATGTCGATTGCACCCATGTGGCACAGCACCATCTTCGGCCCCTACTTTGTTGTGGGAGCGATCTTCAGCGGCATCGCCGCGCTTTTATTAGTGTTGGGCATCCTGCGACGCGCTTTGGGTCTGGAATTGTACCTCACGAAACACCACTTTAATAACCTGTCGAAGCTTCTGTTGTTGATGAGCCTGTTGTGGTTCTATTTCACTTTCGCTGAATATCAGACCGTCTGGTACGGCAACGAGCCGAGCGAAATGGCGGTATTCGCAAGCAAGATTCGCGGGCCCTACGCACCCTTCTTCTGGACCATGGTGGTCTGCAATTTTGTGGTGCCGTTTATCTTGCTGGGGATACGAAAACTTCGCACCATCACCACCGCCATGGTCAGCTCGGTGTGTGTTCTGACCGGTATGTGGCTGGAGCGCTACCTGATTGTGGCGCCGACTCTGGGCAATCCGCGCATGACTTCTGCTTCCGGTATCTACACGCCCACCTGGATCGAATTCGCGATCACTGCTGCTACTTTCGCCGGTATGATTGTGCTGTATCTCTTGTTCTCCAAGTTGTTCCCGATTATCGCAGTGTGGGAGTTCAAGCCGCACCCGGTGGAGGAAGAGTAGGCGTGTATTTGATGGCGGAGTTCCGGGATCAACCTAAGCTCGAAAGCGCCATCCTGGCGTTGAAAGCGGCGGGTATCGGAGCCGACGATATGGACATATTTTCGGAGGAGCCGGTGGAACTTCGGCGGGGAATATTGGACCGGCCCAGCAGCATGTCGCTGGTGGCTGTGGTGGGAGCGATCGTGGTGGGCGGATTGGCCACCGCCGGCGTTTACGCCGCACAGCACAACTACCGGCTCATCACGGGCGGAATGCCCATTTTCAGTTTTTGGGGAACGGGGGTCATCACCTATGAGACCACGCTGCTTGGCTCGGTTTTGGCAACATTCGGCTGGTTTCTCTGGGAAAGCGGCCTGCTTCGCAAGCGCGATAAGAACGTTCCCATACCTACGGTCCTACCGGGCGTAATGTGCTTGCGTGTCCGCTGCTTCGATCCTCATGTAACTCGTGCGCGGCAAATCCTCGACACTGCGGGCGCTACTGATATCGCACTGAAGGAGGTGGCATGAAGGATAGCTCCGGCATCCGCCGCTTGAGCGCTCTGCTGCTGCTTTCGGCGGCTGCGATCATTCCGCCCAGCGCAACCGCTCAGGATCTTCCCGCAGGAAAAGGGCGAGAGACGTTCAAGACCATTTGCACGACGTGCCACGATATCGAGACCACTACCAACCTGCGCAACACGCGCACCGGCTGGGTCGAAGTCATCGCGTCTATGAAGAGCAATGGAGCGGAGGGCACGGCAGCGCAGTTTAGTGAAGTCATCGAATACCTTACGGCGAATTTCGGCAGGAAAGACGATGGTTCGGCGAAGAAGGCGGGTTCCACAGTCTCCGGGGGCGCTTTGAGCCTCGGCAGGCCGGCGCCCGTCGGGCTGCATCCGGTTCCCTGGGAAAAGAACCGCTTGAAAATTGGACAAGCGATCTATCGCGAGAACTGCGTAGTTTGTCACGATGTCGACTTCGAGAAATCGCAAAAGCTTGGGCCTAGCTTCTATCATTTGTTTCAGCGCGATCAGATGCCCAAGAGCGGCGCGAAGCCGGAGCGACAAGCGATCGCCGGGAAAATACGCGTGGGCGGAAAACTCATGCCCTCCTTTGCCAAAATACTGACTTCGGCGGATATCGACGCCATTCTCGACTACATGCAAACGAAGTAAGGGAATCAGTCTGCAACGTCGTTTGGGCCAATCCAGCCACCCGCTTTGCTTGCTATTCCGCACGGGTGCTGTCCGCACGGGTGCTGGCTACAGCGGAGAAAATCGTGTATAGTGTCGAAGGTTCTCGATACCAGATCGGCAGTACCCACGAAAGGGAGATCAGTTATGACGCATAAGCTCAAAGTCGGAGCGGGCCTGGTTGCAGTCGTCGCGGCGCTCGGAGTCGGCTCCGCTGTACTCCAAAGGCGGGCCGCGGCTGCGGCAGCAGGAGGGGAGGCGCCAAGATTTGAAGTGAATCCGATGTGGCCGAAGCCGCTGCCGAATCATTGGGTGATCGGCAACACCATCGGCGTATCGGTGGATTCTAACGATCACATCTGGATCATTCATCGCGCCGGATCGCTCGAAGCCAAGGAAACCTATCAGCTCACCAACAGCGCCAGGTGTTGCACCCCGGCCCCGCCAGTGCTCGAGTTCGACGAAGAGGGCAACCTGCTGAACCATTGGGGCGGCCCCGGCCAAGGCTATGACTGGCCGCTGTCGAACCACGGGATCACCGTCGACTACAAGGGCAACGTCTGGATCGGCGGCAATGGTCGCGGCACGCCCCCGGGTTCTACCAGCAAGAAGAAGGAAGGCACGCCGATGGAAGATCAGACTTCAGCGAATGCCTATTACCACGATAATCAGGTCCTCAAGTTCACGCAGGACGGGAAATTCCTGCTGCAGATCGGCAAGCCGGGAATGAGCAAAGGCAGCAACGACACGGCAAACCTCCGGCTGCCCGCCAAACTTTTTATCGATAAGAAGACCGATGAATTGTACGTGGCCGATGGCTACGGGAACCGCCGCGTCATTGTCTTCGACGCCACTAGCGGCAAGTTCAAGAGATATTGGGGCGCTTACGGCCACAAGCCCGACGACACCAACCTCGGCAACTACGATCCGAAAGCACCCATCGCACAGCAGTTCCGCAACCCCGTGCATTGCGCCGATGTATCCGACGACGGTTTCGTGTATGTCTGCGACCGCGTGAACGACCGCCTGCAGGTGTTCAAGACCGACGGGACCTTTGTAAAGGAGCAGATCTACGATAAAAACACTCTGGGCGACGGATCCGTGTGGGATGTGGCGTTCTCAAAAGATCCTCAACAGAGGTTCCTGTATATCGCCGACGGCGCGAACGAGAGGGTCAACATCGTCGACCGCCAGTCGCTCCAGGTGGTCAGCAGTTTCGGCGACGGGGGACGTCAGCCCGGTCAGTTCTACGCCGTACACAGCGTCGCCACAGACTCGAAGGGCAACGTCTTTACCACCGAGACCTATCGGGGACAGCGCGTCCAGAAGTTCGAATACAAGGGCATGGGCCCGGCAAAGGCCGACCAGGGCGTGGTCTGGCCGACCAAGAAGTAGCGCTCAATTCATCGCATTTTCTGTATTTCATCCCGGGGGTTGTTCTCAGCCCCCGGGTTTAACGCCCCGCCAATCTCCCCGAAATCCCAAGGATCACTGATACACTTACCTGAGGAGAAAACGATGCGACTAGCTGTAAGCAGAATATTACTGGGAACCGCGGCACTTCTGGGCGCCGCCATGGCGCTGAGCGCAGAGACGCCTTTCGATGTGTTCTTTAATGCGGAGAAAGTGTCCGCCATGATCGATAAAGCGAAAAACGAACGGAAACCCGATCAAGGAAACTTTGTTCAGCCGATGTGGGCGTTTCCTCCCTATCATGCGAACCTCGAATATCGCGTTCATGGAATCGATACTCCCCCGAACGTCCACGAGCAGGATAAAGAAATCATTTACGTAGTGCAGGGCGCCGCCAAGCTAACCATGGGCGGGCATCTTGCCAATGAGCATCGGACCAACGCGGCGAATCGGCAGGGCACCAGCGTCGAGGGCGGGACCCCGCAGCATATCTCAAAGGGAGCTTGGATCCTAGTTCCGGAAAATACACCACATTCGTTCACCGAAATTGAAGATACGCTGGTGATCATATCGCTGCACGTTCCCAAGGACGGCGCTGCAAAATAAATAGCGGCGCTCGGTTCATGAGCGAGATGTATGAAGTTTGATCCCGTAGTTCGCACCGCGGCCGCTGCGGCACTTATCGGAGCGCTCTTTTTGAGCCCTCGCCTCGCGAGCGCCCACGATATTCCGACTGATGTGACCGTCCAGGCGTTTCTGAAGCCTGCGGGCGACCGTTTGCACTTACTGGTTCGAGTGCCCCTGAAGGCTATGCGTGACGTCGACTTCCCGGTCCGCGGGAAGGAAGGATTTTTGGATATCGAGCGAACCGATCGGTTGCTCCCCGATGCGGCGTCGCTGTGGATCTCCGACTTCATAGATCTCTACGAAAACAACACCGTCCTGCCCAAGCCGCGCGTGGTGGAAACGCGCGTGTCGTTGCCATCGGACAGGTCCTTTGCTTCTTACGAAGAAGCCATGGCGCACCTCACTGGCCCGAAACTCGATACCGACGTTTTCTGGGACCAGGTGATGCTCGATGTCCTATTCGAATATCCCATCCATTCGGATCAATCCCGCTTCTCCATCAACCCCGGCGGACTGAACCGTCTGGGCGTTAACGTGGTTACCGTGCTCCGCTTCGTGCTGCCCAATGGAGCGATTCGGGCATTCGAATTCATCAGCGATCCGGGCCTGGTCAGGCTGGATCCGCAGTGGTATCAGGCGGCCGGCAGATTCGTCGACCTCGGGTTCCGGCATATCCTCGACGGAACCGACCATTTGCTTTTCCTGTTTTGCCTGGTGATCCCATTCCGGAAGTTCCGTGCCCTGATCCCGGTGGTGACCGCCTTCACGGTGGCTCACTCCATCACTCTGATTGCTTCCGCCTATAACCTGGCGCCCGACGCATCCTGGTTCCCGCCTTTGATTGAGACGCTCATTGCGGTTTCCATCGTTTATATGGCGCTCGAAAACATCGTCGGGGGCGCCACCGTGAAGCGACGATGGATGATCGCGTTTGGCTTCGGACTGGTGCATGGCTTCGGCTTCTCGTTTGCGCTCCGGCAGACGCTGCAACTGGCCGGGTCGCATATGCTGACTTCGCTGTTATCGTTCAATATCGGTGTCGAACTGGGCCAATTGCTGGTGCTGGCGATGCTGATCCCCGCTCTTGAGCTTCTATTCCGGTATGCGGTACCCGAACGCACCGGCACGATCATTTTGTCCGCGCTGGTTGCCCATACGGCCTGGCATTGGATGATGGATCGCTGGGGCGTGCTAAGCCGGTATCGCATAGAAATGCCGGTCCTCGATGCCGCTTTGTGGGCCGGCGTTCTTAGGCTGCTGATGTTCATCGTCATCGGAGGCGGCGCCGTCTGGTTCGTTGCCGGGCTGGCTCGGGACCGAAATGCACAGCGCGCGGCCGTTCGGGTTCGAGTTCCGAGGGAGCGGATGGACGCATCGAGCGTCGACCGTTAAGTATTTCTGCGCACGGCCTCCGCGGGCAGGATTATCATGAAAGTGAGCCCGCCCATGATGCAAGTCAAACCCCGCGGTATCGCAGCCCAGTTCGCACTCGCCGCGGTTTTTCTCATCCAGAGTTTTTCTTTTATAGGATGCAACTCCGCGCCGGCGAAACCTAAGACACCTCTTGTCGGCTGGCGCCATATAGGGGACTGGTCAGGGCGGGGTAGTACCCAGACCGACTCCTTTAATATTGACAGCACGCAGTGGCGTATCAAATGGGAAGTTAAGGGCGACACCACTCCCAGTACTGGAAAGTTGCTCATCATGGTGAATAGCGCCGTAAGCGGGCGTCCTATCGCCTTGGGGGTGGAGCACAAAGGTAGTGGCAAGGGCATCGCCTACGTGACCGAAGATCCCCGCCTCTACTACCTGGTAGTTGATTCCAATAGTCTGGATTGGTCTCTTACTGTGGAAGAAGAGGTCGTGGGAGAACCGAAGGGATCTTGAAAACGGTTGAAAATCTAAGCTTTCGGAGGGACCGAAACTTTTCCCGATGCCCCCTTGCGGCTTTTCTCCGAGGGTGTATAATTGTTCCCGTATTGAAATCGATTGCCATTGTGACCGCTGAGCTTCCACAGTATAGGAATTATGCTGGTTGGTTTCCAGGGGCACTTGGCCATTCGATCGTTGACGACATGACATCTGATCGCGTAACATTAATTCGCACCAGCAGGTTCGCATAACCATGGAGTTGCGTAAACACGATTCACGTAGCAGCGTCGCCCGGCCTTAGCTGTGCGACCATCGAGGTGATCTAAAATTATGGCGGAAAAGAATAACATGGAAGAGGCCCCCAAAGGGATCTCTAGACGCAGTGCGATTAAGGGCGTGATTGCGGCAGGCGCCGTTTCGTCGTCTGGCGCTTACCTGTTCCGCACGTCCACCGTGCGGGCGCAACAGTCGGCGGCGGGCTCCGTCGAGCGTCTAGTCACTCTTAATGTCAATGGGCAGCAGCGCCGGGTCGATGTAATGAAACAGGAGACCCTTAACACTACGCTGCGCTATAAACTTGGGCTTACGGGTTCGAAGCTCGGCTGCGACCGCTCGGAATGCGGCGCTTGCACCGTGCTGATCGACGATGTGCCTCACTATTCGTGCTCAATTTTGACCCACACCACGCGCGGAAAGAATATCGTTAGCATTGAGGGTCTCGAAGCGAACGGCAAACTGCACCCGGTGCAACAGGGTGTGGTTGACGAACAAGGCTTCCAGTGCGCGTTCTGTATGCCGGGCTTTGTAATGGCGACGGTTGGGTTCCTGAAAGTGAATCCTTCGCCGACGCGGGCCGAGCTGGCTCACGGTGTTTCCGGCAACTTATGCCGCTGTCAGGACTATGACAAGATTCTCACCGCGCTTATGAAGGGTGCGGAGAACTTAAGGAAGGTAAGCTAACATGCCAGCCAAGACGACTCCCAACGATTCCCCGCATCGCCTGGTTGGGAAAAATTACCAAACCCCCGATTTGGTTGCGAAAGTGACCGGACGGGCGAAGTATGCCGAAGACTACCGCGTCGACGGTATGCTGTTCGCCAGGCTGTTGTTGAGCCCCATGGCGCATGCGCGCATCCGCAGCATCGATGCTTCCGAGGCGCTGGCCATGCCCGGCGTGAAGGGGATTCTGACGGCCGACGATCTCCCGGCTCCCGCCGACGCCATCACCGATCAAGGTGTGGTCATCCCGGCTAACAAGCTCGGAGACCGCGGGCTTACCAACGAGCCTATGTATCAGGGAGAGCCGATTCTGGCGGTCTGCGCCGTCGACGAGCTCACTTGCGCCGAGGCGATCGAGAAGATCAAAATCGACTACGAGCGTCTGCCGCATGTTGTGGACCCCCTGGTAAGTCTGCGTCCCGGTGGCCCCAATGCGCGAGTGCAGGGAAATGTCTGGATGCGGCCGGCGGCTCCGCCAGCCGAACCGGGTAAGCCGCCTTTGCCGCCGCCACCCGCCCAAGTCGCGGAGTTAAAGTGGACCGAAGAGGATTTTGCAGCCGCCAAAGACGGGCAGATGCCCATGGGTAAGCCTGCCGAGGAATGGTCTTTCGGCGATTGGGAAGCGGGCCTCAAGAGTGCCGATTTGGTGCTGGACGAAACCTTCGTATCGCCCAATACCAGTCACCAGCCTCTCGAAACCCGAACCACCATGGCGTACTGGCAGAACGGTAAGGTTTACGTTCATACCGGCACCCAAAGCACAGCGCAAACGGTCCCTGCGATTGCCCGTTGGCTGGGCTTACTCGATGAGAAAAAGCAGCCGGATCTCACCAAAGTGGTAGTCATCAGTGAGTACACAGGCGGCGGATTTGGCAGCAAGATCACCGGGGCGATTTCCGCCGTCATTCCGTGCCTGCTTTCGAAGAAGGTTGGGGCTCCGGTTATGATGCGGATCAGCCGCGAGGAAGAACATTTCATCGGACGCGCGCGTCCCAGCGTACATGGCCGGACCAGGGTTGGATTCACCAAAGATGGCCGAATTACCGCCATCGACATGTACACCATTTGCGACAACGGGTCGTATGACGCGCAGGGCGACGGCATGACGGCGGGCCGCATGGCATCCCTCATGTATCAGCCGCCGGCTATGCGCATGCGCGGCGTCAGTGTGATAACCAATACTTCGCCTCGCGTTTCACAGAGCCAGCCTGGCGGTTTCCAGGGCATTGTGGTCATGGAGCCGATCCTGTCTAAGGCTGCACGCAAGCTAGGTATCGATCCGGTGCAGATCCACAAAATCAATTCCCCGGAAGGCAAAGCCGAGATTGGCCCGCCGGTCCGCGGGAAGCGGCCTTATATCACCAGTTCGTTTATTCGCGAGGCGCTCGATCGCGGCCAGGAACTGTTCCGCTGGGATGCGCGGAAAGCCCAAGTCAAGCGCAGCGGTACCAAAGTGCGCGGTATCGGTGTCGCCACCAGTTGTTTTGTGGGCGGCTCGATCGGCTTTGACGGACTTTTCGTGATCAAGCCGGACGGAAAGATGTACGTCCAAAGCGGTATCGGAAACCTCGGTACCGAATCCGTCCACGATTGTAACCGCGTCGCGGCCGAAATGCTCGGCATGCCGTGGGATAAGGTAGAGATTGCCTGGGGAAGTTCGACGAAGAACCTTCCCTGGGCCTGCCCCTCGGGCGGTAGCCAGACCACCCACGCGATGACTCGCGCGGCTTATATCACCGCCACCGACGCCATCCAAAAGTTGCAGCAAATTGCCGCCAAAGATCTGGGCGGCAAGCCAGACGATTACGTAGTCGCTAATGAGCGAGTTTCCCGCAAGGGAGGCGGCGCAGGCATGAGCTTGGCGCAGGCCGCCAAGCGGGCGATTGAACTCGGTGGAATTTACGACGGTCATGAACTCCCCAAGGGCATCAATAAGATGACTGCGACTTCCGCCACCGCTCTCGCGGGGCAGGGGCTGCTGGCGGTAGCTCGCGACACCATGCCGCGCGATGGCCTGACCCACTCCTTCGTGGCGGGCTTCGCTGAAGTGGAAGTTGACCTCGAAACCGGCAAGTACTTCATCAAAGACTATCTTGCGGTGGCAGACGTGGGAACCGTGCTTCACCCCCACGCCCTCGGCGGTCAGGTTCTCGGCCGCTCCGTGCTGGGAATCGGACATGCTCTGGGGCAGAAGTGGGTTTACGACCAGCATTACGGTATTCCGCTGGCTAAACGGTTCCATCATAACCGTCCACCTACGATCCTCGACGTTCCGTCGAATATGCAATGGGATGCGGTGAATATTCCGGATCCTGAAACTCCGATCGGGGCACGCGGTATAGGCGAACCCCCAGTCGGCGCCGGCTGCATGGCGATTTTGAACGCGCTTTCCGACGCTTTGGGCGACGACGTATTCCGCCGCGCTCCGGTAATGGCAGATTCGATCCTGGCCTCTCTTGAAGCTGGGCATCCCATGGAAGAGGGCCTGACGGCTCACATTTAGGAGACTTGAATATATGGCTATCATTCGCGACATCATGCCGGCGTTCGAGCTCTTCCAGCCGGCAACCGTTGGAGACGCTCTGGGCTTGCTTGATCAGCACGGCAGCGACGCCTGGGTGCTGGCAGGCGGACTCGACAGTTTCGACTGGCTGAAAGACCGCATTAAGCGGCCCAAAGTAGTCATCGACCTCAGTCAGATCGCCGAGTTGCGCGGAGTAAAGGAAGTTAACGGCGGCCTCGAGATCGGCGCCATGACCACTCTTACGGAGGTGGTGCGTAACCCCATCGTTAAGGAGAAGTTCAGCATCCTTGCGACCGGCGCGGAGTTGGCGGCATCGCCGCAGATCCGTAACCAGGGCACCATCGGCGGCAACGTTTCACAAGATGCCCGCTGCTGGTATTATCGCGGCGGCTGGAAGTGCTATCGGGCCGGCGGCAACATCTGCTTCGCGGATACCCCGACGGCCGTCAATCGTGAGCACGCCATCCTGCACGCCGACCGTTGCGTCGCGGTGAATCCATCAGACAGCGCCCCGGCGCTGATCGCTCTTGAGGCGCAGATGGTGATTCGCAACGCGAAAGGTGAGCGTGTGGTCAACGCTGAGGATTACTTCGTCGGGCCGGCCATCGACATCACCCATATGACCGTTCTGAAGCCGGGTGATCTGTTGACGGCGATCCGTATCCCGGCCACTTGGGCTGGCGCGCAGTTCTATTTCGAGAAGGTTCGCGACCGCCAGGTCTGGGACTTCCCGCTGATGAACGTTGCCTCTGCCATGGTGGTGAATGGCGGAAACATAGAGAAGATTCGAGTCGTAATAAACGCCGCCGCGGCAACGCCGCTGCGTTTGACAGCAGTCGAGGACGCCGTGCGCGGCCAGCCTCGCAATACCGCTACCGGTGAGATGGCAGGGAAACTGGCCATTGTGGGCGCCGAGCCGCTTCGGTACAACGGTTACAAGCTTCCCCTGATGCGGAATCTGGTGAAGCGCGCAATTAGCGGTGTGGAGGAACCAAAGTGGGCGTAATAGAGACCGCGACGAATCCGTGGGGCCAGAGCGTCCCCATCCATATCGAATTTTACCTGATGTGGGCGGCGGCCATCGGCGGACTCGCGTTTTTGATGGTACATGCGATTTACGTGCAGTTTTTGGCTGCGAAGGAAACTCACACGTATTCCATGACCGACCAGGCGGCTGCGGCGCGGGGCATTCCCGCGAAGATAAAGCGCCACAGCGGAGTGGCCCGGATATTTCACTGGGTCATGTCGCTTGCAATGTTCGCGTTGCTGATCACCGCCTTTCTTCCCAAGATGGGCTACCCGTTTGCTTGGGTTGAGTATCACTGGATCGCTGGCCTGGTGTTGACGGCGTCGATCATTTTTCATATCTTTCATGCTTCGTTCTGGATGGATTTCTGGTCCATCTGGCCCGACAAGATCGACATCGAAGACGGCAAGCGGCGCTGGTTGCGTGCCACCGGAAAATCGGCCCCCGAGCCGCGCAAGTTCGCCAAGTATCCGATGGAAAACAAGATGTACCACCTCATCATCGTGCTGGCTGGTCTGTCGGTCACGCTCACCGGCGTGTTCATGATGAAGCGCGTGCGCACCCCGTTTTTCACGCGGAATCCGTATCTCTTTAGCGACTGGACCTGGGGCATGATGTACGTGCTGCATGGGTTGGCGGGAGTGGGATTAATTGGCCTGATCATGGCCCACGTTTACTTCGCCCTGCGCCCCGAAAAGTTTGACATCACCAAGTCTATGATCGGCGGCTCTATCACGCGCGAGCATTATCTGGAGCACCACGATCCAGAGCGCTGGCCCGTCGAGGCGAACAAGTAGATCCCGCTTCGTTCAAACATGTTCAAGGAACTAGCCGAGCGCTGCGACGTCATCGAAGAGTGTTATGAATTCATGCTGGCCTACGCCGGGCAAGGTTTGCCCGGTGAGGCTGGGAAAGGCGCTTCGGTCCGCGATTTCCTGGGGCGTTCGGCAACCGCCCTCTCCGGTCTCGCTGAGGTTTGTGCGGAGGCGGTTAAACAGGAAGGTTTGGAGCAACCCGAACGCTACCAGGCTTTCGTATCCATGCTGAGGCGGGACGCGCAGGATTCCCTTGCAGCAATCGAAATCGTACTGGCTCAGCCCACCATTAGTTCTCAGTTAATCGACAACCTGAACGCTTCCATTCATCTTCGCGCTCTACTTACCGATCTCTTTCTGATCGATGAGATCGTGAAGGTCCATCAAAACGCCGGCGAAACTGCCAGCACTGCCTAATTTCACGCCCTGCGCAGCTGGCATCGCGTTGGCATCTGTACGTCTCCAGGCTTACAATAATCAAGGTGCCGTTTGGACTCCGCAAGCAAGCGGAATCCCCGACCGCGCGCTGGGGAATCATACCGAGAGAAGGAAAGGAATTCAATCGTGGCTAAAATTGCATTTGTCGGCTTAGGGATCATGGGCAAGCCCATGTCGAAGAACCTGCTTAAGGCGGGACATTCAGTAGTGGTTTACGACGTGGCGCCCGCTCCCGTCGCCGAAGTGGTTTCCGCCGGCGCGACCGCCGCGAAGAGCGGCAGCGATGCCGCGTCAAAGGGAGATGTGATCATCACCATGTTGCCCGACGGCCCCGACGTCGAGGCCGCGGTACTGGGCCCGGGAGGAATTTTGGAGGGCGCGGCCAAAGGCTCGACAGTGGTCGACATGAGTTCTATCAGCCCCGTGGTCGCGCAGAAAGTGGGCGCGGCTTGCGCCGCGAAAGGCGTCGAGTTCCTGGACGCACCCGTGAGCGGCGGCGAGCCCAAGGCCATTGAGGGTACCCTTGCGATCATGGTCGGTGGGGACGCCAAAGCGTTTGAAAAAATTGAGCCTATCTTGAAGAACATGGGCGCCTCCGTCACCCTGACCGGGCCGGTGGGAGCAGGCAACGTGACTAAGCTTGCCAACCAGATCATGGTTGCTTGCAACATCGCCGCCATGGGGGAAGCCCTGACGTTGGCCACCCGCGCCGGCCTTGACCCGGAAGTCGTATTCAACGCCGTTAAAGGCGGACTGGCCGGCAGCACGGTCCTCAATGCCAAGGCGCCGATGGTGATCTCGCGCAATTTTCAGCCAGGTTTCCGCATCGCGCTACACCAAAAAGACCTGCGCAACGCGCTGCTGGCCGCGGAGTCCATGAAAGTCTCTCTTCCGCTCACCAGCGCCGTCCAAAACATGCTGATGGCCCTTATGAATGACGGCAAGGGAGGCCTGGATCACTCTGCCATCGTGACCTTCGTCGAAAAGATGGCCGGCGTCGAGATCAAGAAAGCCGCGTCCCCCAAAGCCTAGACGCGTGTCTCCGACCCGCGCGGATCTGACTGAACCGCCTCTCCAGCTCGGGCGGCGATCCTTCGCCCGCCCGAAAAAATCCAGCGCAAGTATTTTTTCTGGCAATTTAGTTACCGTAGACTGGACTGGTCGAGTATAATACAAGACCATGTGGCCACAAACCTACGATCCTGTTGGCGGTAGTCTCGAAATGTCCGCGCTGGTAGCGGTGTTGCCGGTATTTGTAGTTCTTGTAGTTCTCGGTGTATTCCGCAAACCTGCCTGGGTCGCGGCTATGAGCGGATTTGTCACGTCCGCTATTGTCTCGGTGACCGCCTATCACATGCCGTTTTCGCTGGCCATTAGCTCAGCCCTTTACGGCGCGGCCTACGGCATCCTGCCCATCGGCTGGATCGTATTCACCGCAATCCTGCTTTACCGGATTACGGTCGAGACCGGCAAATTCGAAATTATCAAGGACTCGCTCGGGCACATCACCAAGGATCGTCCCGTGCAGGCTCTGCTGATCGCGTTCTGCTTCAGCGGCTTCCTCGAAGCTGCCGCCGGATTCGGAACGCCCGTGGCCATCGCCGCAGCCATGCTGGTTGGTTTGGGATTCGAGCCGTTTTTCGCCGCCAGTATCTGCCTGCTTGCCAACACGGTGCCTGTCGCATTTGGCTCCATCGGCATTCCCATCGTAATGCTGGGCGGCGTGACCAAGCTACCCCTGGAAGCGCTTTCGGCGGATGTTGGCCGTCTGTGCGCGCCCCTCTCCCTGATCCTGCCGTCGTATTTGATGCTGGTCATGGGCGGCTTGCCGGCTTTGCGCGCGGCGCTCCCCGCGGCTCTCGTGTGCGGCTTGGCGTTCTCGGGCATCCAACTTGTGGTGTCGACTTACATTGGTCCCTTACTCACCGGCATCCTCAGCGCGGTCGGCGCAATGTGCGCGATGCTGCTTTTGCTGAAGTTCTGGACGCCGCCCAGCGAGCGCAATCAAGAGCGCATTGCTTCGCGCCATACAGCGGGCGAAGTCTTCCTGGCGTGGAGTCCGTATCTGATGCTCGTGATCTTCGTGTTGATATGGGGCAACGCCACCAGTAAGGCGATTTTGGATAAGGTCACGGTCATCATTCCTTGGCCGGGTTTGCATAACATGATTCAGCGCATGCCGCCCATTACGCCTGCGCCTGCACCCTATGCGGCAAGCTATACCCTGAACCTTTTGTCCGCCGCAGGGACGGCGTGCCTTTTCTCGGTGTTTGCGTCGTGCATCGTGCTGCGCGTCAGCGTTCCAAGACTCGCAAAAGTGATAGCAGCTACGGCCCGCCAACTCGCGCTACCGTTGCTGACGATTGCCAGCGTACTTGCGCTCGCGTATATCATGAACTACTCGGGGCAAACCGCCACGTTAGGACTGGTAATGTCGGCGACCGGAGTGGCCTTCCCGTTTTTTAGCGCGCTGCTGGGATGGCTCGGTGTCTTTCTTACGGGCAGCGATACCGCGTCCAACGGGCTTTTCGGAACGTTGCAGGTAGTTACGGGGACCAGCCTGGGCTTGAACCCCGTGCTGATGGCGTCGGCGAACTCGGCCGGCGGTGTGCTGGGTAAGATGATCAGCTTGCAGAGCATAGCCGTAGCGGCCGCGGCGACCGGCATGGCGCGCAGCGAAGAATCGAAGCTGCTGCGTTTCACCCTGCGCCATAGTGTGTTCCTGGTTTGCCTGATGGGTCTGCTGACATTGTTCTACGCATACGTCAAGCCGGACTGGGTCAGGTAGCGCCGCGTAATTCCGCGGCGAACGCGTCGAGCGCGATGGACTTCTGGATATTGCGTCTGACCAGAAGCACCATCTGGTCGACGCGCGCCACTGCGGTGCGCAGCCAGTCGAACGAGACCCGGCTGGCCAATGGTTCGATCTGCCCACGCACGTCTTCGTTGCGCAGCGGAGCCACGCCGTTCGCCGCGCGCAGCACGTCTTCAAGGAGGACGTATAGAACTTCCAGATAGGAATCCAGTTTTTCGGTGCGACGCGCCGCAATGGAATCGGAATGCCTCAGCCACGTTCCGAAGGGCTCCAGGCCGCTGGCGACTCGCAGCAGCGCCAGCATGGCATCGCGGCGGCGGTCGTAGGTTTCGAGGTCGAGCGATACCGCAATGCCCGGCGAGCCTTCGGCCAGGCGCAAGCGGCGCTCGGCATGGTCAAGCTGGCGGGCAGCCGAAAAAGCGTGCATTTCCTGGCCCGTCAAACGCGATAATCCAAACGGCACGGCCCGCGAGCGGATGGTCGCGAGCAGATCGTACGGATTGCGCGCGGTCATGATCAGGACCAAATGCGAAGGCGGCTCCTCCAGCGTCTTCAGCAGGGAGTTGGCGGCCTGCTCATTGGCGCGGTCGATATCGTCAATAAGGAATACGCGCCACGCCCCCTTCAGCGGCTTCAGCGATGCCCGGTCCTTGAGCAGGCGCATTTGCTGAATCGTCAACTGACGCAGAGGGCCATCTGGAGCGAAAGTTAATACATCTGGATGCGACGAAAAAAACAGCGGGTCTTCGTTACGCTTGTCAGACGGCCATTTTTCGCGATCTGCAATGATTTCGAGGTTGGATTCGAGACTCAGATCGTCCTGCTCGATCTTGGCCAAGTCAGTCGGCGTCGCCGCGCCTACCAGCAAAGCAGCGAAGCGCCGCGCCAAGGTTGCCTTGCCCACACCTTCCGGTCCGGAAAAGAGCAGAGTCTGCGGGATTCGACCACTCGCAGCCATCTCTGTGAGCGCGCCCGCCACCGCCGCGTTACCGAAGAAATTCTCCAAGTCTAAAACGTAGCACGTCGCGAGCACCGCCCTCCTATTCGGCACCCGGCTGTTCTATCCTTAGTGGCATCCGTAATGCTGGAATCCTCTAAACCCGTCGCATTCGTAACCACCGATGCCGCGCGCGCCAAGGCTTTCTATGGCGGTGTCCTCGGACCGCCGCTGGCATCGAAAGACGGCTTCGCAGTTGTATTCGACGCCCACGGCACTACCCTGCGCGTGGCGATCGTACGCGAAATCCGCCGGCTCCCTATACGGTATTGGGGTGGAGCGTCGACGACATCGCCGCGACAGTGCACGGCCTCACTGCCGCAGGTGTACGGTTCGAGCGGTTTCCGTGGACGGAACAGGACGAACTTGGCGTCTGGAACGCACCCGGCGGCGCTGAAGGCGCCTGGTTCAAAGACCCCGACGGCAACCTGTTGAGCGTGAGTCAGTAGCGATCGTCTCTGCTATACTCCCCTTGAGCCTGTGATGATTCTCGCCGTCCGCTAAATCTCTTCCTTGCGGCCCTTCGTTGGCCGGATCCAAGCCCTCGTGTGCGCGTCCGGCGCCTTCGTGTCACAGGAGAACCCAATTGCAACCTGAATGGTTTGAAACTTTTTTTCAGGGCGTCGCCGTGGAGTTTTGGAATCGCGCCATCCCACCCGCCCTTACTCTTACAGAAGTGGATTTTTTGGAGCAAACACTCGCGCCGCCTCCCGGAGCATACCTGCTCGATATCCCGTGCGGAAGCGGCCGGCATTCGATTGAACTCGCCCGGCGCGGCTATCGCATGACCGGCATCGATCTCTCGGCCGATTTCCTGGGCGTGGCGCGATTACGCGCCAGGGAGGAGCAACTTGAGGTTGATTTGCACCAGGGCGATATGCGTACCCCGAAGCTGGCCGCGGACTTCTTCAACGGCGCCTTCTGTTTCGGCAACAGTTTCCCCTATCTGGACCGCTCCGGCGTAGTCGCGTTTCTAGCCGCGCTCGGTAGAGCCATTCGCCCAGGAGGGAGAATGGTGATTGATACCGGCTGCGCCGCAGAGTCCATCCTGCCTACGCTGCTTCCCCAACGCTGGCACCGCTTCGACGACATCATTGTGATGAGCAAGGCCGCCTATGTCCCCGCCGATAGCCGTTTGGATATCGACTATACCTTCGTCCAAAGCGGCACCGTCGAAACCCGACCTTCTTCCAGCTTCGTATTCACCGTCGCGGAAATCAAAAGATGCTCGCCGAGGCGGGATTCGACGTAGTTTCCCTGGCCAGCGGCTTCTCGGGTGAGCGATACGAACTTGGATCGCCCCGCCTGGTGCTCACCGCGCAGCGGGTCATATAGAGCAGATCGGACGGACTCCCCGTTTTCGCGGGAATAAAACGGCGGCATTATGCTTAAAGAAGTATGTGGCGCAAATCCGTGTTTGGGTTGGTAGTTTCAGCGAGCCTCGCGATGGTCGCAGCTCCCCCTGCGAAGACGGTGGTGGTTGAGCTATTTACTTCGGAGGGCTGCTCAAGCTGCCCTCCCGCCGACTTGGTGCTGGAGCGTCTTGAATCCGGCATTGGCGTGCTGGGCGTTTCCGTGATCGCGCTTGGCGAGCACGTCACATATTGGGACCGGTTGGGCTGGAAGGACCGCTTCTCAGCCGACGCCTTCACTAAGCGGCAAGAGGCTTACTCCTTCCTATTCCGCAATGAAGGTCCGTACACGCCGCAAGTAGTAGTGAATGGCCAAGCGGAATTCGTAGGCTCCGATGAGGCCAGGGCGCGCAAAGAAATTTTGAAGGCTGCGCAAGCGCCAACCGCGCAAGTGGAATTAACGACAGCGGGCGACATGGTCAACATCAAAGCGACCGAGTTGCCCGCGGGCGCCAGAGACGCCGACGTGGTGCTGGCGGTTACCGAGACGCGTCTCGATACCGACGTCCAGCATGGCGAAAACGGCGGCCGCAAGCTGCGCCACACGGGAGTGGTGCGAACGGTCGCCAACGTCGGCCGGATCGACAACCCCAAAGACGGCAATTATGCCGCACAGGCGCGCTATCACCTAGACCCGTCGTGGAAGCGCGAAAATCTCAAGCTGGTCGTGTTCTTGCAGAACCGAAAGACCAAGAGGATCTGGGGCGCCGGGGCAATTGCGCTGAAGTAACGGTGGCCGCGCTGCGCCCCTAGAACGGTTTTACGCGGATTTGGCCGCGTTCAGATTCGCAACCCTAGTGCGTTCAATTAATTAGGTTGGTTTTCAAACCCACAGGCGTTCAGTTTCATAGATGGCCGCGTTTCCGCGGACGGTACCGCGATATAGACAGCACATGCCCGAGACGCTCTGTTGCCGACCAGTATTCCAGAGCGCTATATTAGCCTCGAATGCGATTCGAGAAGATCTGGATCAAGCAGTGC